>JAYWFM010000096.1:0-13317 GCA_043778825.1 Planctomycetota bacterium | reverse complement strand
GTCTGCGAAGCGGAGCGCTCCGCTTCGCAGACTTCGCGTCGCGGCGAAACGATGTTTCATCGTGACCGGAGTCACTCGTGCAAAGTTCAGCGAAGACCGTTCCCGCTTATCTAGCGGAACTCCCCGAGGATCGCCGTCACGCGATTTCCGCGATCCGCGACGTGATCCGGAAGAACCTCCACCCCGGGTTCGAGGAGGGGATACTGTACGGTATGATCGGCTACTACGTCCCGCACTCCCGCTACCCAGCGGGATACCATTGCGACCCCAAACAGCCGCTGTCATTCGCGTGCCTGGCCTCGCAGAAGAATTATATGTCGCTGTACATGCTCTCTTGCGATGCCAGCGGGGACGAGGAGAACTGGCTGCGGGAGCAGTTCCAGCAAGCGGGGAAGAAGCTCGACATGGGCAAGAGTTGCATCCGGTTCAAGAAGCTGGAGGATCTGCCGCTGGAGGTGGTCGGCGAGGCGGTGCGGCGGACGACGGTGGAGCAGCACATCGCGGACTATGAGGCAGCGCTCGTAAAGAACGCCGAGGCCAAGGCCGCGCGGGGGGCCGCAAAGCCAGTGAAAAAGAAAGCGATCAAGAAGAAGCCCAAACCGAAGGCGTCGAAATGAATGCTCCGCTCCGAGGCCAACACCCGTCGCCTCTCCGAGGTAGCCACGTTCGCCAGAACGTGGGCAACATTGATCCCGCGTGTCCGACAGAACGCCACCCCGCTTGTCGGGGTGGTTCCCGCGTTGGTGCGCGACCGGTAGCGCACCAGCGCGGGAACCACCGGGGCAAGCCCGGTGGCGAGACCATTGATTCGACACTCGCCCACGCTCTGGCGAACGTGGCGACTCTCCGAGAACCGCAATGACAAAGACTCCCCACCGCAGCCCGCTCGGGCGTCTGTTCTTCTGGGGCTTCCGCCAGAACCTGCCGCTGGAGACCGAGACGACGGTCTTCATCCTGGTCAACGTCCTCGATTTTGCGATGACGTACTGGATGCTGATGCACCGCGAACTGGGGCTCGGCAACTTCTACGAATCGAACCCGGTGGCCCGGTTCTTCCTCGATCACTGGGGGGTGAAGGGGCTGCTACTGTTCAAGATGGCGGTCGTGGCGTTCGTGTGCGTGATCGCGCAGATTGTGGCCACGAAGCGGGAAGCCTCGGCCCGGTTCCTGCTGGTGGTCGGGACGCTTGTGGTCTCGGCAGTGGTGATCTACAGCGCGCGGTTGTTCTTGGGACATGTGGGGTAGGGGGCGTGAGTAGGACGGGCCCCTTTGGCCCGTCCGTGGGGTAGGCGTCTCCGCGAGAGGCCGGGAACTGCGTCGATCCATGCCCATGTCACCGTTCTCGACCCTGCGAACGTCGAGCGGGGACGGGCCAATGGGCCCGTCCTACTCCCGCCGCGTCCGGATGGTAGATCAATCTCATCGCAGGGCACGCCGCGCTGCATCCATGACCTCGGCGTGCGTTCGACCAGCGACCGCTTCTGCAGACATCTCCTGGTCGCGTCGAATCGCCTCGCGGAGGGACTCTTCGGGATCAGCGTCCTCCCTGCCGAAGTCAATGCTTTGCCACAGCGTTTGAGCAAGCGAAACTCGCTCAGAGATGGGGAGCGAAAGGGCTTCGGTGGTGAGCTGTTGTGTCGTCATGGTTCTAGGCTACTGTGATCCAGAATGAGGGTCAATACGGCGGGTTTTGATTGTCTGTCACAACCGCAGGTACTGCACAGCCAGGGCGTTGATGTCCTCTTCGGATGCGTAGAAGCAGTCATCGAGTACGCTGAGTGCTTCGTGTTGTTCCAGAGTCAATGCCTCAAGTTGTGATCGCCTCGTCGTGTCATCTGCTGCTGGCGTACTGTCCGGAAAAAAGGATAACGCTTTCGCCAGAAGTCCAGCCGTGTACGTAGCTCCGATCTTCTCCAATTGAATTTTCGTGTCAGGTGCTATCGCCCCCGTCCCGTTGTACAGATACTGCTCAAATCCGCCGTTGTTCACTTCGGCGATGAGCCAGAATACTGCGAATGGGATGCGATCGGATTCAGTCATCTCTTTATGGTAAGCGACTGGGTAGTCGTGTTCGCAACAGTCGCTAACTGATATCGCTGCTAGTCTGATCTTCTCCTCCGCGATTTCGCATCGCTTGGCCCATGTCGCATTCAATGCATCGATGTCTGCATCGGTTGGTGGTTCCTTCGCTGGCCCGCAGTATTGGTTCACAAGTTCTGGCAGCCCGTCGATCGATAGATCACGGAGGGCCACGGGGAGTCTTTCTAACTCCGCGACATCCAATTGGTCATCCATCACGGTATGGAATGAGGAGGGGAAGTCGAGGTCATCCGCATTCAAGAAGATAGAGGTCGAGCAAAGCAGAAGCTTGTTGCCGTCAATCTGATAGATCGCCTTCTGCTTGCTTTTGAGAACCTGGTTGAACAAGCTCATTCGTTTGGGAGTGGTATCAAGAGAGACGGTGTAGTCCACCGGAAAGGCGTGAGTATGAGTCTGTATCAGTAGGTAGTTCCCAAAAATATGCAGACAGTCACCTCGCCGTGGAGGTTGACCATTGACACGCTTCCAATTGACACGCCACACGCCCTGAAGTGCTGGATCGTACTGAGGTGGCGTGGTGAAATCTGGCATGGTGACTCTCGAAGGAAGCATATGGGTGTCGAGTCTCAGCGGTTGCGAATCTCTCCGCGAGAGGCCGAAAACAGCGTCTCCCCGACCCATGTCACCGTTCTCGACCATTCGTACGTCGAGCGGGGACGGGCCAATGGGCCCGTCCTACGGCGTATCCGGCATCGGCCACAGGAACGGGTGCTGCTGAGCTGGCGGGTCGCTGTCGAAGGCGGCGGTTTCGAGGGACATCATCAACTCTTCGGCGGTGATCGTCAGGTTGCGATCGGTGTCCGCCGACCCGGCGAAGGCGTGGTCGAGCTGCGGACCGAACCAGCCTCGGCGACCGTCCTCGATGGCGAGGCTGCGTTCTCCCTCGGATGAGGCCCCGATAATGCGGACGGTCTTCAGCGGGGTTGTGAGCGTCAACAGCAGCTTCGGCAGATCGGGCTGCCCTTCCACATCGGGATGATCCCCGGCGTGCGACAGATCGAGCAGCAACAGCTTCTCCTTCGCCGGGCAGCGTTCCAGTAAATCGACCAGCCCATCCAGCGGGAGGCCGGACTTTTCCATCGACGCCCACTGAAAATCTTTGAATGCGAGATACGCCTTGCCGTCCGGTCCGAGATACCCGTGGCCCAGGACTGCTACGATCAATTGCATCGGCTCGGTGACTCGGGGGAGCAGGCGTTGGAATTCGTCGCGGACGGTCTGGGTGTCCTTGTCGACGAGCAACGCACTCCAATTGCGGTCGACGGCGTAGCGACCGATGAGCGTGCGGTGCAGCGACTCGGCATCGGTCGCGAGGTGTGGCAGGGGGGTGAGCGTGCGGTCGTCGAACGTCCCGTTGCCGATGATGATCGCCCAGCGATCATGCCGCACGCCGCGCGTGGCGTCGATCGAGGTGGCCGTCTGCTGGCGGCCCTCGGTGTTGTGAATCGTCACGCTCAGGCGGTCGATCTGCGGGCGGAGATCGTCAATCGTGACGCGCTCCTGCCCCAGCCGGATATCGGTCTCTGGCGTGACCGACAGGAGTACCTCATTGCCCGAATCGGAGCGCATCAGGAACGTGCTGTCCTCGCGCGATTCCAGGAACAGGCCCTGCTCCGTGCTGTCCCCACGGGTCACGACGATCGCGCGGATGTGTGAGTCGGCCTGCACCGTCAGCCGGTCGCCCGTGCGAAGGTCATCCAGCGGCAGTGACTGTCCGCTGGAGAACACCAGCGTGGCATCGGGGGCTAGCGCCCGCGTGCGGCCCCCCTTCTGGCCGCGGGCTTCGGTGATCTTCAGCATGCGATTCGGAAGGTCGATCGACTCGACAAAACCAGTCGACTCCACGGTCCGCAGCACCACGAGGGTACTCACCAGCTCGCCCTTGACGCCCCTCGGATCGAGCAGGTGTTCGACCTCGACGCGATCATCGCGGCGGAGATCCTTCAACTTCGCGGGTTGGCCGTTGAGCGTGATCATCGCCCGCTCGGGGACGTGCATCGCCAGTTCATCCTTCAGACGACCGGAGCTGAACGAGACAGTGATCAGCCCGGCGGCTGCGTCGAGTTGCCGCACCTCGCCCGAGTGGTGAATGGGCCGCGAGATGAACAGGGCCGCCTCTCCTTCGGGAGTGGCGGCGGGTTGGATTTCGATCCAGTCGCCGAGCAGGATGTCTTTGGGCAGGATGAAGCGTTCGGCCTCGCCCTGGAGCCGCAGCCGGATTTTGGACTTGGGAGGCAGGGGGGCTTCCTCGGGGATGCCGGTGATCTGGTCCTCGATCTCCAACACATGGCGAGTGAGGTCGGCCTTCCGCACGATGGCATACTTCGAGGGCAGTGCGACCGCCTTCTGGCGTGCCCCCGATGGCAGGAACAGCATGGCCAGTGACATCAGAACCGAGACCGCAAATACCGCGACGACCCACCAGCGCGGACCGGGTGGGGCCTGTTCGGAAGTGGGCGTGTCCCCATTCGAACTGGTGTCGCGGTCGGCTCCCTTCGAGTCGTCCCCCAGCTGCGACAGCACCTCGTCCGCCGATTGGAACCGGGCCTTGGGATTCTTCTCGATCATCCGCTCGATGACCGCCGCCAGGTCGGGCGGCACCCCTTCCAGCACATGGCTGATCGGTGGCAGCTTCCGGTCCGGGGCGGCGTGCCACATCATCCACGCGGCCTGGGCGTTCCCCTCGTCCGGATTGAGGCCGGGGAACAGGTCCGAAAACGCCGAACCGCACATCAACTCGTAACAACTGAACCCGAGTGAGTACAGGTCGCTCGACGGGCCGACGTTGGCGATCTCGCCCGAGAGAGCCTCGGGGGCCATGTACTTGGCGGCTCCCCGGCTGACGCTGCCATCGGTGCGTGCCACGCGGCGGGCGATGCCAAAGTCGCCGACCTTGACCCGCTTGCGATGGTCCACCATCAGGTTGGCGGGGTTGATGTCTCCGTGAATGATGCCGCGACTGTGCAGGTATTTGAGGGCCTTGAGAGCGTGAATGAGCGTCGTCCGCAACGCTCGTAAATCCATCGGGCGACCGGACAGCCGATCGCGCAGGTTGGCCTGCATCAGTTCCAGCACCAGCCACCCCTTGCCCCGCACGATGTCATAAATCGTGACGATGTGCGGGTGCTGCACCGAGGCCAACAGCTGGGCCTCGGCCCAATACCGATCAAGGAATCGCGGGTCGTCGAGGAGTTGGGAGTGGATCTGTCGGATCGCGACTTCGCGGTTGAGTTCGTTGTCACGAGCGCGATAGACCGTGGCAAAACTGCCCGCGCCGAGCGTCTCCAACAGCTCGTATCGAGAATCGGCGTCCAAGGGAGATTCCTCGTGTTCGGGCCGTAGAACGGAATTTATTCCGTTCCTCTGCCGCTCGACGGATGTGTATCGGGAAGGGGTGGTCGAATTGTATCAGCGGAAAGCGGTGCGTTGGAGTCTGTACGACTCAGGGTCAGCAACGGGTGCATTCGCCAACAGGCGAGGAGCCCGCACTCGGTCGAGTGCAGCTACCGGGCCAGTCACTTCGCAGGCACGATTTCCAGCGGGCATTCGGCGGTGACGAGGTGCCCGCGGGGGTCCGTTGTGCTGGCCCTTATGGTGAGCGGCATGTTAAACGGGCCGAGTGACTGCTCTGCAAACGCGAGCCGGAGTACGGCGGAGTTCGCCTCCTCAGTCAGTTGGACCGGCTCGGCGGTGACTCCGGAGATATGTTGCGGGACATCCACTTCGACCTTCACGGCCTGCGTCAGATGTCGCGCTCTGCCGATGGTGATGGGGATGTCCACCGTGGTGGACGGGATCGCCCGCACGCTGCTGATCGCGGTGTCCAGGCTGAACTCTTCCGGGGCGGTGAGCACGATCATCTGATCATTCTGGGCTTGCGAGGTATACGTGACGCGGGCCGTCCGACCATCGCCGATGTCCACCTCACCAATCGCCATCAGGCACGTGCGTGAGGTGCGACCGACATCCAGCCACGGCGGCAGCTTGGCCGGGTAATCGAACTCGGTTTGGCCAGCGGGCACGACAACGGTCGGACCCGTAATCCCCTGCAAGTGACGGGTCTGGCGATCGGCCAGCTGGACGGTGATGGCTCCCTCGTACCCGTTGCGCTCCAGCGAATAATGTCGCACATAGACCGAGCCGCGCGGGATAAACTTGCTCTCGAAGGAGCCCGCGAACTTGAACGGTGTGGGGACATTCACCACCAGGGATATTTGGTTCCGGGAAGGCTCTCCGGCGGCTTGTTCTTGGAGAGTCCCTAGCACCGTGACGGGCTGCTCCTGCACCGTCGCCGTGCCTTGCAGCGTGATGAGCGACCGACCGAAGGCCGCTGTCGGTGTTGCCGTGAGAGTGATGTCCGCGCGGGCCTCAAAGGCCCAGTGGTCGATGTCTTCCCGTGGAAAGATGCGTCCGTTGGCCGTGACGGGCAGCGACACCAGTTGCGGAATCGGCTGGCCATCCGTTTCCTGTTCGGAGACTTCGGGAAGGTCGCCGACCATGAACAGCAAAGAGTGACTCGTTCCCTGCGGATTATGGACCTGCAACCGGCGGACGCCGCGCGGTGTGTCCTGAGCGATGGACAGGCGGGCGGCGCTGTCGACGGGATAGTCTTCCTTCTGCTGCGAGGCAGGCTGCGGAATGACGGGGCCTTCGAACCAGACCGTCGGAATGCGGGTCATCTCGGCGGGCCGCCAACCGAGAGGCATCGACGACCAGCGGGGGCACGAGATCGGGCACCTGAAACCCCGGCGAATTCGGGTCGGCTTCCACGACGAACGGGGCACAGGTCGATCCCAGATAGGATGACCCGCACGAACTGTGCATCGCCGGGACGCAGACATACGGAGGCACTCCCCCGCGCGGCCCGAACTTCTTGGCGATGATCGCCCCGTGAGCGGGCCGCTCGTTGTTGGGCTTGAGGTTCGCATTGAATGCCGCCGTCGGACGATACCCCGTCAGCATGTAATGATCCGCACCGCCGTGGTCCGAATTCGAATGCGTGAACGACCGCAGCAGTGAGAACCGCTGAGCGCTCTGTGCCAGCAGAGGCAGATGCTCGCACACCTCCATCCTCGGCACGCGCGAAGCGATGGAGTTAAATTCGCCCCGGAACTCCTGCGGAGCGGCGGGCTTCATATCAAGCGTATCGATCGTGCTCAGCCCGCCATGCAGGAACACAATGATCACCGACACGTCGCGGCCTGCCGCCTGGGGAGCGGACTCCTTCGCCAGCAGTTGCGGCAGCGACAGCGAAAACCCCGCTGTGGCGGCACACCCCAGTCGGAGCATGTCGCGCCGGACGATCCGGTCACAGAATGGGCGTTGAGTCATCAGGAATTCCTCCGTACCACTGGGCATTAGTGGTTGAACACGAACTCGGTACTGTTCATCAGGCTCCAGGCCAGATCTTCCAGAGCCCGCTGACGATCTGTCTGCTGCCCCAGAAACTGGAGTGCGGCTTCGCGCTCCGGGCTGCTGGGCAGGCGACCATAAAAACGTCAGGTAGACCTCTCTCACCAGTTCCGCGTTGTCGGCAGGGCTCGCCGCCCATGCCTGCACGCGACCTCCCGCATGCCGCAGCTTGTCCTGCACGAGCGGCGAGTTCATGACCTTCAGCACTTGAGCCACATTCGGTTCACTCACGCGATCACAGCTGCACACGGTCGACCGCGTGGGACGACCGAAGATCTTCAGAAACTCGTTCGGGACATGGCTGTCCCACAACTGCACCGCCCACGCCCCTCCTGGAGCAGCGACACGTAATCCGCAGCCGGGTCGAATCCAAACACTGACAGCTTAAAACCGTTCTGCCCCTCGGTCTTCCCATGACATCCCGACCCGTTGCAGCCGTGCCGACTGAGGATCGGCACAATGTCGCGTTCAAAATGGAAGGACCACCCCTCGGGCAGCGGCATCACCCGCCCCACTTCAACACCCGTTTCCTCCGCGTGTCCCACGCTCGCCGTGAGCCACAGAACGAAGAACAGCATCAGGCGTCTTGTCGAACGAGGACAGACTGGGCGGCGAATCATCAACACGCATCTCGACGGGAGGAACACACAAAGGCATGTTTGTGTTTTCTGGCACATGCCCCGGGTGATGG
This sequence comes from Planctomycetota bacterium, assembly GCA_043778825.1. Taxonomy (GTDB): domain Bacteria; phylum Planctomycetota; class Planctomycetia; order Planctomycetales; family Planctomycetaceae; genus TH-plancto1. The sequence continues at coordinate 5,114 of JAYWFM010000096.1, read as the reverse complement.
GAAGACGAAGCTGTGAATTGCTTCGTGGCCATCGCCTTTTGAATGTAACGTGGGCTTTAGCCCACGCGATCGACGGATATCCTTCAGTTCGCGTGGGCTAAAGCCCACGCTACTCATCCCCTATTCCAATATGCGATCACCCAGCCCCAGGAGCCTGTCAATTCCCCGCTGTCGAGCATCATTTCAAGACGGAGGGTTTGTCACTCCTCGTTGGCACCGCCGAGGGTGACGCTGATTTTGTACTTCTGCTGCAAGTGGGCGTGAGCGGTGCTGGCGTGGGAGTCCTTGGGGTATTTCTTGCACACCTGCTGGAACGCCTGGATGGCGGTCTCGATCTGATTCGCTTCTTCACGAGTGTAGGCGATCTGGAGCAGTGCCCACGGGGCCGAGGCTTTGTCCGTGGTGATCTGACCGTAGAGGGTAATCGCCTCGTTCGGTTGTTTGAGTTGGCGATGGCACCAGGCCATTTGCTTGTAATTCTCGGGGAAGTTCTCGCACTGGCGGAAGTGCCCGATGGCCTCTTTCAGTTGTCCAGCGTCGCGGTGAGTGCAGGCCACTTCCCAGCGCCAGCGGCCCGCGCTCGCGAGGTCGTCCTTCACAAGTTCCTCGTAGATCGCAATGGCCTCTGGCCACTGGTGAGCCCCGCGATGCGTGGCAGCGAGTTCGGGCTTCCAGCGGACTTTGTGCTCGGCGTCCTGGCCGAGCAGTTGCTGATACGACTGGGTCGCCAGGGGCCAGTTCTGCTGTTCGCGATAGCTGTAGCCGACCAGCCCGAGCCCCTCGTGCTTGTCGGCATAACGGCGGTAGGTCTCGCGGGCTTTTTCATAATTCATCTTCGTCTTGTACCACGCCGCGAGGGTTCCCAGGGCTTCGTCGTCCGTGGTGAAGGCTTTCACAATCGCTTCATAGGCTGCGGGAACCTGGTCGTCGCGCTGAGCGAGCGCCGTCAGATCTGCGACTCCGAACAGAATCTGTCGAGCGACCTGCTTGGCTTCCGGGGTCGACTGATCGGTCGGAGTGGACTGCTTCAGCCAGGCGATGGCTTGGTTGGTCAGCGCCTCCCCCTTGGCTTTCGTCTCGACTTGAGCCACCAGTTCGGAGAGGGGGACACGCACATAGGCATGCACGTGGTAGGGCAACTGCACCGCGTTGTAGGTCGTGGCCAGCGACTTCACCCCTTCATCAAAGGCCCCTTCGCGGAACCAATGCAGTGCCAACTGTTGTGACGCCTGCACGCACGTCCCGTTGGAATCGCGTGTGCGCTGGAGGTCGAACGTGAGCTTCTTCCAGTACTCCACTTTCGAGGGGACATCTTTTTCCAGGGTTGCCAGATCGATCAGTTCGTTCAGGGCGTAGACCGCGACGAGATGCTGAGGATGTTTGGCCACGACATTCTTGAAGCCCGCCTTGGCCTCCCGCGTGCGACCGATTTCCTTCTGCGTGCGACCGATGTAGTACGCCGCTGCGATCGCCTGCTCCGATTCGGGCCAGTAGTCGATCACCGTCTGAAACCCCTCCTTGATCGCCGTGTTCTGATTCTTCAGCTTCACCTGCGTCAGGCTCCACTTCAGTTGCGCGAACGGGGCCCCGCTGCTCTTCTCGTACAGCTCCATGAACTTTTCGTATTCCCCCGCGGCGGTGATCCAGTTCTGCTCTCGCCAGTATTTCTCCGCGATTTGCAGTTGGTAGCGCTCGACCTCGCGCAATTGTTTCCACCCCTCGATGGGCAGTTCATCGAGTTCGTCGGCGCAGGCTGGACCAGCGATCAGTCCGCACAGGCCCAGGAACAGGCAGACCATCAGTCGGACCAGGCTGCCCTGTGTCCAGCCACGGAGTTCACGGTGTGTCATTTGCTCTTCCCTCGGGCCTGCAACCACTTCGAGTATTCGACATGGCCGTAATTGATCACGTTGGCTCCCAACTGGTAGCAGCCGTTGTAGATGTCGGCTGACACACCGGAGTGACCATCGGCCCAGGCGTCGCTGATATCTCCCGGATGGTAATAGACCAGCCAGCGTCCGTCTGCCGACCAGCCGAGCGGTTCTTTGCCCCCGTGCGGCACGACATACGGGATCGACGGAATGGCGAATGGGACGCGGTGGATCGAGTCATCCAGCGGCACCGGAACCGCCCGGACTTCCGGCAGGACGCGATTCATCAGCGCCAGAAACTGATTGTGGAAATGCTGGCTGCCGCTCGATGCAAACAACAAACCGTGCTTGTCGATCAGGTACTCGCGGAGGACTTTGACCTCATTGTTCGAGACGGACAGGCTCCCCTGCCCGGTCAGGAACACCAGTGGAGGACTCTTGTCTCGCGGGAAGCTCGACAGATTCGAGATGCGAATCGACTCGGTGTTTTCGCCGACCTTTTGCTGAGTGAGGATGCCGTACTCCATCAGCATGTTCTGGTCGCCGCCGATCCCGAAGTTCAAGTTCCAGTCACCGCCGTCGTACTCCAGGCGGATCAGCCGCACCTTGCCGCGCTGCGTGCCTCCGGCGAAGCCCGCCCCGGTTCCTTCCCCATAACCGACAACATACTGGTGCGCGGTGGCCTCCTGCAGTTGCAGCTTCACCTCATCGATCGGCGGCACGTTGAACTTGATGGAGCTGTAGGGGTTGACGATGTACTTCTTGCGGATCACCTTTTGAATCTTGATCGTCTGGGCGATGGTCTTCTGCTGCCCACCCCCGGCGGGCATTTCGTAGAGGCGCTGGCACCCGCCGATCTGCGAGAGGATCATGACCGTGAGCCAGAACGCCAGTCCGTAGGTGGACATCGCCGCCATCGACTGCTTCAGTTTGCGATTGTCCCGTCCGTAGTACCACGCCTGTGGATCAAGCGGATTCCAGAGGCGTTGACGCGGGGTGTTTCGCTCCTGTGCGGCGGCGGCTGTGGAGGGAGGGACGAGCAGCGTGCCGTCTTTCAGCACCTCTTCCAGGCGAGCCTGCTCAATGCGCTGAGTCGACCGCTCCAGTCCCCACACGAGCCACGCCAGTCCAATCAGGAACAGGCCACCGGTCCCGAGCGTCGTGAAGCCCGAACGGAGTTCGTACAACCCGGCGAACTCCGACAGAAACACCGCCAACTGCCACCAGAACGGGTAGAGCCCCGTCAGCACGAGCGCGCGCGTGATCGGTTCGCCCTGACTGTCCGCCCGCAGCCGACGCAGCCAGATGACTCCCAGAGGAAGCGATGGCAGAAACGCGATCGCCAGCAGCCAAGCGGGGAGCCAGTCGACCAGACGCCAGAGCAACAGTGCGATCAGCCACAGCGCGGCATACCCTTGGGTCTGCCGGATGAGCTTCTGGGGTAATCGCGAAAAGAACGTCATGGTGTAACGAGAGACGAGAGACGAGAGACGAGAGACGAGAGACGAGAGACGAGAGACGAGAGACGAGAGACGAGAGACGAGAGACGAGAGACGAGAGACGAGAGACAGAAGCCGTCTGGCTCTCGTCTCTTCTCTCTCGTCTCTGCTCTCTCTTCCTATAGCCCGTCGAGCAGCTTGTCGATGTCCGGCTTGTCGAGGGGGTTCTTCTTCGGGTCAGCCGACTTCGCTTCCTCCAGCCCCATGACCTTGGCCGCCGCTTCCGCATCGGGCTGTCCGCTGGTGGTGGCTCCCGTCCCCGCAGCACCCTCGGCCGGGGAGGGATTCCCGCCCGTGGAGACCGACTGCGCGGTCGGTTTCGATGGCTTCGCTTTGGCGACCGGAGGGCCATAGATCAGGAACGGCCCGACGGTGAACACGAACATGAAGAGGGCCGTGGCCACGCACGCAATGCCCAAGCTCTGCACCAGCAGGTTCGACGAGACGATGCCGATCACCTCCTGGGGGTTTCTCGATTTGAGTGACTTGAGGAACACCTTCATCTCGGCGACCGAGGCCGCGCCGTTCTCCTTCAGCGACCGGATGTCGCTCGTGAGACCGATGCCCGCTGGCGGTGACACCGGGCTGTCGTTCGAATTGCCGTCCATTGGTATTCCTCCTGCTTCGTTCTGTGTTGGAGTCTCGGGTGGCGAATCGTGGTCCACCAATTTCAACCTGTGAGGTCGCTGTAATCGCCAGAGTGCGGTCTCCCCGCGTTCTGGCGAACGCAGTTACCCCTCATCTTCAACTTGGTCGATCACTAGAGTTTCTCTTCGAGGATGTGGACGAGATCGCCCCCGGCCTCGCTGATGGCTTCGATCACTGCCTCGTAGTACATCGCGGTCGCGTCCTTGTGGACCTTCAACAAGACCGTGCGGTCGCCCTGGGGGGCCGACCCCAGGATGTCTGAGAGCTGTTTGGCCAGCTGCGCCTGACCGATCTCCTGACCGTTCAGATGCAACTTGTTCTCGCGATCGATCAGGACGCTGGCTTTAGAGGTCGCGACCCCTTCGAGTTGCTGCGCCTGAGCCGGAAGCCATTGCAGATGACTGTCGTCCTGGGCCTTGGCCAGAATCACGAAGAAGATCAACAGATTAAAGGCAATATCTCCCATCGCTACGCTGGGGACATCGGCCTTCATCTTTCGTCGTTGGATCTTCATGAATGCTGCACCGAATCTGTCACGCCGTGTCGCTCGCCCGAACTGGATGGCTCACTCGAAGCCGTCACTGTCCCACGATGACGGTCCGTTCTTCCTCGCGCTGGATCGTGATACTGGCCCCCAAGTCCTGAATCAGCGAGGTGGTGGCAATCCAGTGATCGTAGGGCACATCGGGCTTGCTCTTCACCACGACCACCCGGTCTTCGGGACGGCGTTTGCCTTGCAGCAAGCGCCGCAGCCGCGCGGGCAACTCGCCGGTCTTCACCGGATCGCCATTCAGAGTCACCACACTGCGCGTCCGCGTCAGGGCGAGTTCGATGTTCTGACTCTTCGTCTCGACTTGCTTGGTCTGCTCGCTACGGGGCAGATCCTGCCGTTTGCCGGTGTCGGGCTGGGTCGAGGCGCAGACGAGGAAGAACACGATCAGATTGAACGCGATGTCACCCGTCGCCACGGCGGCGGGTTCGACCAGGAGTTTCTTGGTGATGCGTTCGCGCTGCATGGGAGGGAGTGGGGAGTGGGGAGTGGGGAGTGGGGAGTGGGGAGTGGGGAGTGGGGAGTGGGGAGTGGGGAGTGGGGAGT
>JAYWFM010000095.1:0-31968 GCA_043778825.1 Planctomycetota bacterium | reverse complement strand
CCAATGTGGAGAAAGCGTATCAGCCGGTGACCGGTCCCAGTGCCAAGCAGCCGGGCCGTCCCAGCGGATTCGTGGCCGAGAATGTGGCAGAGCACAAGGAGATGAACCAACTCATTGTGTTCTATGACGAAGTTCTGAAGTGCCTGCAGGGAGTCGACTCACTGCTGATCCTGGGCCCTGGTGAAGCCAAGGGTGAGTTTCACAAGCGTCTCCAGAGCCAGAGATTCCCCGCAAGTTCCGTGGAAGTGGAGACGGCGGATCAGCTGACAGACCCTCAGATCACAGCCCACGTGCGCCGTCACTTCACGTTGGTTGCTGGTCAGAAGTAGGCTGCCACGTTTCGCCGCAATCGACCAAGTCCGACTGGCGTCCATCGGCCGGATAAGAGATCGGTCGTGAGTTGTTTATTCCCCTGCTGATCTTTGGACCATTCCAAAGTTCACGGACAGGTATCTCACTTCAATGGAGGGCATCACATGCAACGGCACAATCGACAACCGTGGTCCATAGTTCATGGCATCTGCGGAGGGCTTGTGATCTGTTTGGGTGCAACATACATCCAATCTCAACCCCCGAAGGCCGAGACGCCGAAGAGTGTCGTGGTGAAGCCGCCAGTCGTGGTCCCAGAGGACTTCCCGGCGGTCATGACGCGCATGCAGGCGGCGAAGCCCGCGATCCAACAGCGACATCTCGATCTGCTCCTGGAGCGCTACGACTTGGGAGATCACCAGACTCCCGGCGCGACGATGGCTCGCAGCAAACCTGTGCAAGGTCAGGTGCGAACGCGACTCTTGAAAGGGCTGACCTGGGACAAGCTGAACGCGATGTCCCCTGCCGATATTCGCGAGCAGGGACTTTTTCCTGTGGGGTTCATGCCACTGCCACATCCGAATCATCCGGAAGGGGGCATGCTGTTTCCCAAGTTCCATATTGAGGAGATCAAGAAGCAGGAGGCCCGTGATCTGACTCGGTTCGATCTCGATTTCGACCTGCCCGACCATCTCCTGCCCGAATTCCCGCCGCCGATGTTCCTGACGACGCGGCCCGATCTGGGTGACGTGTCTCAAGGGAAACTGGTGACCATGGACAACTTCCAAGAGTTGCTGGGCGGCATCCTGAACCCCAAACAACTGGAGGGAGTTCGACTGCTGGTCTCTCCCGTCATGCAGCAGCAGTTCAACCAGACGGACGACCGCCGGTCGCTCCGCCCCAGCCGGGGAGTGACCTGTTTTGACTGCCACGCCAACGGACACACCAACGCAGCCACTCACTTGGCCGGAGATGTCAGACCGCAAGAATTCCGACATCGCATCGACACACCGACTCTTCGCGGCGTCAACATCCAACGTCTCTTTGGATCACAACGGGCCTTAAAGACAGTCGAGGACTTCACCGAGTTCGAGCAACGGGCCGCCTACTTCGATGGCGACCCAGTCCTGGCCACCAAGAAGGGTGTGAACGTTCTGGAGCGTGGCAGCCAGGTCCACTTCATGGCCGAGTTTCAGGAGCTGTTGGACTTCCCACCCGCTCCGAAGCTGAATGTACTCGGCAAGCTGGACCCGAAGTTGGCCAGCGAATCGGAGCTGCGGGGGCAGGAGCTGTTCTTCGGCAAGGCCCAGTGCAGCATTTGTCATCCGGGTCCGTACTTCACCGACAACCTGATGCACAACCTGAAGGTCGAACGATTTTTCAAGCCGCAACTGATTCACGGACGAATGGCGAATCAGGACGGTCCGATCAAGACCTTCCCCCTGCGCGGCATCAAGGACTCGCCCCCGTACCTGCACGATGGCCGACTGCTGACGCTCGACGACACGGTGGAGTTCTTCAACCTGATTCTGGAACTCCAACTGACGAAGGAAGAGAAGTCTGACCTCGTGGCGTTCCTGCGGGTGCTTTGATCGAACTGGGGGGGGGACTGGAACCTCAACCCGGATTCCAGGAGTAATGCGAAAGGTCGTGTTTCGAATGTGTCTTCTCATACGCGGCTTCCAAAACTGAACCCCAAAAGGAAATAACATGATTCACCCATCACCCGAAGAGAACAAGCACCTCTCCAGTCTGCTCGAAGGCATCAAGGTGGCCATGCTGACGACGATCGGCCCGGATGGTGCACTGCGCAGTCGACCGATGGCCACGCTGCCAGCGGAGTTCGACGGCACGCTGTGGTTCTTCACCAATGTCGACTCACCCAAAGTCGACGAAGTGCAGCACGAACAACACGTCAATGTCAGCTATGACGATTGGGAAGACCATCGTTACGTGTCGATTTCCGGGCGTGCGACATTGATTCTGGATCGTCAGAAGATCGAAGAGCTTTGGGCTCCAAGTCTTCTGACGTGGTTCCCTCTCGGTCTGGAAGACCCTCAACTGGCCCTGTTGAGAATCGAAGCGGACAGTTGGGAATACTGGGACTGCCAGGTGGCGTCGATGGTGCCTCGCGAATGCAACAAGCCCGCCCTACTGCCAGCCGATGAGGTCCTCGCCCACGAGGAGCCTCGAACGGCTGATGTGACCGATGCATGGGTCAATCAAGACGTGGGAACGAGGAAGACTCGAAACGTCATTCCCTGATCGAACATCAGGAATCCCAGCGGCCTGAGACATGGAGTCCCGGGTGATTGGATGCACTCATCGGGCGGCGAGTTCAGTCTCCATTCTTCACCCCCTTACCACTTGTCAGGAGAACAGTCATGTTCGAATTGTTGCGAGGACAATCCCGAAGTGCAGCTGGGGCCATCTGGTATGTCACTATTGGCGTACTGATGATGATTTGGGCGGGGCTGTGGTACTACTTCTATCTCTGGCCCGATCCGAATCCTCCGACTTGGCAGACCTTTACTTGTGTCGGCATGATCCTCTCCGGATTTGCGATTGGGGCGATCGGCTTGCTCTTCGGACTGATTGGTCGAGGTGCGAAGGCCGCCGACACCACAGTTGGAGTAGCCAGCCCGGTGGGAGCCTACGTCCAGACCTCTCCAAATGGTGCAGGGGCTCCGCAATCCATCGGCGTGCCTCCGGTGAATGCCATGCCTGTCTCAGTGGCCACGGTCGCGACCACCCCCGTGAGCAAACTGTCATGAACCTCAGCGTCTCTCAAGCGAAACGAGCCCAATCATGAACAAGAAACTGGAACAAACCACCTCGCCCTGGATGCAGACTGCGGAACGTCCGACCGATTCCCCGCTGTCGACGGATGTTCATGCGGATGTCTGCGTCGTGGGGGCGGGGATCGCGGGGCTGACGACGGCGTACCTGCTTCTGAAGGAAGGGAGAACGGTCGTTGTCCTGGATGACGGGCCGATCGGTGGGGGGCAGACGGAACGCACGACAGCTCACCTGTCGAATGCGATCGATGATCGCTACCTGCAGATTGAGGATCTGCATGGGCGAGAGGGATCGCGACTGGCTGGCGAGAGTCATACGGCAGCCATCGATCAAGTCGAGAAGATCATCGCGGCTGAGAAGATCGAGTGCGAGTTCGAGAGGCTGGATGGCTATCTCATTGCGTCGCCCGGAGAGAAACCGGATCTTCTGCAGCACGAACTTCAGGCAGCTCACCGTGCCGGGCTGATGGCAGTCGAGATGGTGCCGCGTTGTCCGTGGGATGCATACGACTCGGGAGCGTGTTTGCGATTTCCTCGCCAAGGTCAGTTTCACCCGTTGAAGTACCTCGCCGGACTGGCGAATGCGATTCAACGCCTCGGAGGGCGTCTGTTCACTCAGAGCCACGCGGAACGTATTGAATCGGGTCCACCCACTCGCATCCGCACACGCCAGGGGGCGACGGTGACCGCCGCAGCGGTCGTGGTGGCGACGAATACTCCGTTCAACGATCTCGTCACGATCCACACCAAGCAAGCGGCCTACATGACGTATGTCTTGGGCATCAGCGTGCCTCGGGGTGCGATCACGAAGGCTCTGTATTGGGACACCCAGAACCCCTATCACTACGTTCGGCTTCAGTCCCCTTCCGCGAGCGAATCCACGGAACCCCCGCAGGAAGACCCGCCGAGTGCGGATCTCTTGATTGTGGGCGGCGAGGATCACAAAACGGGACAGGCGGATGATGCGGAGGCCCGCTATCACCGACTGGAGATGTGGGCCCGCGAACGATTCCCCGCCATCGAGGATGTTCGCTACCGCTGGTCGGGCCAGGTTCTGGAGACGATCGATGGTCTGGCGTTTATCGGTCGGAACCCTCTCGACGATCCGAACGTGTACATCGCGACCGGTGATTCAGGCCAGGGGATGACGCATGGGACAATCGCCGGAATGCTGCTCACCGACCTGATCGTCGGTCGACACAACCCCTGGACGAGCCTCTATGACCCAGCTCGCAAAACGCTCCGTGCCGCAGAGAGATTCCTGAAGGAGAACATCAACGTGGCCCTGCAATACGGGTCGTGGGTCACCGGCGGCGATGTGGACTCGACTCAAGAGATTGCATCGGGCAAGGGAGCTGTCGTGCGGCAAGGTCTGACGAAAGTCGCCGCCTACCGCGACGAGACGGGCCACCTCCACGAATTGTCTGCCATCTGTCCTCACCTGGGAGGCATCGTGGAGTGGAACCACAACGAAAGTACATGGGACTGTCCCTGCCACGGATCTCGATTCGACAAAGGCGGCCACCTGCTCTGCGGTCCGGCCAACAGTGATTTGTCTCCCGTTCGCGATTCGTAATGGACTGATGATGCTGGGCCTCACCCTTTCGTGATTCCGGAGCACAGCAGTCCCCCCCCCCCACACACACAAGGAGATCAATGATGACCAGAGAAGAACATCGACAGCGTCGCCCAAGACCGGCTCCGACCCCGAAGAAGTTCTGGAAACATCTCGCCATCTTTTTGGTAGTGAATGCCGGACTGATCACGCTCAATCTGGTCCGATCGCCCGACAAGTACTGGTTCCACTGGGTGTTGCTGGGCTGGGGAGCTGGGTTGCTTCTCAACGCTTATCGCGTGTTCGGTTGCGGCTGGATGAAGTCCGGTGAGACAAGCCCGGTGAGCGAGAATGTGACGAAGGTCGAGAAGATGTGATCTCCGATCTCATTTCAGCCAGGGACTCCCAGGGGGGCGCGAGCGGTCAACGTGTGGCGGTGGGCACCAGCGCCTCGTGCTGTGCCTTCGACAACTGCCATTCAGTTGTTCAGCGAAAGTCAGGAGAAGACAATGGCTGTGTCAACGGCCCCGACCGTGAATCAACAGAAAGACCTCGCATCGTTTCGTGCCGGGAAGGAGTCCTCGTCGGATTCCGTGATGTGGCACACGCTGCCACTTGAAGAAGCCTTCGCGCAGTTGCAAGCCGATGGCATGCATGGTCTGACTCAGGCCGAAGCGGCGCGGAGACTCGCGCAGTATGGTTCCAACACCCTGGCCCAGGCGCAGCAGCGTTCGACGTTGTCAATTTTTCTGGCTCAGTTCCAGAGTCTCATTGTGGCCTTGCTGGTCGCGGCGACGGTCATCGCCTTTGCCATGGGAGATCACCTTGAGGCGATGGCCATTCTGGTGGTCATTATTCTCAATGCGGGTATCGGTTTCTTCACCGAATGGAAGGCGGAACTAGCATTGTCCGCCCTGCAAAAGCAGTCGGTGCGAGTGGCCCATGTGATTCGGGACGGCGCGGAGAGCGAGATTCCGGCAGCCGAGTTGGTGCCGGGCGATCTGATCGTTCTTGCCGCTGGGGCACGAGTGCCTGCTGATGGCCGCATTGTCGAGAGTGCGCGGCTGCAAATTGAGGAGTCAGCGCTCACCGGTGAATCGCTCTCCGTGACGAAGACTTCCGAAGTGCTCCAGGACAAGGATGCGGCACTTGGAGACCGCCTCAACATGGCCTTCCTGGGGACGACGATCACGGACGGGCGTGGCCGGTTGCTGGTCACGGCCACCGGCGCGCAATCCGAGGTGGGCAAGATTGGCATCCTGATCGATGAGGCGATCACTCGGGCCACACCATTGGAACAAAAGCTGGCCCGGCTCGGTCGTCTGCTCATTGTGGTCGTGTTGGTGCTGTGCGCCATTATTGTTCTGGCGGGCTGGTTTCGCGGTGCCACCGATTTTTGGCATATGCTGGAAATCGGCCTCTCACTGGCCATTGCTGCCGTCCCTGAAGGGCTGCCCGCCGTGACCACCATGACGCTGGCGCTGGGGATGCAACGTATGGCTCGGATGCGAGCGCTCGTTCGACGGCTGCCCGCTGTCGAGACCCTGGGCTCTGTGACCGTCATCTGCACCGACAAGACGGGGACACTGACCAAGAACGAAATGACTGCGTGTGTTTACGCGCTGGACCAGCGTCGCGTCGAAGTGACCGGCGCGGGGTACGAGCCGGTGGGCAAGTTCCAGGATGGCGACACGCTCGTTGACCCACGATCTGACGAGCACCTCGCACTGGCCCTGCGAATTGGCATGTTGTGCAACGATGCCAAAGTAGAACGCGTGGATGGTCGCGACACCGTGCTGGGCGACCCCACCGAGGCAGCCTTGATCGTCGCGGCGGGAAAGGCCGGGATGAACCAAGCCTCGCTCGCTGCGGAATTCCCCCGCCTCAGCGAAGTGCCCTTCGACAGTACCAGCAAGCGGATGGTCACCGTGCATCGCGCGCCGCAAGGTCGCACAATGGCCTTCGTCAAGGGGGCTCCCGCGACATTGATCGCGGCGAGCTGCTCACAAGTGCGGGCCTCTGGAGTGACGCCACTCGCGCCGGATGATCGGCGGCGATGGGAAGAGACGAACGTCGAGTTGGCCGGTGCGGCGCTACGCGTTCTCGCTTTGGCGTATCGAGATTTGCGGGAGGGCTATGACGAGGCCGAACTCGACCGGGAGTTGATCTTTGTGGGCCTAGTCGGCATGAGCGACCCACTCCGCGATGAGGCCAAGGACGCCATCGCCACCTGTCGCGAGGCGGGCATTCGGACCGTGATGATTACCGGCGATCAGCCGACGACAGCCGCCGAGATTGCGCGCCAACTGGGGATCGATGTCGATCTTCAGGGGCAACCGTTACGCACCGTCCACGGGCGAGAATTGGCTGCCTTGGACGCTGAGGGCTGGAAGCGGGTGGTCGCCGACGCGGCGGTCTTCGCGCGAGTCTCACCCGAACACAAGTTGCAAATCGTCGAGGCGCTCCAGCAACAGGGGCACGTCGTCGCCATGACGGGCGACGGCGTCAACGATGCCCCGGCCCTGAAAAAGGCAGACATCGGTATCGCCATGGGAATTATGGGCACCGAGGTGGCCAAGGAAAATGCCGCCATGGTGATCACGGACGATAACTTCGCCAGCATCGTCGGTGCCGTCGAGCAGGGTCGAATCATTTACGGGAACATTCTCCGGTTTCTGCATTACCTGCTGTCCTGCAACTTCTCGGAAATCCTCACCGTGTTTCTGGCCCTCATGATCGGCTGGCCGCTGCCTCTCGTGGCCCTGCAGATCTTGTGGCTCAACCTGATCACCGACATCTTCCCCGCATTTGCGCTGGCACTCGAGCCCTCTGCACCCGATGTCATGAAGCGTTCGCCACGCGACCCGCAAGAGTCGCTGCTCACCCCCAGTTTTATCGGCCTGATCGCCTGGCAAGGGTTGCTGCTTGCGGGAGCCACTCTTCTGTCCTTTTGGGTCGGAATGCATTGGCATGGGACCGATGGCGAGGGATCGCGCCGAGCCACCACGATGGCTTTCATGACGCTGGCCCTGACTCAAGTCTTCCATGTCTTCAACGCGCGTTCGCAGAGGCGGTCGGCGTTCACCAGCCGCCTGTTTACAAACGGTTGGCTCTGGGCGGCGGTGGGGATGTGTCTGATCCTGCAAGCGGCGGCGGTCTACCTTCCGCTCTTGCAGAAGGTACTTCACACCGTCCCACCGACGATCTCGGAATGGGGGGTGATCGCAGGCTGTTCGCTGTTGCCCATCGTTGTGGTGGAGTTCGTCAAGGTGCTTGCCTCTCAATCCAGGAGTTCCCCATGTTCCAGACCATGAACTTCGTGAGTTGCATCGGATTGGCACTGTCCGTGATCGGACTGCTGAGTCTCGGAGTCTCCGGGCCGGGCTATCGATTTGGCCTGTGGGGGTACAAGACCGGGATCAGCCTGTTCAAGTACTCCGGGTATTTCGGTCTGGGAGGAGTGATCGTGTGCCTCGTCGGATGGGCTCTCTGGAAATGGAAAGTCTTTCCTGATGGATCCACTCACGCAATCATCGGCCTCCTCATCGGAGGCGGTTTGCTCGGGTTGGCCCTGATGTGGAAATTCACCCTGGACAAGTATCCGTACATCCACGACATCACGACCGACACCGAGAATCCTCCCGTGTTCGTCGCCATCCTCCCGCTGCGTGCGAGCGCTGAAAACTCCGCCGCGTATGAGGGGCCTGAACTCGCTCGACAACAATTGGCGAGCTATCCGGACCTCCAGCCCGGCTCGATGAGCAGTCCGCCCCCAGTTGCATATCCCAGATCCCTCCAAGCGGCCCGAGAGATGGGCTGGAAGATCGTGGAATGCAATCCGCAGTCGTTGCGGATCGAGGCCACCGACACCACCTGTTGGTTTGGATTCCAGGATGACATCGTGGTGCGACTCACTCCCTCACCAGCAGGGACTCGCGTTGATGTGCGGTCCGTGTCGCGTGTGGGGAAGAGTGACCTCGGCACCAACGCCCGCCGGATCGAAGCCTACCTGTCACGGATGGTCTAGTCGTATGGAACACTTCGATCGGAGAGGAGCTCATTCCATGCCCCGGGTTCAACCTGCACCGTTGTGGCAACGCGCTGTCATCATGCTGTCAGGGACGGTCGTGGGGCTGGTCATTGTTCTGGCTTTGATCTGGGCTCGACCTGTGCTGATTCCGATCGCCCTGGCCGTGCTGATGACATTTCTACTCAATCCCCTAGTGAGAGTTTTGCAGCGACAGAGATTGGGACGACTCGGATCCGTGATGGTGACGGTTTCAATCGCGGGTGTCTTCTTGCTGGGCGCGGGATGGCTGGCCACCCGAGAAGTCGCCAGCGTCCTGGCAGAGCTTCCGCAGAACACAGCCAACATCAAGTCGAAGGTGCAGGCGTTCAAGCGATTGGGGTCGGGAGGATTCATCCGTCAATTTGAGACGATGTTTGAAGAGATCAGTCAGGAGACTCACCCCCCAGCTCCGGTCAAGTCCTCGATACTCAAAGATTGGGCGGACATCGTCAGGCCTCCCGGTGAGACCTCGCCGGTGGCAGATCCCACGCGCACGGTGTCAATCCCCTGGATGACGCTCACGGGTTATCTCGGGTCGGCTATGGAAGTGCTGGGGACACTGGCCTTTTCCATGGTGTTGCTCGTGTTCTTTCTCCTCGGTCGCGAAGACATGCGAGACCGAATCGTATTGCTGGCAGGAAAGGCTCGGCTCGCGCTGACGAGCAAGGCACTGGAAGATGTGACCGATCGGATTACGCGATACATCGTGATGGTGGCTTTACTCAACGGCGGATATGGAATCATGATGGCGATCGGGTTGTATTGCTTGCAGGTGCCGAATGCCTTCCTGTGGGGATTTCTGTCAGGGGGGTTGCGATTCATCCCTTATCTGGGACCGTGGATTGGTGCCATCTTTCCGGTGGCCATGAGCCTGGCCGTCTCCGATGGATGGGTGTTTCCGATCGCGGTGATTGCATTCATCGCGGTGCTGGAACTGGTGAGTAACAACGTGATCGAACCTTTGACATTTGGTCACAGTACCGGCGTCTCGCCGACGGCTCTGATTATCTTGGCGGCCTTTTGGATGTACCTGTGGGGGCCGATCGGACTGGTGTTATCCGCTCCCATCGCGGTCTGCTTGGTCGTCGTGGGTAAGACTATTCCGCAGCTGGGTTTCCTGAATCTGTTGCTGGGTGAAGGACCGGCTCTGCGGGCCAACGTGGGACTCTATCAGCGACTGATGCTGGGAGATCAGCTGGAATCGAATGCCCTGGTCTTGGAACGGATGAAAGGCACTTCCCCCGATGAGGTCTACGATGAACTTCTCATTCCTTCGTTGAACTATACGCGAAGGGATGTGAATCGGGATCAACTGACGGACGAAGACCAGAAAATGATTCTCATGGGAATGCGAAATATCCTGGTCCAAGCCGATGAGTTCGTCCATCCGCAGTCGGTCGACAAGCAAAGTCTCCCAGATCCGGTGCCCGAAGCTCCAGAGTTGCACTCAACCACCGCACCCAAGCCGCCCTCAGTGCTGGGTTGTCCGGCCAGAGATGATACCGATGATGTGGGACTGGAGATGCTCCGTCAGCTTCTGGATCCGAGTCGCTGCGTACTGGAAGTGACGGCGGTAGAGACGTTGGTCTCCGAACTGGTGGCTCGCCTGGCAGAAGACCCTCCCGCTACAATCTGTATCGCATCACTGCCGCCGGGGGGGATATCCCATGCACGCTATTTGTGTAAGCGGTTGCGTGAAGCCGCGCCGGGGATTCCGATCATTGTGGGGCGATGGGGGCCGAACGGTGTCAGTAAGCTGGACCGAGAGCGATTGGTCCAGGCGGGAGCCAGTTCCGTGACGACAACACTGTTGGAAACCCGCAAGCTGATAGAATCCCGGATCCTGCTGTCGGTATCCGAGCCCATGGCCTCTAACACCGCATAGCCATGCAGAGACATCATGAGACGCATGACTCACGCATGACTCACGCATGACTCACACAGGAGGTTGCAGCATTGAAATGGTCAGGCGGAATCTTTCGAGTTCAACTGAAACGATGGCAATCCCGGATTGGCGTCGATGGGTTGTTCCGTGAATTCGGAGACGACTTGCCGCTGCGCTCTGATCTCTTCAGTGGAGCGCAGCTGGAACAGCATGCGGAGAGTCTGGCGGGATGGCATCAGATTGATCCTTCTGTCGGGCCAGACCTGCTGCTGGCTCGTCTGACCGCGAATGAAAAGGTGTTGTTGAAAGCGTATGAGTTTGTCACAGAGGCGGTGGAGCGCAAGCAACGCATTCCGCCCGCGAGCGAATGGCTGCTCGACAACTACTACTTGATCGAAGAGCAGATTCGGACAGCTCGGCGGCATCTTCCCAAGCAGTACAGCCGCAGTCTACCTCGGCTGCTGAATGGACCATCGGCGGGTTATCCGCTGGTGTATGACATGGCATTGGAATTGATCTCGCATGTCGACGGGCGAATTGACGCCGAGCGACTGCGAACGTTTGTGGCAGCGTATCAACGGAGACGCCCCCTGACGTTGGGAGAGCTATGGGCTGTCCCGATCATGTTCCGGCAGGCATTGATTGAGAACCTGCGGCGAGTGGCTGCCCGGATTGCGAAGGGGACTCTCGCGCGCACCACGGCGGCGGAGTGGTCGGAGCGGCTCATTGAGTGTGCTGAGAAGTCACCTCACGAGATCATCCTGCTGGTGGCAGATCTGGCTCGACTGAACCCGCCACTCTCTTCGTCCTTCGTGGCGGAGATCACTCGCAGGTTGCAGGGACAAGGCTCGACATTCTCTGTGCTGATGACCTGGTTCGAGCATCAGCTGGCGGCCCACGGGCGAACGATCGAGCAACTGGTTCAAGAGGAAAGCCAGCAGCAGGCCGTCGATCAGGTCTCGATCAGCAATAGCATTGGTGGCTTGCGCGAGTTGGAGGCGATCGACTGGCGGGAGTTCGTCGAGTCTCTCAGTGTGGTGGAGCAGACTCTCCGTGAAGATCCAGCGGAAGTGTATGAGCAGATGGACTTTCAGACGCGCGATCAGTATCGGCGAGTCGTGGAAGATGTGGCCAAACACAGTCTGCTCAGTGAACTGGATGTCGCCCGTCATGTCGTCGATCTGGCCACAAAGACTGCCAGCCTGAGCGGTGTCACCCATCGCACAGCCCATGTGGGATACTTTCTGATCGACCAGGGACTGCCTGAGTTCGAGCACACCCTGCGGCGACGCTGGTCCTTCACCACCAGCCTGACTCGCATGGCGAAAGGCGTGTCGCTGCCGTTCTATCTGGGAGCGATCTGCGTATTCGCTCTCTCGTTCACCGCTTTCGTTCTTCGGCAGACCGGATTGCACGGCGTCGGGGGATGGGTGGCAGGGCTGTTGTTGTGGGTGGGGGCGACTCAACTGGGAATGAGCCTCGTCAACTGGTTGTCGACTCTCCTCTTCACACCGCAGCGGATGCCGCGACTCGATTTCATGAAGGGGATTCCCCCAGAGTACTCTACGTTGGTTGTGATCCCGACCATGCTGGTCAGTTCCAATGGCATCGGTCGTCTGCTCGAAGGTCTGGAGGTCCGTTACCTCGCCAATCGCGACGACAATCTGCGGTTCTGTTTGCTCACTGATTATCGTGATGCTTCCACATCGGATCTTCCCGAAGATGCCGCTCTGTTGCAGGCCGCACAAGCTGGGATTGAGGCGCTCAATGACAAGTACCGCATCGGAGAGGAGGATTTGTTCTTCCTGCTTCATCGGCCGCGCCAGTGGAACCCGCAAGAAGGGGTCTGGATGGGGCGCGAGCGAAAGCGTGGAAAGCTCGGCGATCTGAATTCGTTGTGCCGTGGCGGTTCGTTGGCAGCGTTCTCGCTGGTCGTCGGTCGTGACCCGCAATCGCTGACTCGGATGAAGTATGTCATTACGCTCGATACGGACACGATCCTCCCGCGTGATGCCGCCCGAAAACTGGTCGGCACGATGGCCCACATCCTGAACCGCGCGAGAGTCGATGAGGCCCGGAAAGTGGTCGTGGAAGGCTACGGTATTCTGCAGCCGGGAGTGGCCATCTCCCTGGAGGAGAATCATCAGTCCTGGTACGCGCAGCTGAATTCCGGGGAGGCAGGGATTGATCCCTACACCCGCGAGATCTCGGATGTCTATCAGGATCTGTTCCGGGAGGGATCGTTTATCGGCAAGGGGATCTACGACATCGACGCCTTCGTGGCCACGATGGAGCAGCGGTTCCCCGACAACCAGATTCTCAGTCACGACTTACTGGAGGGGTGCTACGCCCGTTCGGGACTGATCAGTGATGTCCATGTCTTTGAGAGCTATCCCGCACAGTACAGTACCGACGTGAGTCGTCGGCATCGCTGGATGCGTGGGGACTGGCAGATCGCTGGGTGGCTGTACCCTTTGGTTCCCGGACCGGATGGAAAACGGGGCCGCAATCCGTTGAGCGGGTTGTCGCGCTGGAAGATCTTCGACAATCTCCGACGCACCTTGGTTTCCCCGGCGCTGGTTGCACTCCTGCTTCTGGGATGGCTGCTCTGGCCGCCTGCGTGGGTCTGGACGGTGGTGGTTCTGAGCATCGCCCTGATCCCAGCGTGTTGTCGGTCAGCTGTTTCGGCGATGCGCGGGACGGGTGACTTCACGAGACTCCAACACTTGGAGCAGACGATCCGGTTGGCGGGCGTTGGACTGGCTCATGCGGGACTGATCCTGGCGTTCTTACCTTACGAAGCATACATCAGTCTCGATGCCTGCCTGCGAACCGTGGGCCGGATGCTCTTCACCCGTCGGAAGATGCTGGAGTGGAAGACGGCCAGTGACGCTGAGCGTGACGGGCACCACAGCTTACTGGGTAGCTATCGTGCCATGGCGATTGCGCCATTGGTGGTACTCTCCACGACGGTCTCGTTGGCATTCGTGCAACCGGATTCCCTGACCGACGCGGCCCCGTTGCTTGTGGCCTGGCTCGCGTCTCCGTGGATCGCCTGGCTGCTGAGCCGACCGGGGACGCAGAACGAACTCCCTCTCACAGCCGAGCAAGTCGTTTACCTGCATCGGGTGGCCCGCCAGACCTGGCGATTCTTTGAGAGGCATGTCGGTCCGGAAGATCACTGGTTGCCTCCAGATAACTATCAGGAGTACCCCGTTGGCACGCTCGCGCACCGGACCTCGCCGACGAACATCGGCATCTCCCTGTTGTCGAATCTCGCGGCCAATGACTTTGGCTACATCTCAGTCAGCCGATTGCTGGAGAGGACGACCCAGACATTTCAGTCGATGGGGCAATTGGAGCGCTACCACGGGCACTTTCTGAATTGGTACGACACGCAGACGTTGCAGCCGCTCTATCCGAAGTATGTCTCGACGGTCGACAGTGGAAATCTGGCCGGGCACGTCTTGACGTTGCGGTCGGGACTGATCGAGCTGCTGGATCAACCGATACTGTCACCTGGCATTTGGGGGCTATTGGATGTCACGAGACAGGCCTGGCGGGCCTGCTGTCAGTCGATGACCTCTGACGATGCGGGACTTTCCGTCTGGTGCCCGCTGTTGGAACTGCTGGAGCGAGGACATGGTTCCGGAGCAGTCTCGGGGAATCTCCGATTGGCGGCGGATCTGCTTCACAAGCTGGCAGCGACGGCTGCAGACATGCAACGAGACCCTCCTTCGGACTGCACAAAGGGAGTGGTCTCGCAGTTGGCGGATCTCAAACAGCATTGCCGCGAGCAGTCGGCCGATTTACAGCGGATCGCTCCGTGGCTGGGGTTATCTTCCTCGCCGTTTGACCTCGGTCACCGTGGGACTCCCGAGCAAGCGGGACTGCGGCAGGAACTGCTCGCGCTGGTTCGTCAGTTGGAGGCTGGCCCGACACTGCGTTCGCTGATCGCCATCACGGAACAGCTCCTGCCGGTCATGGATGAACTCCTCGGCATGATTGCAGTTCCGTTGACCCCAGAGGATCGAGCGGAGCGGGAGTGGGTGTCCACATTACGAACGCACATCGAGAGCGGTCAGCAGTTCGCAACCCAACGAGTGCAAACGATTCATTCGCTGGCGAATGCCTGCGGTGAATTCGCCGACATTGAATATGACTTCCTGTACGACCCTGCACGGCGATTGATGGCGATCGGATTTGATGTCAGTGAGCGCCGCCGTGACACCGGATTCTACGATCTGCTGGCATCTGAGGCACGTTTGTGCAGCTTTGTCGCCATTGCCCAGGGGCGCGTGAAGCAAGATCACTGGTTTGCCCTCGGTCGACTGCTCACCACATCGAACCGGCAGCAGATGCTCCTTTCGTGGAGCGGCTCGATGTTCGAGTACCTGATGCCGCTGCTGGTGATGCCGACGCATCCGCACACACTTCTCGACCAGACGTATCGAGCGGTCGTTGAACGGCATCGACAGTATGGTCGGCTCCGAGGGATTCCCTGGGGCATCTCGGAGTCGGGCTACAACCTGACGGATGCTCATCTGAACTACCAGTACCGCGCGTTCGGTGTACCCGGATTGGGTTTCAAACGTGGTCTGGCGGATGATCTGGTCATCGCGCCGTATGCCACGGTGATGTCGCTGATGGTCGCCCCCCAAGCGGCGTGCGCGAACATGCAGGCGATGGACGCATTGGGATTCTCCGGGGATTACGGCTTCTACGAAGCCATCGACTACACTCGCTCGCGACTGACACGCGACCATCCCTGTGAGGTCGTGAAGTCCTACATGGCCCATCACCAGGGGATGAGTCTCCTGGCGCTGGCCTATCGACTCCTCAACCGTCCGATGCAGCGGCGGTTCCTGGCGGACCCGCAGTTTCAAGCGACGGCGTTACTGCTGCAGGAGCGCATCCCCCGCGTGGCCTCCTTCTATCCGCATGCCTCGGAAGCCTCGGACGCCCGTGAGCCCTCGGAAGATCTTCAGGCGCAGATGCGAGTCTTCCACACTCCCCACACGCCGATTCCAGAAGTCCACCTCCTCTCGAATGGCCGCTACCACGTGATGGTGACCAACGGTGGCGGCGGCTACAGTCAGTGGAAGGGCCTCGCGATCACCCGCTGGCGGGAAGATGCGACGTGCGATGATACCGGCCAGTTCTGTTACCTCCGCGATGTCGCTTCCGGTGAGGTCTGGTCGACTTCGCACCATCCGACGCGGGTCACCAGTCCCAAGTACCAGGCCATCTTCTCCCAGGCTCGGGCCGAATTTCGGCGTCGGGATTATGGAATCAAGCTCCATACAGAAATCGCGGTCTCGCCCGAAGATGACATCGAGATTCGTCGAGTGACGCTGGTCAATCGCTCCAACCTCACGCGGACGATCGAACTCACGAGTTACGCCGAGGTCGTCCTGGCGAGCCCAGCGGCTGATGCCTCGCACCCGGCCTTCTCCAATCTGTTTGTGCAAACAGAGATCCTGGCGCAGCGACAGGCAATCCTCTGTACTCGCCGTCCTCGCTCCCACAAAGAACACCCGCCTTGGCTGATCCACCTGCTGGTGGTTCGCGGCGCTGTAGCGGGTGAGACCTCCTTCGAAACTGACCGCTCGAAGTTCATCGGTCGGCGACGCACGACGGCGAACCCCACCGCCATGCAGCGATCAGGTCGTCTCTCCAACACTGCGGGACCGGTGCTCGATCCGATCGTCGCCATCCGCCAGCGTCTCGAATTGGATCCCGACGAGTCCCTCTCCGTCGATATCATCACCGGGATGGCCGACACGCGCGAGGAGGCGCTCCAGTTAATCGAGCGATACCACGACCGCCATCTGGCTGATCGCGTTCTCGATATGGCCTGGACTCACGGGCAGGTGTTGCTGCGTCAGTTGAACGCCAGCGAGGGGGACGCCCAGCTTTACGGGCGCTTGGCCAGCTCGATCCTGTTTATGAACGCGGCCCAGCGAGCGGCCTCGGCAGTTCTGGCGAAGAACCAGCGAGGGCAATCCGGCCTGTGGGGGCATGGGATCTCTGGCGATCTGCCGATTGTGCTCTTGAGAATTGGACAAACGGAGCGGTTGGAGTTGGTGCGGCAACTCGTGCAGGCACACTGCTACTGGCGGCTCAAGGGGTTGGCGGTTGATCTGGTCATCTGGAACGATGGCGATGCGGGCTACCGGCAGGAACTGCACGACCTCATCGTGGGACTCTGTTCTGCGGGCACCGCCGCGCCCACCTTGGATCGTCCTGGAGGTATCTTCGTTCGCCGAGCAGAGCAGTTGAGCGACGAGGATCGCATACTCCTGCAAACGGTCGCGCGAGTCATCCTCCTCGACTCCGAAGGCACGCTGGAAGAGCAACTCGAGCGCCGCAGCCGGACCGAGATCAAGATTCCGGAGTTGGTCCCGGTTCGCGGGAATCGTCTCGCGTTGGTTGTCTCGAAGCCGCTGTTGCCGCCGGTGAATCTCGTGTTCTTCAACGGACACGGTGGCTTCACGCCGGATGGACGCGAGTACGTCATCTGGATGGCTCCCGGGTTGGTCTGCCCGGCTCCGTGGGTCAATGTGCTGGCGAACTCGCAGTTTGGAACGGTCATCTCCGAATGTGGCGGAGCGTACACCTGGGGCGAGAATGCCCACGAGTTCCGGTTAACGCCGTGGCACAACGACCCGATTACGGACCGGACGGGCGAGGCCTTCTATCTGCGGGATGAGGAGAGCGGACAGGTCTGGTCTCCGATGCCGCAACCAGTCCCCTCGTCGACGCCGTATGTCTGTCGTCACGGCTTCGGCTACTCCGTGTTCGAGCATGCCGAGTACGGAATCACCAGCGAGGTGTGGGTCTATGTGTCGGTTGACCTGCCCGTGAAGTTCGTCCGGATCAAGCTGCGTAATACCTCGGGGCGGACCCGCCGCATCTCAGTCACCGGTTATGTCGAGTGGGTGCTGGGCGAAATGCGGTCGAAGGGGCTGATGCACGTGGTCACTGAGGTCGATCCCCAGAGTGGGGCCTTGCTCGCCCGGAACCCGTACAGCCTGGAGTTCGCCAGCCGGATTCCGTTCTTCAATGTGTCCGAAAAGTTGCGGACGGTGACGGGCGATCGGACCGAGTTCGTCGGACGCAACGGGAGTCTGGCGCAGCCTGCAGCGCTGACTCGCCAACGACTCTCGAACAAGACCGGCGCAGGTCTGGATTCCTGCGCGGCAATTCAGACCACGTTTGACTTGGCCGACGGTCGCGAGCGCGAGGTGGTCTTCACCCTCGGCCTGGGACGCGACATCGGCCACGTCCGGCAACTCGTCGAGAGCGTACGCCCCCCGGACGCGGCTCGTCGAAACCTCGAAGAGGTCTGGCAGTTCTGGAAACGCACGTTGGGGGCAGTCCATGTGCAGACTCCCGACCCCGCGGTGAACATGCTGGCGAATGGGTGGCTGTTGTATCAGACCCTGGCGTGTCGGTTCTGGGCGCGCAGTGGCTACTACCAGTCGGGTGGGGCGTTTGGTTTCCGGGATCAACTGCAAGATGTCTCGGCGCTGCTGCACTCGAAGCCGGAGCTGATTCGTCAACAGCTGCTGTTGTGTGCGGCCCACCAGTTCGTGGAGGGCGACGTGCAGCACTGGTGGCATCCGCCGGTGGGTCGCGGCGTTCGTACGCACTTCAGTGATGACTTCTTGTGGCTGCCGTTTGTGGCGTGTCGCTATGTCAGCGGGACAGGTGACACGGGGGTGCTGAATGAGCAGGTCCGATTCCTGGAAGGTCGCCCCGTCAAGCTGGAGGAGGAGTCGTACTACGACCTACCCGCCGCTTCCGAGGAATCGGCCACGTTGTATGAACACTGCGTGAGGGCCATCACCAATGGCCTCCGCTTCGGTCCGCATGGTTTGCCACTGATCGGCGGCGGGGACTGGAACGATGGGATGAACCTGGTCGGCGAACTGGGCCAGGGGGAAAGTGTCTGGCTGGCGTTCTTCCTGTACGGGATTCTGGAGCAGTTCTCAGTGATCGCCCGCACTCGCGGAGATACCGTCTTCGCCGATCGCTGTGATGCCGAGGCAGCCCAGTTGGCGACCAACATCGAACAACAAGCCTGGGATGGGCAGTGGTATCGTCGAGCGTACTTCGACAACGGGGAGCCACTGGGATCTGCGTCTAACGAAGAGTGCCAGATCGACTCGCTGCCTCAAAGCTGGTCGGTCATCTCGGGAGCGGGCGACCCCGCACGCTCGAAGCAGGCGATGCAGGCCGTCGATCAACGTCTCGTGCGACGAGGCGACGCCCTCATTCAACTGTTCGATCCCCCCTTCGACAAGTCGCACCTCGACCCCGGCTATATCAAGGGGTACGTCCCCGGAGTCCGTGAGAACGGCGGCCAGTACACCCATGCGGCCATCTGGACCGTGATGGCCTTCGCGAAACTCGGCAATCATGAGAAGGCCTGGGAGCTGTTCCAACTCATCAACCCCGTCAATCATGGCTCATCGCCCGACAAGATCACCAAGTACAAGGTCGAACCTTATGTCGTCGCCGCCGATGTGTACGGAGTCGCACCACACATCGGGCGCGGCGGGTGGACCTGGTATACCGGGTCAGCCAGCTGGATGTACCAGTTGATCATCGAGTCACTGCTGGGCGTTCATCTGGAGGTCGATCACCTGCGGTTCGCGCCGTGCCTGCCTGCGGAGTGGAAGTCGTTCGTGATGCACTATCGGTATCGCGAAACGGTGTATCACATCACGGTGCAGCAACCGCAACCGTCATCCACTGTCAGGCGTGTCACGGTGGACGGCGTCGTAGTTCCGGGCTTGGTGATCCCCCTCGTCGATGATCGAAAGGAACATCAGGTGACGGTGGCGATGGCATGAGAACTGAACTGGCTCGGGGAAGGCTCAATACCCATCCCGGAGGGATTCCTGGTTCTGTCCCGCGAGGGACACCCGACAATAGCCCACCGTTTCAACGGTGGGAGAGTGAGCCGGACAAGCCGACGAGTCCCGCCAGGGACGGCAGACGCTTGCGATAAAGATCGCGGAATGGTCAGTGGAGTGACGCCATCGTGGGGAGGTCTGTCGCCCCTGACGGGGCTGTGATCGACAGAGATTCGTTGATCCCACCGCTGAAGCGGTGGCTATTGTCGAGTGTCCCTGACGGGACAAAGAGAGGCAACGGTTCACAATCGCTTGGAAGCTGCTCGAACATTTCCTGAGATTCAGACCTGAAAAGTCCGTCGTGCGTCTCACACACGCCCGAAGAAAGTAGCACACAACACCCACTTCACATTCTCCACCGACCGATCATCCGCCCCCGTTCTTTCCACACTCCACATCCAATCCACACATGGACGAAATACTGAATCGGACTGAGCGTATGACCAATCACATCCTTTCCTTGCCGTATGCCCTCCACGAGCAGTCCGAGTGGCTGCGCGAGACGCTCTCCTGTATCGGGGACGGGGTCATCACCACGGACAACTGGGGGCATGTCACCTTCCTGAATCCAGTGGCAGAGGCACTCACCGGTTGGTCGCTGGCGGATGCTGCCGGGCTCGCGCTGGAGACCGTGTTCCACATCGTCAATGAGACCACGCGAAACATCGTTGAGAACCCGGCACACAAAGCGTTGCGAGAAGGGATTATTGTCGGGCTGGCCCATCACTCGCTGCTGATTGCCAAAGATGGCACGGAACGCCCCATAGATGACAGTGCCGCTCCCATTCGCAGTGACACGGGCGAAGTCGCCGGGGTCGTGCTGATCTTCCGCGATGTGACCGAATGCAAACGAGACGAGCAGTTGGTCCATGACGCACTCGCTTACGCGGACAACATCATCGCGACTCTGCGTGAGCCGTTTCTGGTCCTCGACCAGACTCTCAAGGTGGTGACGGCCAACGGATCGTTCTACAAGACCTTCCACGTCGCACAGTCAGAGACGCAGGGGCAGTTCGTGTACGAGCTCGGGAACCGCCAGTGGGATATCCCCGCCTTGCGGACGCTCTTGGAGGAAGTCTTGCCCCAGAATCATGTCTTCCAAGATTTCGAGGTGGAACATGACTTTCCCACCCTCGGGAGGAAGACGATGCTGCTCAACGCGCGCCGCATTCGCAGACCCGGCAATGATTCGGAATTGATCCTGCTGGCGATTGAAGACGTGACCGAGCGCAGGCTCGCCGAGGCGGCTGTGCGGGAGAGTGAGCAGCGATTTCGAGTCATGATCGACGCCCTTCCCACAGCGATCTACTTCACTGACGCCGCCGGGACTTTGACCCACTTTAATCCGGCGTGCGTCGCGCTCTCTGGCCGGACCCCAGTCCTCGACAAAGATCTGTGGTGCGTCAGCTGGAAACTCTTTCGTCCCGATGGCACCCCGTTGCCACATGATGAGTGTCCAATGGCCTTGGCACTGAAGAACGGCTGCGTGGTTCCCGGCATCGAGGCCGTTGCGGAACGCCCCGATGGAACGCGCGTCTGGTGCATGGCATATCCGTCTCTGATCCGTGATACGCAAGGTCAGATCATCGGCGGCATGAGCATGCTGATCGACATCACGGAGCGTCGGCAGGCCGAAGTGGCGCTCCAGGTATCGGAGATCCGCTATCGCCGACTGTTCGAGGCCGCCAAAGACGGCATCCTCATTCTTGATTCCAACCACGGGAAGATTGTCGACGCCAACCCGTACATGACCGATTTACTGGGTTACTCGGAAAAGGAATTCATCGGCAAGGAGATGTGGGAGATTGGACTGTTTCGTGACAAGTCGGCCAATGAAGCCGCTGTTCGGGGCCTGCAAGAATCCGGTTATCTCCGTTACGAACACATGCCGCTCGTGACAAAAACCGGACGGCTGGTGGAAGTGGAGATCGTCGCCAACGTCTATCAGGAAGATCAGCATCCCGTGATCCAGTGCAATATTCGCGACATTACCGAACGCAGTCACATGGAGGAACTGCTGCGGAACCAGTCGGTCGAGATGTCCGACCTGCATCGCCGGAAAGACGAATTCCTGGCCATGCTCAGTCACGAACTCCGCAGCCCGCTGGCTCCCATTGCCAACGCCGTGCAACTCCTCAGCTTGCAGCCCGAGACCGAGAGCCTGATCCACAAGAAGGCCCGTGGCATCATTCAGCGTCAATTGGGCCAGCTGCAACATCTGGTCGATGACCTGCTCGAAGTGTCACGCATCACCACGGGGCGGGTCCAGCTGCGCAAAGAGCGTGTCACGGTGAACAGCATTGTGCAGGGGGCCTTGGAGACCACACGCCCGCTGATCGAGCAGCGTCGACATACACTGACGGTCACGATCCTGCCCCCGCCGATCTGGCTGGACGCCGATCCCGCCCGGTTGGAACAGGTGCTGGTGAACTTGTTGACGAATGCGGCCAAGTATACGGAGGAGGGCGGCCAGATTCATTTGACCGTGCAGATGGAGGGGGGGGAGTGCGTGTTGCGAGTGCGGGATAACGGAGTGGGGATCAGCCCGACTCTGCTGCCGCGGATTTTCGAGTTGTTCACTCAGGCAGATCGCTCGCTCGCTCGGTCTGAGGGCGGATTGGGGATCGGACTCGCGCTGGTTCAACGACTGACAGAATTGCATGGTGGAACGGTGGAGGTCCAGAGCGTGCTGGGGCATGGCAGCGAGTTCATCGTGCGGTTGCCTCTCCCCAGTGACGAGAAGCGCGCGTCCAATGGCGAAGTGGATGGAGTCCTCGCACCTCCTCATGCCCCACTCCCCCCGCCGCTGCGAGTCCTGGTGGTGGATGACAATGTCGATACGGTGCTGAGCTTCTCGATGCTGCTGCAAGCCTCGGGGCATGAGGTGCGAACTGCTCACGATGGGTTGACCGCAGTGCAGACAGCGCTGGACGATCGTCCCGATGTGATGTTGCTCGACATCGGCTTGCCGGGGCTGAACGGATATGAGGTGGCGAAGCGGGTCCGCCAGCATCCGCAGCTGCGCGAAGTGGTGCTGGTGGCACTCACCGGATATGGTCAGGATTCGGATCGAGCGACCTCGTTGCAGGCGGGCTTCAATCACCACATGGTGAAGCCTGCGAGTTTCGAGCAGATCAAACAGATTCTGGCGAGGGTGCCCAGGTTGCCTCGGTGAGTCACCCACACACACACAGCGATCCGAGTGTTGAGAGCCGCACTTCCAGGAAAAGACAAACGCCCATGAAAGCCACTGCAAAGACTGAGACGAAGAAGACACTCCGTGTCCTGATCGTGGATGACAACCGCGACGGAGCGGACGCCTTGGGACTGCTGGTCGAAGCCCTCGGCCATCAGGTGCATGTGACCTATGGCGGGAAGCAGGCCCTCGATGTGGCCACCGCGTTTCGCCCCGATCTGATGCTCGTGGATCTCTTGATGCCCGATATGGGCGGGTGCGAGTTCACCAAGCTCGTCCGCCAGATCTCCAGCTTCGCGAAGACGCAGATCGTGGCGGTCACCGGCCAGAAGGAGAACGAGGACAAAGCCCTCGCCATGCGGGCTGGGTTCAATGACTTTCTCGTCAAACCTGCCTCACTGTCCGAGATTCAAGCGGTCCTGGACAGTGTCGAGCCAGTCGCCACACCGGTCGGTCAAGCGCCAAAGCCGATCCCCGCGCGAGCCAGTTCGGACGCCGAACCCCGCTTGCCGATGGGAGAGGCCCGCCGCATTCGCAACGAACGTCCCTCAAAAGTCCTGACCCAATCCGAGTGCGAAGCGGCCATCTGCGACGGGATCATTCGCTTTCAGGAGGAGTACCTCGGCTGGCGATCCGAACAGGTTTACGTTCATTTCATCAAGGATCTGTTGGTGGTGCGCATTCGCGGGGTGCTGACTCTGGCGGAGCGGCAACTCAGCAAGTCGTCCACTCCCGATAAGGGCCGTGACCTGGTCAAGCAAACCCGCAAACAACTACTCGAACTGGCCCGCCCGATGCTGGAATCACTGGTTCACGAAGCCGTGGGCGTCAAAGTCATCAGCATGCACCACGACATCAGCACCGTGACCGGCGAAGAGATGGTGATCTTCACCGTCGCCGAAACACCACGCTTCCAGTGAGTTCGTCACCATTCCAGGCAATCGCAACACCTCTCGACCCGCCGTCGAAGATCGATTCTGAAAGCGGTACAGTAGTCGTACTTAGAGCGGTTTCAGATCCTGTCTTTACACATTGAATTCCAGCCCCAAACCGCCTCATCAGGACTCACTTCCGACGCCCCGAAGGGAAGAGTTGCCCTACTTTACAAAGTGCGTTGCCGTGCCACGCAGGCCGTGTCCCTTTCGGAATGGGACGCGGAACCCGATAATGGAATCGCGGCGTTCCTCGGACATTGACTCGGCGTGACCGGTCCAAACTCAGGAGCCTCATACAATCCCGCCTGAGCTCCGATGTTGACCTCCCCCCACGACACACCCAAACCGCTGCGACATGTCACCATCGGTGGCGTGCTGGCGATGTTGACGGGCCTGGGAATGTCGGGCATGGAATTGTCGACCGGCTTTATCCAGGGGCGGTTGGGACCGTACGGACGCTACACCATCCTGGCCTGTGGAACGCTGTTCTCGGTCTGGGGGTTGAAGGAGTTGATCTCGGGGTGGTGGCCTCGATTGGGACGCAACGGACTGATCCGGAATCGGTTCCACATTCCGACCGAGGGGTGGGCCTTTCTGCTGATCATGTTCGTCCTGTTCATCGGGTCGCTCTTCGGGCGGTCGAACCCGCTGATGCTGGTCTTCTCGATGATGGCCGGGGCGTTCGTGATGAATGGGTGGTTGACGTTCACCTACCTCAAGGGGGTGACGGTCCAGCGCCTGTTGCCGGAGCGGGTCATGGCGGGCGAGCTGTTCTCGGTCGAGATCGCTTTGCGGAATCGCAAGAGTTGGATTTCCGCGTGGCTGATGACCGTCACGGACCACGTGTCGGGAAGCCAGACCGAACTGGCCCCCGAAATCGCCTTCATCCGCATCCCGCCCGGCGCGCAGCAGCGCGGGCACTATCAGTTGATCCTGGCCCAGCGCGGCGTGCATGTGTTCGGGCCGGTGCATGTCGACACGCGGTTCCCGCTGGGGCTGGTCGAACGCGGTCTGAATCTGGCGGTGCCTGCCACGCTGCGAGTCTATCCTCGGTTGGGCCGCTTACAGCCGGATTGGAAACGGAAGCTGAACAACGCGATGGAGCAGACTTCGTCGCAGGTCGCCAAGAGCAGCACATTCGAGGACGAGTTTCACAGCCTCCGCGAGTACCGCATGGGGGACGATCTGCGTTCCGTCCACTGGCGCACCTCCGCCCGCCGCAACGAACTAATGGTGCGGCAGTACCGCGACAGCCGCGATCGCAGCCTGCTGATCCTGCTCGATGCGTGGCTGCCCGCGAACAGCGGGGAACGCGCTCTCGACGACTTCGAACTCGCACTGTCGTTCGCCGCGACCGTCTGTGTCGACGCCACTCGCAACAGCCGTGAATCGCGGACGACACTGGCCGTATTGGGCAGCTCCCTGGTCGTGTGGCGGGGAGGCAGGGGCGGCGAGAAGATCGAATCCCTGCTCGACACGCTGGCTGACCTGCAACCCGATCGCCAGCGGATGATCGCTCCCCTGTGGGAGGCCACGCTGGGCGACCGCTCGACGCAACCACGGATCTTGCTGCTGACCCGGCGTCCCGAGGAGGCCCAGCGCGAGATTCAACGACTCTCGTCCCAGGACCACACGCTGGGATCGGTGCAGATTGTGGGTATCGGGTCACCGGAGTTGCGACAGGTGTTTGAGGTCAGTTGAGGCTGGGTGTAGGCGATGTCGCTCCGCGACTCGCATTCCGTACTCCCCACACGCAGAGGATCGGAATAAATTCCGTTCTACGATGTGGGCTGCCTACTTCGACTGTTGGAGTTCAGGCTTTCGCCTGCCCCGGAGCAGCCTAAAGGCTGAACTCCAACAGTCGAACTACTTCTGCATCGCCTGTTGCAACTGCGCCCACTGCCGTTGCCCGGTGGTCAGGACCGCCTCATCGGGTCCAATCTCGGTCGGCGTGTACCCCGGATGGCGGCCCGCCTTATACGGGTCGTTGCGGCGGGTGTTGTAGGAGCCGATGAGCGCCCAGCGGGGGTGGTCGCTGTGGTTCTGGTCGGAGCGGTGCAGCAGGTTCGCGTGGAACAGCACGGCGTCGCCCGGCTCCATCTCGACATAGACCAACTCGAACCGGGCCAGCGCGGCGTTGACCCGCTCCATGTCGGCACCGGTCTGGTCGCCGGTCTTGAGATGCTCGATTCGCCCGATGTGGTGCGAGCCCTTCAGCACCTGCAAGCAACCGTTCTCCTGCGTCGCCCGATCAATCCCGATCAGGCAACTCCCCATGTCCGGCAGCAGGCACCCGTTGTTGTACCAGTACCCATAATCCTGATGCCATTCCCAAGCCCCGCCGACACGCGGCTCCTTGAGGATCAGCTTGTGGTGGTAGTGGTATACCTCTCCATTCAGGAACGACGCCATCGACGAAACGATGCGGCGGCTGCGGGCGATGGCGCTGTAGATGTCGTCGGAGAGATCGTTGCGGACCGAGAGCGTGACGACCGCTCCCTTGGCGTCCTCGCGGCCATAGGCGGTCTCGGCGAGATGCTTGTCGGCCCGCGCGACGCGGTTGAGCAGGTCGACCTCCTCGGGAGTCAACAGATTGCGGACGATCACATACCCGTCTTCGCGAAAGCGGGCGACATCAGAGACGGAGGGGCGGTAGAAACTCATGGCGAGGACTCTCTGTCGTCGGGGGATGCGGTTGATCCGACTCCCACTGTACCGCGTGGTGATGAGGGCCGGAATGCCTCACGGGGACGTTCTCATTCCTGACGTGTCCAACAATCCGCCACCCGGCCGGGGTCGTATCAACTCCACCCGGCAACCGAGTCCTCCCACGCCCCGCAGGGGCAGCGACAAATCCGTCCAGCGGCTGTCATTGATCCCGAAGGGATGTCAGCCCATCGTCGGTGTTCGAGCGCAGCGCAGGCTCCGCCCTCCACCCCGCCAAACGACTGCCTGCCCCCTCTCCGTGTGAAACGGTGCGTTGGCGTGCCAAACTCTGGCGTGCGGTTGACGCCCGTCATGCCGGGTGGCGATAGTCAGAGTCCCACTCATTTCAAGCAGGGGTCACCAGTGCTGAAGAAACTACGTTCGCCGCTCGGCTGTCTGTTGGTGTCTGGGCTGCTGCTGGTCGTCGGGCTGGCGGGGCTGTTTCTGTTGTCCCTGCGTCAGACCGGCGACCCGTATCTCGGGGAGGTCACTCTCGCGGATGGGGTGCATCGGCTGCGGTTGTACCAGACGACGGAGGGGCCGCTCGACTTCGAGTGGAAACCGCCGCCGCGGTCCCAGTCGTTCTTGCCGAGGCGTGGATCGTACGTCCCGGTGTTCGAGATTCACCTCACGGGGATCGATCAGTGGCACCAGGAACCGGGGCACACATTCCTATTCCGCACAGTCGATGCTCAGGGGCAGTATGCGTATTCGGAGACGCAGAATCTGAGTTTCGAGTTCATCGAATCGACGGGGTTCGTCTTCAAGGAACAGATCGGAACGGCGGAATTTCCGCACTTTGGGGCACACGCTTTGACCCGCAGTGCGCTGCCTCGGCGGGACAAGGAGTTGCGAATTCGCATCCAGGATCGCAGCCGAGGAGCTTCCAAGCCACTCGAAATGGTGGTCCCCAATCCCTGCTATCGCACCGATTTCCCGGTGTGGCAGGCGGAGACGCTGCCGATCGAGAAGACGATAGGGCCACGCACAGTCCGGCTGGAGAAATTCGACTTTCGCTTCGGTCGCTTGTCTCCACAATTCAACTCCACGTCATCGGATGTGGACAAGGGCTCTCCCCAATTCCATCACATACTCGAAGACGCCACAGGGAATCGGGGCGAAATCCTCTCCCCGTTCGAAACGGTCTGGAAGCTGAAGACCCGGGTCTATCGCTCGCACACGGCGGAGTTCCCGGAGAGCATGCGGACCGTGGTCCACAAGCTCCCGCTGCTCGCCCCAGGAACGGTGTCTGAGCTCGATCGCGTGCTGAAGTTCGACGGGTGGGAGGGCCGCGTACTCTGCGTCGCCGGAACCGGGATCGTCCACGTTACCGGAGGAGGTCAGTACACATCGAGACAGTTCGACAAGCCCGATGAGGCCACAAGCGCTTTCTCGGATGGAATCGTCAATGGGCAGTACTTCAAGCAGGTCTCGCGAGCGTCTCCCTTTGTCTGGATCGATCTCCTCCCGGAACTCCCTCGCCACACCCAGCTCGTCGTCCAGACGACCCAGAACGGCCAGCGCACCATGTGCCCCCTGATGCACATCAGCTCCAATGGGAGGAACTACATCGTGGCTGATCTCCCCGCTCTGCCTGGCCTCAGCGAGGTCGACCTGACCATCGCCCTCAGCCGCCCCGAGGAGTTCGAGTTCCTCGTCACCCCACCCGCTCACGCACGCGTCGAACTCACGAAACCGGAGCCGGAGAACTGACGATTGACCTCAGTCACAAGCTCCGCTTCGCCTCTCGGGCCAATACGCTCCGTTGGAGTCCAGCCTTTAGGCTGCCTCTGCGGGCGAGGAGCAGGCTGAAGCCTGAACTCCCACGGGGAGGGACGCTCGGTCCCCAGAGAGGTCGCCGATCGCCGAACCCCAGCGAGCGGGGTGGCATCAGCCCCCCGTGCCCGAGCGACGTTCTCCGACCAGACCCAGTTGCGTCCGCATGAGAGCGCCACTCAGCACGGCGGACTGACGTCCAGCCGCTCGCTGCCGTTCACTGAAGTGCGGGCGAAGAGCAGGCTGAAGCCTGAACTCCCACGGGGCTTTCCCCCGTCTTTCCCGGTTTTCTGATTGCGGTTCGCCCGTTTGTCGAATAAACTCCTGTTGATCTCAACTCGTGATGGAGAACGGATATGCTGCGCGTTCTCGGTTCGCCCAAGACGCTGTGTGATGGGTTCACGCGGCGCGATGTGCTCCAAGTCGGAGGCTCCTCGATCGGGGGACTCGGGCTGGCGGGGTTGCTCCAGGCGGAGGCCCAGGCGGCGGTTGCTCCCGACCGCAGCGTCGTCGCGCGCGGGTTCGGCCAGGCCAAGAACTGCATCGTTCTGTTTCTTTACGGCTCGCCGAGCCAACTCGAAACCTTCGACATGAAGCCGCAGGCTCCGGTCGAAATTCGGGGGTCGATGCAGCCGATCGCCTCCTCGCTGCCGGGTCTGGATGTCTGCGAACACCTGCCGCACCTCGCGAAGGTCATGGACCGCACGACGGTGATCCGGTCGGTCTCGCATCCCTACCCGCTGCATGGGGTGGCGTTCGCGATGACCGGGGTGTCGAGCATTGATGTCAGTATGGAGTTGAACCCGCGCGATGAGCGGCACCACCCTTACTTTGGATCGTGCGTCGAGCATTACGACCGCATCGCGCGCGGCGGGAAGGGGGCGGAGTTCCTCCAGAACGTGGCCCTCCCATTCCCGTTCAGCAGCAAGCGCTCGGACCAGCCGTTCCGCGCGGGGCCATACGGGGCCTTTCTCGGCAGTGCGGCCAACCCGGTGTGGACCGAGTTCGTGGGGCAAGGGACGAAGACGATTCGCAAGGCCCGCCCCGGCTTCGAGTATGTCGGGCCGGAGCCGTATTTGGGCTGTTCGGCGGACTCGCATTTCCGGCTGGCGGCGATGGACTCGCTGCCGGATCTGGCCCTCGACCGGATGAATCGCCGCAAGTCCTTGATCGACCAGTTCGATGGCTCGCGGCGCGACCTCGATCAGTCGAAGCCTGGATCAAATTACGGTCAGTACCAGGAAATGGCCTACAACGTCGTCGCCTCCCCCAAGGTCCGTGAAGCCCTCGACATCCGCACCGAGAACGACAACACCCGCGACCGCTACGGGCGAACGCTCTTCGGCCAGTCGTGCCTCGCAGCTCGCCGGATGGTCGAGGCCGGCACGCGGCTCGTGTCGGTCTTCTGGGATGAGTACGGTCTGGCGGGCGATGCCTGGGACACGCACTACGAGCACTTCCCGAGGATGGTCGATCAGCTGCTGCCGGGGTTGGATCGGGCGCTGTCGGGGTTGATCCTCGACCTCGAAGAGCGAGGGATGCTCGACGACACGCTGGTGGTCTTGATGAGCGAACACGGTCGCACGCCGAGAATCCAAACCAACGTCAGCGGTGGTGGTCGCGACCACTGGTCGAGAGCCTACAGCACGCTCTTCGTCGGCGGCGGCGTGAAACGAGGCCAAGTCATCGGCGGCACGGACGACATCGCCAGCGATGTCACCGACCGCCCCGTCTCGCCCAAATCGCTCCTGGCCACGATGTACCATTTATTAGGCATCAACCCGCATGGCACCATCCACGGAGCCGATGGCCACGAGTACCCGCTCCTTCCGGAGACTGCGGAAGTCATCCCGGAAGTGATTGCGTAGTGCCCCGTCAACACTTGATTCGTGAGTTGGAGTTCAGCCTTTAGGCTGCTCCGGAGCAGGCTAAAGCCTGAACTCCAACCCCCATTCGGAGTCCAGACAAGGCAATCGCTTCCAATTTCGTCACTCGGCCACGCTCCAGTCGAG
Source organism: Planctomycetota bacterium (assembly GCA_043778825.1). Classification (GTDB taxonomy): domain Bacteria; phylum Planctomycetota; class Planctomycetia; order Planctomycetales; family Planctomycetaceae; genus TH-plancto1. Next base: position 1,803 of record JAYWFM010000095.1, on the reverse strand, counting down.
CCTTCACGTTCTCCCACCAGCGCCGAACTGCGCATGGAAGAGGAACTTCCTGGACACTCCGCGCCGAACCCAACAGCTCCCGCCGAGTGGGCCTCATGGGCCATGCCCCCTACTGACGAACACGGACAACACCTGACCCTCGCCTTACTTGTCGATCTCCCCCATCCGTGCCTCGGCCCTGCCATCCGTGCGAAACATCAAACTGATTGTCTTCGCACGGATGGCAGGGCCGAGGCACGGATGGAACACCGCCAGCTCTGAGTACCTCAACACTCGCGGAAGTCATGTCGTGACCAATGACGCCAGATCTGTGCGAATGTTTCGGGAGGCGATTGCTGTCGGATTCAGCGAGACGTGTCCATTTTTCTGTCTTCATTCTTCTCTGGCCCTCACCCAGGCCCAATGAATGACAGAAACATGAAGCGAGATCAGGGGCGCGATGTTCTGTACACCAATTCCCAATCTGTTATATAAGCCTCCCCCTTGTCGAATCCCCGCCCGGCCCCGGCGATGCGCCCCCATGCCCCCCGAAAAAGCGGAAGCTCTGATCATCCGGCTGGCCGACTTCAGTGAGTCGAGCCGCGTGGTGACGTTTTTTACGCGCGAGTTCGGCAAATCGAGTGCCCTGGCCAAGGGGGCCAAACGCCTCAAGGGGCCGTTCGAGGGGGCTATCGACCTGCTCGCCCAAGTGCAGATCATCCTGTATCGCAAGGACCACGACGCCCTCGATCTCGTCACCGAGTCTCAATTGATCTGCCGGTTTCACCCGACCTCGAAGCAGATGTTTCCGCTCTACGCCGCGTACTACGTGGCCGAACTCCTCGACATCGGCACCGAGCCGCATGACCCGCACCCGCAGCTGTTCGACCTGGCGATAGAGACGTTGGCCCAATTGCAGGCAGCGAGCGACCCGCGGTTTGCGATCCTGCGGTTCGAGCTGCTGCTGCTGAGGGAGATCGGCCATCTGCCGGGGTTCACGCACTGCTCGGGATGCGATGCTCCGGCGACCTGGGACGGCGAGGCCAAGCCCTCGTTCGATACCCGATATTGGGTCACGCAATCGGGCCTGCTGTGCGAGGCGTGTGGCCGCCTGGACTACGCCCATGCCGCGATCCAGCCCGGCAGCGTGCGACTGCTGCAACAGTTGTCCGGGGAGACGACGCCAGACCTGGCGGCCCTCGCCCCGACCGCCTCGCAACTAAAAGAGGTCCGCCGGATCGTGACAGCTGCGGTGTGCCACGCCCTGGATCGGAAGCCGAAGATGCTGGGGTATTTGAAGTTTTAAGGGGTGTTCGATGAGTGATGCAGGGTGAAACTTTGAAGAACAGTGAACAAGCTCGCTGCGATCGCCGGCCTACCATGTGGGATGTGGCCGATGCCACAAGGTGGTCCGTCAATGCTTGATTATGGGGTTCGCCTCCCTCGGGAGGGCGAAGCCAGTGCTGTGAACACGATCACGATCATCGTGAGACACGTTCCGACGTGCCCGTCTCAAGCAGAACGTCCTGCGAAAGACAGCCCGGTGGCGATGTTGTTGACAATTCCTGGCCGCGTTATGGAAGAGTGTTGGCCGCAAAAAACTCAAAAAACGCAAAGCAGAGTCCTCCCCCTTTTGCGTTTTTTGAGTTTTTTTGCGGCCATCCCTCCCGTCTGCATTCACGCCCTGCATTCACGCCCTGCATTCACGCCCCGCATTCACGCCCCGCATTCACGCCATCGTTCAGGAGACTTCCCCATCTCTTCGCCGGGCAACAGGCATGTCGGACACGTGTCCCACGCCGAACGAATCGACCTCCATCCTGT
>JAYWFM010000094.1:0-13365 GCA_043778825.1 Planctomycetota bacterium | reverse complement strand
TGGCATCCGATTTCCCAGGGCTGCGCCCTGGGCTTTCGAGTCAGGCCCCGTGGGGGCCGAGGAGCGAAAACCTGCGTAGAATGGCGACCACACTCCTTCGGAAGTCTGGCGCGGAAGAATGCTCCGCTACGAAGACTTCGCGTCGCAGCGAAACGGGGGCGTCTCGATTGACGATTGCCCCGTGAAGCGGTCCAATCACCACCAGTGGATTCGACCATTGCCCTCGGTCGATCGACACTCTGGGGATTCTCGCACCATGCACGACTTCGAATTCGAAACCCCCCGCACGCTCGCCGAGGCAGTCGCCCTGCTCGCCCGCCGCGACAGCCGACCTCTCGCGGGAGGCACCGACCTCATCGACCACATGCGGACCGGGCGGTTTCGTCCGGCACTGGTCGTTGACCTCAAGCAGATTCCGGAGTTGTTGAGGCTGGTGGTCGACGCGACGGGGCTGCACCTCGGAGCGGCGGTGCCGTGCCACCAGATTCAAGCCTCGGCGGAGGTCCGCCAGAACTACACAGCCATTGCCGATGCGGTGTCGATCATCGGCGGCGTGCAGATTCAGAACCGGGCGACGGTCGGCGGTAATCTCTGCACGAGCGGCCCGGCTGCGGACTCCGCCCCGGCCCTGCTGGCTCTGAACGCCACCTGCCATATCGCGGGACCGAAGGGAAACCGCACGCTGCCTCTCGATCAGTTCTTCACCGGACCGGGTAAGAACGTCCTGCAACCCGGCGAGATCCTCGTCGAGATCAGTTGCCTCGCTCCGGCTCCGAAGAGTGGCTCGAACTACCGGCGGTTCATCCCGCGCAACGAGATGGACATCGCCGTCGTGGGGGTCGGCGTCAGCGTCACGCTCGACGCCAGCGGACAGACCATCACAGCCGCCCGCATCGGCCTGGGAGCCGTCGGCCCGACGCCGATCCTCGCCGTCGACGCGGCCAAGACCCTCATCGGCCAGCCCGCGAATGACGCCCGCTACAAAGCCGCTGGCGAGGCTGCCCGCGCTGCGACCCGCCCCATCGACGACATGCGAGGCACGGTCGAGTTCCGCCGCCACGTGACCGGTGTCCTCGTCGAGCGCTCCCTCCGCGAGGCCGTCGCCCGAGCTCGCGGCGAGAGCCAGTACCAACCGCACGTCCGCATTCCGTGTTGCGGAGAGCCGTAGAACGGACGCCCACGTCCGTTCGCTCCTGAGTAGAACTCACCACATGCACGGACGTAGGCGTCCGTGCTACGCCAAAAACCATCCGCCATCAGCCATCCGAAGGATGCCCCCATGTCCCGCAAACGCGTCGTGACCTGCACCATCAACGGCCACGAAGAGCAGTTCCTGTGCGAGCCTCGGCAGACGCTGCTCGGCGTGCTGCGCGACACCCTCGACATGACCGGCACCAAGGAAGGCTGCAGCAACGGCAACTGCGGAGCCTGCACCGTGATCCTCAATGGCCGCCCGGTGGTGAGCTGCCTCGTGCTGGCCGTCGAGTGCGAAGGCTCGCGGGTCGAGACGATCGAAGGCGTGGCCCAACCCGACAAACTCGCCCCGGTACAAAACGCCTTCCTCGAAAACGCCGCCCTGCAATGCGGCATCTGCACCCCCGGGATCATCATGCAGACCCAGGCCCTCTTAAAAGACAACCCGAACCCGACCGAAGCCGAAATCCGCTTCTACCTCGCCGGCAACCTCTGCCGCTGCACCGGGTATGACAAGATCGTCAAGGCCGTGCAGCAAACCGCTCAGACGCAGGCCAGTTGCCAGCCGGGCTGCTGCGGCACGTAGGCGATGTCGCTCCGCGACTCGCATTCCGCCAATGGGCAACATTGTATCGAGGGGGTGGCAGCCTCCCGACCCCAACGGGGTCTCGTCCCATAGCCCAGGGTTGCTCGCGGAGCGAGCTACCCTGGGGCATCATGTTCGATCGTGATTCAACCCCAACGGGGTTGCGTCAATACCGCGAACAGACGTGATCTGGTGCCCCCGACTCCAACGACAACGTGAGTTCACCCATGCCTCAATCCTTTTCAGCGGTGCGTGTCCATCTGGTCTTCTCGACAAAACACCGCCAACCCGCGTTTCAAGATGTCACTCTGCGACAACAACTCCACGCCCACCTCGGCGAGGTATGCAATCGACTCAGTTGCCCCGTCATCCGAGTCGGCGGCGTCGAGGACCATATCCATCTGCTCGCCTGTCTCGGCAGAACCATCACCTTGGCCGACTGGGTGAAAGAACTCAAACGGGTTTCCAACACCTGGGTCCGCGAGCATATTTCCACTCAACGGCAGTTTGAGTGGCAATCCGGTGACGGGGCCTTCAGCGTGAGTCAGTCACAAATCCTGACCGTCATCGAATACATCGACAAACAAATTGAGCATCACAAACTCGTCTCATTCCAAGACGAGTTCCGGGGATTGCTTCGGCGGCATGAACTGACATGGGACGAGCGGTACGTCTGGGATTGAGGTCGGTCTGCCCTCGCACGCCGCCGCAACCCCGTTGGGGTTGAGTCCCTCCTGGTGGCATGACCCAGGGTAGCTCGAAGCGAGCAACCCTGGGCTACGGGGCGAGACCCCTTCGGGGTCGGAAGCATGTCAGGCACGTCGAGCCAACTCGATGGCTCACGAAACAGTTCCCCTACAACCCCAGCACGTCGTTCATCGAATACAACCCCGCTGTCTGCGTCGCGACAAACTTCGCCGCCGCCAAGGCCCCATAGGCATAACTGTCGCGGGTATGGCCACGCACGTAGACCTCCAGCGTCTCGCCCAGCATGCCGAAGATGATCGTGTGTTCGCCGACGTTGTCGCCGGTGCGGATGGCGTGGTAGCCGATCTCGTTTTGCGGGCGATGGCCGGTCTGGCCCTGGCGGCCGTGGACGTGGTTCAGCTGGCCCATCTCTTCGGCGACGATCTGGCCGAACTTCAGAGCGGTGCCGCTGGGGGCGTCTTCCTTGAACCGGTGATGCCGCTCGACGATCTCCACATCGACTCCCGACGAGAGATCCTTCAAGGCCCGGCTCGCCTCCCGCACCAGCTTCATCGCCACATTCACCGCCAGGCTCATGCTCGGCGAGTAGCACACCGCGGTCTCTTGAGCCGCCGACTTCACAGCCGCCCGCTGTTGTTCGTTGAGTCCCGTCGTGGCCACGACAAGGGGAATCCGCCGCTGGCCACACATCTCCGCGATGAGGACGCAGGCTTCCGGGACTGAGAAGTCGATGATCGCATCGACCGGTTCGGTCAACTGAGAGGCGATCTTCACCCCGAGGGTGCCGACGCCCGCCAGTTCGCCCGCGTCCTTGCCGAGTGAGGGACTGTTCGGGGAATCGATGGCCGCCACGACCTGGAGGCCGGAGTCGGCTGAGGCCAGGGCAATGACCCGCTGCCCCATGCGGCCCGCGGCTCCGTGAACGGCGATGCGAACGATGTCGGCCATGATGATCTCTCAGTGAGTGGAGTGTGGCCGCATGGTATCGGTGAGCGAACAGCGACACAAAGCCCAGGGGTTGCAACCCCTGGGCTTTCGCGGAAGCGATCACAACTGATCCGGCAACACTCGCGCCATCTCGATCAAAAACAGTCGGCGAATCGCATCGTAGCCCTGGTCATTCGGGTCTTCGAGGTTGTCCCAGTACCAGTAGTGCGGATCGTGTGGGCGGTAGCAGCGGTGCCAGGAGTGCGTGCAGTGGATGCCGTGGCCGAGGAACGCTGCTCGTATGTCGATCAGCGTCACATCGGGATGGCGATCCGCGAAACGGGCCAGCACCGCGTTATAAGCGGCCAGGACTTGCAGCCCCTCGGGCCAGGCGGGCAGCCCGGCGTGTTCGATGTCGCCGTCCCCATCGGTCGGGTCGTAGATGTTGGCGACGAAGAGGTGGCAGCCGCCGGGAAAGGTCTCGCGGACTCGGCTGGCGATCGTGTCGAGGCGGCTGTCGAAGTTCTTCACCCATTCGCCGATCTGGCTCGCACTGGCTCCGTACATGGCCCCTTCGCGCGGAGGGGTGCGGCCATAGTTGTGGATCACATCGTTGCCGCCGGTGGTCATCACGACGATGCCGAAGGTGTCCGCTTCGTAAGGCTGCAACTGGGGGAGTTGATACTCGACGCATTCGTGAGAGGTGGTTCCGGAGATCGACAGGTTGATTGGCTTGAGTTTCGGTAAGACTTGCGACAGGGAGATGTCTTGCATGTCGTCGAACTCGCTCGATGGGTTCTGCACCAGACGCTCGAAATAATCGAGACCGGGGGAGGCTCCGTAGCCTTGAGTCACGCTGTCGCCCAGTCCGAGCAGCACGACTGGACGCTCGCTCCAGGGAGAGGTGAAGGCCTCACGCGGGACGGCGAGACCGGCTGGCCCCGTGCTGGTCGGGCGGGCGTAGCGGTAGTACCGATAGACGGCTGTCGCCCCGATGACCAGCAGGCCGATGGCGACCAGGACGAATAGACGCGGCAGCTTGCGGCGAGGTGGTGGTTCGGTCGAGGAGGTTGCGATCATGGGTGATGCCTTGCTCGATGTGAAACGAAGTCGAGTTCAGAGGTCGCCATGTCGGCAACTCCGGTGCCTACGATGGCCGCGTATCATTTGTCAGTCTCGGTGGGCGTGTATTTGGTCAGAACCGACACGATTCGAGTTTTCGAGTGTTTTTCTGGATTGACCATATCACCGACCTTTGTTTCGCAACCACCGAGGGCGACGGACTCGTCGATGGCGAGATCAATGCTTGTTTGCACCGCCATAATATCGAGTAAAGGCTTCTTGATGCCCTCTTCGTTGGGCAGAATGATTCCGGTGTCGACTGTATGTTCATATCGAATCTGAAGACTGAAGCCGCCTTTGTCCTTGGGGCACAGCTTACCGGACACAATCACAGTTTCCGCTCCGATGATGGTCTTCGTGTGGAATGTCGAGTCTGGACGGACAACGACCTCGACGCTCTGTAGAGTCTTTTCTGGCAGGTCTTTCTCTGATGCGGGTCTGTCGACAAATCCGATCGCATCGATGCGAAGGAGATAATCTTCAGCGATCGCGGATGAAGCCCACGTACAGCAGATGACCATCGCGAGCAATTGGGTCTTGAACATGGTGGCATCCATTCTGAAATGGGTAGGGAACTGGCGGAGTGACAGGCTGGAAGCCTATTCCACGGGTCAGTACCACTCTCGCTTATTGACTACGTTGAGCAGCGGTTGGTTGTGGACGAATCTTGTGACGTTTTCGAGCAGCACAGCCGTGTGGCGTTCGGAGACGCGGGGGGAGGCGGCGGCGACATGGGGGGTGATCAGGACGTTCGGCATCTGCCAGAGAGGGTGTGAGGCGGGGAGGGGTTCGATCTCGCATACGTCCAGGGCCGCTCCGGCGAGGTGGCCGGATTCGAGGGCGGCGGTCAGGTCCGCGAGGTCCACGATGATGCCGCGACCGATGTTGATGAGGGTGCTGCGGGGACGCATGCGGGCGAGGGTTTCCGCTCGGAAGAGTTTCTCGGTGCGGGGAGTATGCGGGGCGGCGATGACGACGAAGTGGCTCTCGGCGAGGAGGGTGTCGAGTTGCTCGAGGGGGGTGACCTCGCAGATGTTCTCGATCACGCGCGGGACCGGGTCGACGCCGAGGACGCGCATGCCAAAGGCGTGGGCGCGGCGGCAGACCTCTTCTCCAATCGCACCGACTCCGACGACTCCTAGCGTGCAGTCGGCGAGGTGCAGATGTGCCCGGTCGACAGGGCTGACCTCGCCGGGGCCTTTCGCAAAGTTCGGCAGCGAGGGCCCGCCGCCGATGGCCTCCCAGCGTCCGGCGCGTTGCTGATCTCGATAGAGATGCAGGTTCCGCGCGAACGTCAGCACATACCCCAGCACATGGTCCGCGATCACATCGGAGAAAATCCCCCGCATGTTCGTCAGCACGCACGGATGCTCGACAAGAGCCGGGAACAGGTAGTGTTCCAAGCTGGCGGTTGGGGACTGCACCCACCGCAATCGAGTGGCCACGGCGAGCAGTTCGGGGGTGAGCTTGCCGAAGAAGGCATCGGCGGCGGGCAACGCCGCGCGGGCGGTGGGCATGTCAGGGGCGTTGACGATCACGCTGCCCTGCCCTGCGGCGTCGATGACGCGGGCCAGACGGGCATCGTCGATGGACGGCCAGATGACGAGGTTCATGGGGGCGGGAAGCGATCAGCTGTCAGCCATCAGCTTTCAGCCAGAGGGGGAGGAGTTTGAGTGTTGGTGACGGGAGTGCGAATCTTCTGCTGAGCAGCGAGCCAGGTTCAACATCCTCCTGCCAAAGCGGCTCGGCAGGAGCCTCGCCCACCCGAACCGCACGAATCCTGTTCGCCCGCGTTCTGGCGAACGCAGCTACGGGGGACGTGCTGGCTGACCGCTGAAAGCTGAAAGCTCTCCTCAATGCACAAACAGATCCAGGCAAATCACCGTGACCATCAACGTCAGCACCAGCGCCAGGCCGACGTAGGTCGCGGCGGCAATCACCCGTTCGCTCGGCTTCCTGCCGGTGATCCCTTCGTAGATCAGGAACACCATGTGCCCGCCGTCCAGGACCGGAATCGGCAGGAAGTTGATCACCGCCAGATTCATGCTGATCATTCCCAGGAACAGCAGGAACAGGGCGGGCCCCTGATCGGCCATGAGGTAGGCAAACTTGGCGATCCCCAGCGGACCGTGCAGGTTCTTGTAAGACATGTCCCGCCGAACCAGGCTGCGGATCGTGAGGTACACCTCGGTGATCGAGTCCTTGGTCTTGCGGGTTCCAATTTGGCGGGCGTCGTTGAGGTCTTTCGCCTGGCGGGTTCTGGACAAGAGCTTCAGTTCCAGTCCGCGCAGCGTGGGCTGAAACTGGCCCGCATCCGGAACCGGCTGGATGGAGACATCGCGGGGGGCGGAGGCGTTATCGTCCTTGATCGTCAGGGCGATGTCCCGCGCGTCGGCCATCTGCAACAACCACAGGGCATACGGCCAGCCCCCTTCGGCGGGCTTCTTCTTCTTTTTCGTGACCTTGATTTCGATGGGGACCGTGGTGTCCTCGTCGCCCAGGTAGTCGGTCTTGGCTCCCTGGCGTTTGAGGAACTTCACTCCGGCCAGCACAGCTCCCGGCTTGATCCCAGCCTTGGCAGCGGGGCTGCCCTCGTCCACGGAGAGGATCGTGGGCAAGAACTGGAAGGCCAGCCCCAGTCCGGGAATCGACATCGGGCTGCCCGCACCAAACGCCGGTTCACTCCAGGGGAGGGTGTCATCGGCGGTGACCGTCAACTCGATCGATTCCGGTTGGCCCCCGGCGACCTCGCGCTGCACCACGACCTTCAGAGGCTGGCCGCGATGCTCGTAGAAATGCAGTGGCAGCCGCTGCGGATCGAGCTTGAGACCGACATCTTGGCCCTCGATGCTCACGAGGCGGTCACCGACTTTCACCCCCGCCTTCGAGGCCGGAGAATCATTCCGGATCGCGGTGATCTTGCCCAGTTCCAGCCGCAACCCCAGCGTCATCACCGGCTCCGGGGCCAGCTTGATCTGGACCACTTGACGGGGAATCGTCGGGTCGGATTTCGGATCTTTGCGCGACACGGTGATGTCGAGCGTTTCGGCTTTCTGGTCATTCAGAATCGGCACGACATCGAGCCACGTCTTGACGGATGTCCCGTTGATGGCCGTGATCCGATCGCCCGCCTGGAACCCGGCTGTCTCGGCGGGCGTCCCCGGAGAACCGCACCGCACCGCCCGTTCATGGACCTGCAACGACTGGATCGTACTCAGCCCCAGCATGCGACGGTCCCCGGAGACATCCGGGTCGATGTGGAGCGTGTACTGTTCGCGATCGGGGCGAAGAGCCACGATTTCGAGTTCCCCCGAGGAGAGCGCCACTCCGCGAATGATGTCCGAATACTCGTGGACCTTGCGCCCATTGATCTTCAGAATCGTGTCACCGGGACGAATCCCATAGGTCCACGCGGGCTTGCCCACGACGACCTCGCCCACCTGGGCCTGCAACTCTTCCACACCCAAACGGTAGGCCACGCAGAAGAACATCCAGCCGGTGATCAAGTTCATGATCACGCCCGCCGAGATGATCGCCATGCGTTGCGGGACCGACTTCGAGGTGTACGACAACGGGTCGGCGGCCACCTGTTCGTCGGTCATCTGGCCGGGATCGATGTCGTCCTGGCCCCGCATCTTGACGTAACCGCCGAAGGGAATCGCCGAGAGCGCGTACTCCGTGTCGCCCCACTTGCGGACCCACAGCATGGGACCGAAACCGATGCTGAATCGTTCGACGTATACGCCGCACCACTTGGCCACCGCGAAGTGTCCGAGTTCATGCACGAAGATCACCATCCCCAGCCCAATGGCCGCCGTCAGGATGTTCACAATCATGACCAGAGATTCGGGGATCACCCCGGTCGCTATGAGTTCCAACGCAGTGCCTCCTGCCGTGCCCAGCGATCCATCTCCAGCAGGAGATCGAGCGTGGGGTGAGCATCAAAGTGATGAGCGTCCAGTACCGCTCGGCAAAGCCGGGCGATGTGCGGGAACGCCAGTTCGTGTTTCAGGAATCGGTCGACGGCGACCTCGTTGGCCGCATTGAGGACCGCCCCGCAAGTGCCGCCTCGCTTCGCCACCTCGAATCCCAACCGCAAGGCCGGAAATCGATCTAGGTCCGGCGGACCGAACGTCAGATTCCAAGTCTGACGAAAGTCCATCGTCCGGGCGACCCCAGCTGTCCGCTCGGGCCAGGTGAGAGCATACTGAATCGGCAGCCGCATGTCTGGCGGCGACAGCTGAGCGATGACCGATCCGTCGACATATTCGACCATCGAGTGGACCACTGACTGCGGATGAATCACGACCTCGATCTGCTCGACGGGGAGATCGAACAGCCAGCGGGCCTCGATGATCTCCAGCGATTTGTTCATCATCGTGGCCGAGTCGATGGTGATCTTGGGCCCCATGTTCCAGGTGGGATGGGCCAGGGCCTGCGCGACCGTCACGTTGGCGATTTGCTCAGCGGACCATTCGCGGAACGGGCCCCCGCTGGCGGTGAGGATGATGCGTTTGACCTCGCTCTTTTTGCCGCAGGCCAGGGCCTGAAACACCGCGCTGTGTTCGCTGTCGACGGGGAGGAGAGTGGCCCCGGTCTGGCGGGCGAGCTCCATCATCAATGGACCGGCGACGACCAGCGTTTCCTTGTTGGCAAAAGCGACCACCTTGCCCGCTTCGACCGCCGCCCACGTGCCGCGCAGACCCGCCGCTCCGACGATTCCGGAGACGACGACATCGACATCCGGGCGACGGGCGACTTGGGCGACAGCGTCCTCTCCGAAGAGGAGTTCGGTCGCCGGGGGAAACGCAGCGCGGTCGACCTGCGACTCGATCGTCGAGTCGGCGATCACGGCGACCTCGGGCTGGCACTGGTGGCACTGGGCGGCGAGGTCTTGCCAGCGGCGGTGAGTGGTCAGCGCAACGGGGCGCAAGGCTGCCGACTGTGCCTTCAGCACATCCAGACAACTCGTGCCGATGGAACCCGTTGAACCGAGAACGGCAATCCGTTTCATGCGGTGAGATGCCCCGCGCGGAGATGACGACGCCATCCCGGACGCGTCAACGGAAGTTGAATACTGGCCGCATTCTAGGGCGATGGGGCGGTTCACGCAACGTGTGTGTGAGTGAGCCGTAGGCGATGTCGCTCCGCGACTCGCATTCCGTGGGACGGGCACATTTGCCCGTCCGGCTCAAAAGGGGCGTCTCAAAGGTAGGACGGCATTCGGCGGCCCAGCGGCGCGGTTTTCGAAGGCAGGCCATCGCTCGGGGACGGGCCAATGGGCCCGTCCTACTTCGGAATCTCCGTCGCGGAGCGACGTGAGCTACGGTCGGCGATACTGCCGGATCGCCTCCGGGTACGCCTCGCACTCGGCGGCAAACACTCGCTTCGCGAGCGTGTCGGCATCGTCACCCTCCAGCACCGGCACCACCTGCTGCACCAGAATCGGCCCGTGGTCATACTCGTTATCCACCAGATGCACCGTGCAGCCCGACACCTTGCACCCGCGCGCCAGGACCGCCTCATGCACGTGGTGCCCGTACATCCCCTGACCACAGAAGGAGGGGATCAGGGCCGGGTGGATGTTCATCACCCGCCCCTCGAAATCAGCCGGGACTTCGATTCGCGACAGGAACCCGCCGAAGATCACGAGGTCGATCCGAGCTGCACGGCAGCGAGAGAAGATGGCCTGACTGAAGGCAGACACATTGAGATACTTCTTCGGAGAGACGACCTCGCACGAGTGTCCCCGCGCCACCGATCGCGCCACCCCGTCGCACGGACGACTGGCGAGGACCAGTTCCACCGACGCCTCCAGTTCCCCGGCGTCGATCTTGTCGAGCAAGTTGATGAGCGTGCTGCCGCCTCCAGAGATCAGGACTGCCAGTCGCAAGGGGGGCATGAATGAAGTGTCCCAGGGTGACGAATCGGGTGCGTTCAGTTTATCCATCCAGCCGGGGTCAGGCACTTCGCTCAACCACCGGCGATGGGCTGTGACCCCTTTGGGTTGGGGGGCGCAGGGTCTCTCGTGTGAGCCACTTCAGAGGGGAAAGCCGCAGCGGGAGCCTCAATGGTTGCGGCCTGAAGTTCCGGTGGTGACTCCCTCTCGGGGGAAATCGCCTCCCTCGAAATCGGGATCGACCAGAACAGCCGCAGCAGGCCCATCAGCCCGGCTGTGCCTCCAATGGCGATGACACTCAATCCGGTCAGCAGCACCCAGTCACCAAAGAGTCGACGCACGGCGAACGATGTCGCGCGATCGGCCCCGGCTCCAAACTTCGAAATGTCGACCTCGAACATCCAGATCCACTTCCAGGTGAACATGACCAGGATCGCCGCCAGAGCCAGAAACGGCCCGTAAGGCGTCGCCGACTCGCGCGAGACCCTGCGGGCCAGCGGCCCCAGCACCAGGGCCAGCAGTGGGGCGATGAAGAACGCCAGCACCGCCGCCTGCCACCCCAAAAAGGCTCCGATCATGGCCATCAGCAGCACATCCCCGGACCCCATCGCCGGTCGACCGAGAACCCACCCCGCCACCTGGCGAACCAGTGCCGTCAGCCCGGCCCCCACCAAGGCCCCCACGCTGCTCCAAGCCAGACCGTGCCAATACTTGTGCTGCTGGATCCACTCCGGAATGTACGGCCCGCGCAGCTGGGGCAGCTCCTCGTTCCAGTCGACCCACAGATGCTCCATCTGGAGTTGTCCCGAGAGCGTGGCCGCTGCGATGGCTAAGACGAGTCCCCACTTGACCACGAAGTTTGGGATGTAAAGCGAGGCCAAGTCGGTCGCCGTGATGACCAGCAACAGCCCCAAGCAGACCGAGTGATACACGATCCGCAAGTCCGCCCACAGCGCATCGGGTCGGACGACCGGTGTCTCCTGACACTTCAGTTCATTCATTGAGAACGCCAACGCCGCCCCGAGCAGCAACCCGACCAGCGTCATGAGCGCGGGCCAGCGGCGGACGGGGGTGTCGCACGCCACCATCGCCGGGCGGGTCAGGGCCGCGCACACGACCGCTGTCACGACACTGCCGACGACCAGCCAAGCGGTGTCAGATGTTTGCGCGATCAGTTCTGGGAGCCACTCGAACACGACGTGCAGTCTCCGGGGAGTCAGTCGGGAAGTGCTGAGGATAGGGCAGATCGGGGAGAGTTCCCATCGATCGATCAGGTCCGAAGCTGGAGACACCAGACAATGGCCCAGCCTTCGTCTTCGTGATCTGTGAAATAAACCTCGATGGGGCCTAACCCGGATTATTCATCCGGTTCCATCAAAACGGCCCCGTGCGGCGTAGATGGTGTGGTGAATTTCAGCACTTCCACACAGCACGGAGGCCGGAGATGAGTTTACAGGGTGTGGTTCCGTTGGTCTTGGAGTTTCTGCCGCACAAGCCGATCGTGGTCGAGGTCGCGGACTCGCGGCTCACGGGCGATGCGGGGGTGTTGGCGATTCGGCAGTTTGACGAGGCGATTCGGTTGACCGAGCGCTTCGCGGCGGTGTTGACGGACCAGCGGGTGGGGGAGGTCGAGCACACCTTGCTGTCGATGGTGCGGCAGCGGATGTATGGCATTCTGGCGGGGTACGAGGACCAGAACGATCACGATGTGTTGCGAGGCGATCCGGCCTTTCAGCTCGTGTGCGATCGCATTCCGGGGGAGGGGGAGTTGGCCAGTCAGCCGACGCTGTCGCGGTTCGAGAATGCGGTGTCGATCGCGGATCTGTGGCGGTTGCGGGATGCCTTATGTACGGAGTTCCTGGACGCGTTCTCCGCACCGCCCGCCAGAATGACACTCGACATGGATGCGTTCGACGATCCCACGCATGGCCGACAACAATTAACGTTCTTTCATGGGTACTATGATCAGTATCAATATCTGCCGAACGTCATCACCTGTGCCGAGACGGACATGGTGGCGCTGATCCAGCTCAGGCATGGCACCTGTGCGGCGTGGCTCGGCGTGGATGACGATCTGCGCTACTTGGCCCGGCGGATTCGCGAGCGTTTTCCCAATGTGGAGATCGTCGTCCGCGGGGATTGCGGGTTCGGAGTGCCTCTGATGTATGAGGTCTGCGAGGAGCTGCGGCTCACGCACACGTTCGGCCTGGCGATGAATTCGCGATTAAAAGCGGAGAGCAAAGAACTGCTCGCACAAGCCGTTCAACAATTCGAAGAGACTGGCCAGAAGCAGCGGCTGTTCTTGAAACTAGAATATCAGGCCGATTCCTGGACGCAGCCGCGCCGCGTGGTGATTAAGTGTGAGGCTCACGACGAGGGCACGAATGTGCGGGCAGTCTCGACTAATCGACCCGGCTGGTCCATCCACCCGCAGGGCGTCTATGACGAATATACCGAGCGCGGCGAAAGCGAGAACCGGAATAAAGAACTGAAGCGCGAACTGTCGGCGGATTGCCTGAGCGACCATCGCTTCGTGGCCAACTTCTTCCGCCTGTATCTGCATTCGGCGGCGCTGAATCTGTTGGTCCGTTTGCGCCGCGCCACCGCGCGCGACCCACTGCCGCGAGAAGAGTCATCGACCGCCAACGCACTCCCCGCCGACCTCCCCCGCGAGGCCCTGCCCGAACCGTCCCGCCGCGCGTTCTTCCAACGCCGCCGCCAACACGACCCCCTCGGCGAAGGGTTCGCCTGCACCTGGCGACAACGCCTCATTAAATGCGCCGCCGAGATCGTGGTCAGCGCTCGCCGCATCCTCGTCCGCCTCGCCTCCCACTGGCCCTTCACCCACGAATACCACCGCATCGCCGCCGCTGCCCTGGCCCACCCCCGCAGCCCCTGACCCCGCCCCACCCGCCACTCGCTACCCCCC
>JAYWFM010000093.1:0-13373 GCA_043778825.1 Planctomycetota bacterium | reverse complement strand
TCCGGGGGCTGACGCCGCCCGGCTCGCCAGATGAGTCGTCACGGCTTCTGTTCAAACACCGCTTCGGTGGGGGCTGCGAACTTCGCGGGGAGCGGCAGCGTGGCGAACGACTCGTCATCGCCAGTGCGGAATTGCCAGCGGCCTTCGAGGGATATCTTCTGGTCTCTGCCGAAGTGCAGACCCGGATTGAGGAAGGCCAAGCCTCCCGGTCCCTCGCCGTTTTCGCACCGCACACAGAGCAGGTGCAACTCGCCCGGTGTGACTAAGTCTTCCGGGATCTCGACTAGAACACCGCCATCTTCCAGCGGCTTCGGGGCGAAGTCGACCTCGGTGACATCGAGCTGTTGGCCTTGGAAGTAGACCTCCAATTCGTTGTCCTCCGTCGAGCCGAGTCGCAGGTTGAGGGCAGCCCCGGTCCAGGTCTCGGGGACGCGGATCATGCAGCGATACCATGCCACGCCGTCGTACTCCTTCAGCGGAGGGCCACCGACGGTTTCCCAACTGCCGGGGACGATGATCGGACTCCAGTGCGAGGAGAGGTCGCCGCCTGCGGATTCGTGCAGCGTCTCCGGAATGCTTTGGGAGGCTGCCCAATACAGGGCGTTGGTCAGCAGCCGACAGAACGTGGGGTTCTCGAAGTCCCCCTTGTGGCCCAGCGACGTATAGAACGATGTTCCCCCATCGGCCCGGCGGAACGTCCAGGCTGCGGGCTCGACTGGCTTACCCTCGATTTCACCTTCGAGCAGTACAACGGCTCCCTCGGACAGCGGTGATGTCGTGTAGAGCGATCCACCCGCGACAAACGGCTCCGTCGGGATGCCTGTCAAAATCGGGTGGGCCGGAACAGTGGGGTCCGACTTCGGCGTCATGACGGTTTTCAGATCGTTCGCATAGTGATTACTGTAGTTGCCGCCGAAGACCTGTTTGTCCCACTCGGGCCACTGCGCTCGCCCGGCGGGTGGCTCCTCGCCGCGCAGGCACCACGCATGGCTGGCGGTTCGAATGCCGACGACCGGTTTGCCCGCTGCCACGAAATCCCGGATGAGTTGGAGTTGCCCGGGAGTGAGTAACCGCCTCCGCGCGCTGATCAGCGCGAGGTCGAAGTTCTTCAACTGCTCCAGGCCCGGGATGTCATTCGGCTCGGTCTCGGAGCCGAAGAAGAACTGCACATGGAAGTCGTGGCCCAGATGGCGGGCTGCGAACTCGGGAAGGGTCTTCAGCGTTTCATACTCGACCTCCGAGACGATGACCGCCAGCCGGGGCCGCGTGTCGGTCGCGTGCCGGAAGGTCTTCCCGCCCAGGAACTGGTCACTCGTGATCGTCGGGCAAACGAACTTCTCGACATGCTCGATAATCAGATCGGTCCCGGTGAAGTGGCTCACGAACGGCCACCGCTGCGGGTTGTACATCGTGTCGGTCATGTCGCGGACGAGGGCCACCCGCTTGCCATTGCGAGCCATCTGCCGCAGCCCGAACGGCCTCCCGAGGACGCACATATTCGTATGCACGCCGGTCAGGATCACATTCTCGATGCCGCGCGATTCGAGGATGCTCCACACCTCATCCCCCTTGTCGGAGATGAAGTCCTTCGCGTCATCGATCTGGATGAACGCCGCCTGCTGCTTCCAGGGGAGCTTGGGGTTGCGACCGAGAGCTTTCAGCTCCTTGGCCCACTTCGCGTGCTGCTCCTTGTCGTCGTCTTCTCCGCCGTCCGACTGATCGATCGGATAGATCGCCGCCTCTTCCGAGGGGATCTTGCTGCACCACGATTGGATGTCCGCCGGGAGCTTCGTGGACTTCGGCGTCTCGATGGCCCGCTTCCGTGCCGGGTGCCCCTCATACGACGGCATGCAGTCGCTCGGCGAGTGAATGATCGTCATCCCCCGCTCGCGCGCATTGGCCACCAACTCATTCAGTCGCGGCCCGAACTCCGTCAGTCGCTGCACCGCGTTGTAACAGTGGTGGTAATCCCAGACGTCGCACACGATCACCGCTGTCTTGGCCGGATCCCACTCCTCGTCGCGGAGGAGCGTGTGAAACCGCCCGGTCTTCGGGGCTGTCTCGGTGCGATGGCGGAGTTGGAGCTTCATCGGATCGGCAGCGTTCACAGCGCCCCCCACCAGACAAACAGCCAAAAGCCCCAGCGCCCAGAGCGGTCGAGAGACACCAGAGAAAGCGAATCGGAGACAGGCCATCAGGGAACTCCTCAAGCGAACTGGGGACAGACGCTCGCCATTGTGACTGGGGGACAGCCCGGTTCGCCAGTGAACGACGGCTCTGGAATCCAACCCCAACGGGGTTCCGCCACATAGCCCAGGGTTGACTGCGCAGCAGGCTACCCTGGGTCAGTGATTCAACGGCTCGGCAACCCCAACGGGGTTGCGTCCTTTCACGAGTGAATCCCCTCGATTCCAGACACGTTGTGAGACGCAACCCCGTTGGGGTTGAAGAGGCTCGGACCTCATCAAGCCCCAGGGTAGCTCGCGGCGAGCAACCCTGGGCTAAGTGGCGATACCCCGTTGGGGTACAGAGGTGTTGGCATGTGCCGGGGTCAGGCATGGGGTTGTGATGCGTCCGCGCGCTCCTCAGAATTCGGACATGAGTACATCCCCCCCCCAGCGTGTGGCGATTATCGGCGGCGGCATCAGCGGCATGGTGGCCGCGTTGCATCTGAGCGAACTCACCGCAGGCTCGAAGAACGTCGAGATCCAGCTGTTCGAGTCGGCACCCCGGTTGGGCGGCTTGGTGGCGAGTGAACGGATTGGGGATTACCTGATCGAGCGCGGGGCGGACTCGTTTATCACCAACAAGCCGGGCGGCGTCGCGTTGTGCCGGAAGCTGGGGTTGAAGTCGGACCTGATCGGGACGGACGACAAGAACCGGCGGTCGCTGATCCTCGCACGCGGCAAGCCGATCGTGACTCCCGAGGGGCTGAACCTGATTGCTCCGGGGAGTGCGTGGTCGATCCTCAAGACGCCGATTCTGTCGTGGCGGGGGAAGCTGCGGTGCCTGTGCGAGCCGCTGGTGCCGCGCCGCACGGAGGAGGGGGACGAGAGCCTGGCCTCGTTCACGCGAAGGCGACTGGGGCAAGAGATGCTCGACCGCATCGTCCAACCGATGGTCGGCGGGATCTACACAGCCGATCCGGAGAAGCTGAGTTTGATGGCGACGTTGCCGCGATTTCTGGAGATGGAGCGGCGGCATGGGAGCCTGTTCGAGGCGATGCACGCCGAGGAGACGAGTGGAGCGGAGAAGGCGGCCAGCGGGGCGCGGTACGGGCTGTTTGCCTCGTTGCGGCGGGGGATGTGGCAGTTGATGGACTCGCTGGAAGATCGGGTGCGAGCGGTGGCGCGGGTGGAGACGCGGGCGGTGGTGAGCGGGATCTCGCTGAAACACTGGCGGTCCAAAGCGACCGCCAGTGGCACCCGGGGCGGGGGAGGGGAGATTGCTTGGACGGATGCTTGTGGGGAGGAGCGGCGGACTTCGTTCTCGGCGGTGATATTGGCGACTCCGGCACACCAGATGAGCCGTGTGTTGCTGACAGCTCACCCGGCCGTGGCGGCGGAGTTGGCCCAGATCGAGTATGCGTCGAGCGCGATCGTGATCACCGGGCATGACACGCGGCAGATCGACCATCCGCTGGATGCGTTCGGGTTGGTCATTCCTGCGATTGAGAAACGCAAGATCCTGTCAGTGTCGTTCCTCAACCGAAAATTCCCGGACCGTGCCCCACCGGACAAGGTGATCCTGCGGACCTTCATCGGTGGAGCCTTGCAACCGGAGATGATGGAGTTGACCGATGGGCAAATGATCGAGACGACACTGGCCGAACTGCGGTCGATCTTTGGAGTTCGATCCGAGCCGGAGTTCGCGGTGGTGGCCCGCTATCCTCGGGCGATGCCACAGTATCATGTGGGGCACTTGGAGCGGGTCGCGCGGATCGTGGAGCAGCTCGCTCCGACACCGTGGATCGCGCTGGCCGGGAACACATTGGGAGGGGTCGGTCTGCCCGATTCTATTCTCAGCGGCGAGAAAGCCGCCGAGCGAATCTGGGCGGCGATTGATATGGATTCCTAATGCCCGTCGAAAAAGCTTGTGGCACGGGCTTCCAGCCCGTGATTCTTAGTGTTTCCGACATGGGCAAGATGCCCATGCCACGTTTTTCAACGGCCTGCTAGAGCCTGTTCGAGAACCGATGGCAAACTTCCGAAGTCTCCGAAGACTTCGGAAGTTTTCGAGATTGGGACCGATTCGTGAGGTAAAAGCGGTCGCTTGAAAGCCTCTGGGCGTTCTGTCATAACTTCCCATTCCATCAGGAGCAGCGGTGCAGAGACGCGCCGCACACCCCCCGGAATCTGTTGCATGATGCTTCCGCTGGCTGCCACATCGATCGTCGACGTCCTCACCGGGTGGGTTCCATCCGAATGGGAGTGGGTGAAAGCCAACCCGGAATTGGTCCGGGACGGGGTGCGTTTTCTGGCTGCGGCGATCCATATCGGATTGCTGGCCGCGTTCTTTGGCCTCCCCGCGTTTGCCTTCATCTGGGCGGAGCGCAAGGTCTCGGCTCGCATTCAGGACCGCCTGGGCCCGACGCATTGCGGAGGCCGGTTTGGCTGGTTGCAATCGCTGGCCGACGGCATCAAGCTGATCCAGAAGGAAGACCTGGCACCGGCGACGGCGGATAAGTTCCTGTTCCGGCTCTCCCCGTACTTAGTGGTGGTGGCCTCGTTCGCCTCGTTCTTATTCCTGCCGTTCAGTGATGGACTGGTGGCGGTGGCGCTCGACTGCGGACTGTTCATCGGGATGGCGGTGCTGTCGCTCGAAGTGCTGGGAGTGGTCCTGGCCGGGTATTCGAGCGGCTCGAAGTGGTCGCTCTTCGGCGGCATGCGAGAGACGGCTCAGATGGTCAGCTATGAAGTGCCGCTCGGCATTACGGCGGTCATCCCCGTGCTGATCTGCGGCACGATGAACCTCAACGAAATCTGCCACATGCAGAGCGGCTGGTTCACCAACTGGCTGATCTTCCACAGTCCGTTCACGTTTGCCGCCTTCTTTGTGTTCTTCGTCGTGACACTGGCCAGCAACAAGCGAGCTCCGTTCGACTTGGCCGAGGCCGAGAGTGAACTGGTCGGCGGGTTCCACACCGAATACAGCGGAATGCGGTGGTCGTTCTTCTTCCTCGCGGAATACGCGAGCATGTTCTTCGTGTGCGCCCTGGCGGTACTCCTGTTCCTGGGTGGCTGGTGGACGGGGATTGCTCCGCTCGACTCGGCCTTGAGTTCGATCCTGGGTGGCTATCCAGGGCGCGTGCTGGGACTGGTGGTCTTGCTCACCAAGTCGGGACTACTGGTCTGCGTGCAGATCTGGGTGCGGTGGACGCTGCCTCGGCTGCGAATTGACCAGGTGATGGAGACCTGTCTGAAGTATCTGGTGCCGATCAGCTGCTTCCTGTTCATCGGTTCGGTGATGTACCCGCTGGTGTGGCTGACGGTATTCGGGCGTCCGACGTTCTTGCCGGTGGCTTCGATCGGGACTCGGGTGCCGGTGCTGCCGAAGTCCAAGGACTTTGTGATGCCTGCCCAACCACCCACACACAACCACGAGCATGGACACGGCCCCGGCCAGCACATGCACGAACCCGCTGGGCATTCATCGATCGAGCAGGCCCCGGCTGTGGCACCTGCCAGCCGCGAAGTGACCTGGCGAGGAGACCTCTAGTATGAACGAGATCGTCTTCGCCATTTTCGCAATCGCTGCCTGTGGAGGGGCTCTCGCGGTCGTGCTGTCGCAGAACATCGTGCGGATGGCCTTCTGGCTGATCATCTCGCTCTGTTCCGTGGCGGGACTGTTCTTCCTGCTGAATGCTGACTTCGTCGGGGCCACCCAACTGCTGATCTATGTCGGCGGCACGGTGGTGCTGCTGATCTTCGGGGTGATGCTGACGGCGCAAGGTCCGTATGTCAGTCTCCAGACCAATCCGGCGGAGGTGGTACTCTCGCTGGGTGTGGGCGGAGTCGTGTTTGCGATGCTGGTGGCTGCGTTCTCCGGTGTGAACTGGGAGGCCAACGCGGACCGGCTGGAGGCCAAGTTCGGAACGGCTTCCGTGGCGACGGTGGGCTACAACCAGGAGGGGGAAGGCAGCACGGTTCGCCGGATCGGCGGAGCGTTGTCGGGCCTGCGGACGGAATCGCTGCGAGACGGACGACCCGAGGTCAAGCGACCGGGATACCTCCTGCCGTTCGAAATCATTTCGATGCATCTGCTGGTGGTGCTGGTGGGGGCCTCGTACCTCGCCCGAGCCAAGCGGCGAACTGTCGTGAACGAGCCGGGAGTCGGGCCGTCGGCCTGATTCTGGAACCTGTGTGGGACGAGTGAGGGGGGACTGATGGACCTGAATGCCTATCTGTTCGTCGG
Organism: Planctomycetota bacterium; assembly: GCA_043778825.1. Taxonomy (GTDB): domain Bacteria; phylum Planctomycetota; class Planctomycetia; order Planctomycetales; family Planctomycetaceae; genus TH-plancto1. The sequence continues at coordinate 6,959 of JAYWFM010000093.1, read as the reverse complement.
AGCGGTGCTCTTCGTGTGCGGCGTCGTCTGCATGGCAACGAAGCGGAACGCCATTGGCGTGCTGATGGGCGTCGAACTGGTCCTCAACGGAGCCAACGTCAACTTCGTGGCCCTCTCGCGGTTCACCCCACTGGGCCTCGACGGTCAGATCTCCTCCCTGTTCGTGATTGTCCTGGCAGCTGCCGAGGCCGCTGTGGCTCTGGCGATTGCCCTCAACTTCTACAACAACCACCTGTCGATCGATGTGGACCGCGCGGACGACCTGCGAGGGTAGTACCCGGTTCGTCAAAGCATGTCGTCTTTCGCTCCGCGAAAGAACGTCCTTTCGCGGAGCGAAAGGCGACACTCCCAGCAACTACCCCTGTGCCCCCACATTCCTGTCCGTCAGATCCCCCACGGGGAAGACCGGTTTCATGACTCCGGAAGATTACACCAACACGGCGACGACCCTGAAATGGCTGCTCGGTGCGGCGTGGCTTTTGCCGCTGCTCGGGTTCGTCATTGAGATTTTCGGCGGCCACTGGGGCGGTCGCAAGTCGAAGGCGGCGGCGTGGATCGCGGTGGGGTGCATTGCCACGGGCTTTGTGCTGAGTCTCTCAGCGCTGGTGACTTGGCGCGGGGCGACCCGCGAGATCCGCGAGCAGCAGGCAGATGCCCTCCTGGCCCACGATGCCGCTCACGGCCACGGGGCAGAGGGGCATGGAGACGCAACTGCTCACCCGGAGGCTGCCGGAGCCCATGCACACACCCACGCCAACCACGTCCACACTGACCATGCCGACTTCGACCCGCTCCGCACCACATTTACCGGTGAGTTCTACCAACTCGCCCGGTTCGGCAACATCGTCGTCTCGATCGACTACTACATCGACGGACTGACCGTCCTGATGTTTACGATGGTCACGCTGATCGCCACCTGTATTCATATCTTCGCGACGGGATACATGAGCGACGAACTGACCGAGGACCACGAGGACCATCAGGTCCACCTCTCGGGCGGTCGGCACTTCCACCGACCGGGCCGGTACTACCGGTTCTTCGCCTTTATGTCGCTGTTCTGCTTCGCCATGCTCGGGCTGGTGCTGGCGGGCAACCTGTTCCAAGTGTTCGTGTTCTGGGAATTGGTCGGAGTTTGCAGCTACTTCCTGATCGGATTCTATGTCGAGCGGAAGACGGCGAGCAATGCGGCCAACAAGGCGTTCATCATGAACCGCGTCGGGGACTTCGGGTTCCTGATCGGGCTGATGGTCATCGTGACCTATTTTGGGACGTTCCGGTTTGCGAATACGGCGAAAGAAGAAATCGGCACGCCGGGCCTGTTCCAGATGGTCCGCGATACCCACGGACACATGGTCACCGAGGGCGAGGGTCGCGAGAAGGTCGTCCTCATCCAGAGCGGCGGCAACACTCCGTGGCACGATGCCGATGGCAAGCAGCGGGTGATCCCCTACTGGCTGTTGATTGTCGCCGGGATGGGAGTGTTCGCGGGCTGCGTCGGCAAGAGCGCCCAGTTCCCGCTGCAAACGTGGCTGCCCGATGCGATGGAAGGCCCCACGCCGGTCTCCGCGCTGGTCCACTCGGCGACGATGGTGGCCGCCGGGGTGTATCTCGTCGGGCGGTTCTACCCGATGTTCACGCCCGAGGTGCTGCTGACGATTGCCTATATCGGCTGCATCACCGCGTTCGTGGGAGCCACGATTGCTCTGGTGGTCACCGACATCAAGCGGGTCTTGGCCTACTCCACGATCAGCCAGCTCGGGTACATGATGCTGGCCCTGGGCGTCGGCGGCTGGATGGCCGGGCTGTTCCACCTCATCACCCATGCGTTCTTTAAGTCGCTGATGTTCCTCTGTTCGGGCAGCGTGATTCACGGCTGTCATCATGAGCAGGACATGACCAAGATGGGCGGTCTGCGTCACAAGATGCCGATCACGGCGTATACGATGCTGATTGGCGTGTTCGCGATCTCGGGGTACGGGATTCCGCACCTCATGATTAACTTCAGCGGGTTCTACTCGAAGGACGCCATCATCGCGTCGGCCCTGTCGTATGTCTCGCTGAATCCGCAGCACTTCCTGCTGTTCTATGTGCCGGTGGTGACAGCGGGGATCACGGCGTTCTATATGTTCCGGATGTGGTTCATGACGTTCGCGGGGACGCCGCGTGACCAGCACGTGAATGAACATGCCCACGAGTCGCCGCTGGCGATGGTGGCCCCGCTCGTCGTACTGGCGTTCTTCGCGTGGTTCTGTGCGTTTGGAGGGGAGACCAAGTATGGCTTCCTGGCCGGGCAGATCCTGAGCAGTGAACCGACTCACGTGCGGGAAGGGATCGAACACGCGGGCAACCTCAGTCTCTCGCTCCCCAGCCATCACCAGATTCATGAGAAGCACAACACCGCCGGACTCGTCGCCCTGTTCGCAGCCGGTCTGGGCTCGCTCATCAGCTACCTGTTCTACTGTCGCCGGATTCTCGATGCGGGAGTCATTGGTCGCCAGTTCTGGATGATTCGCGACTTCCTGATCGAGAAATGGCGGTTCGACGAGTTGTACAACGTGCTGTTCGAGCAGCCGGTCCATGTCGTGGGCCGCTGGTGCCAGGGGTTTGACCAGAAAGTGCTGGATGGGTTGATTCACCTGTTTGGCCGCCTGACCGTGCAGACCGCGAACATCGACCGAGCCTTCGACGAACGTGTCGTCGACCGACTGGTGAATGTGTGTGGTGAAGTGACCTATTCCGCCGGACGATCCCTGAAGGGGATTCAGACCGGTCGGCTCAGGCAGTACGTGATGTTCATCGCCCTGGGGGTGGTGTCGTTGTTCGTGCTGGTGTTTGCGTTCCTGCCCCGGTCGTAAGAGCGGAAAAGCCCCCCGGTTGCAACCGGGGGGGCTTTCACTGACTACTGACTACTGACCACTTCCCCCGGTGCCCGGCATCGATTGACTGAAAACCATGAGCGACGCAGCCCTCCTCTCACTGACGATCTTCACTCCGACGATCTTCGCCGTCTTGTTGATGGCGTTCGATAAGAAGGCGGAGGAAGGCATGCGCGTCTTCGCGCTGATCGGGACAGTCGTCACGTTCCTGCTCTCGCTGCTGATGTGGAGCCGGTTCGACATGTCGGAGGCCGGCTATCAAATGCAGGTCGTCTGCCAGTGGATCCCGACCTGGAACATTGCGTATCAACTCGGCGTCGACGGGATCAGCCTGCCGCTGGTGCTGCTGACCGGGCTGGTGTGCATGCTGGCCTGCGTGGCGTCGTGGAGCATCAAGGAGAAGATTCGGGGCTACCTGATCCTGTTCCTGATGCTCGAGACCGGGATGATGGGGGTGTTTCTGTCCCTCGACTTCTTCCTGTTCTACGTCTTCTGGGAAGTCATGCTGCTGCCGATGTACTTCCTGATCGGAGTCTGGGGCGGACCGCGTCGCGAATACGCCGCGATGAAGTTCTTCCTGTACACGCTGGTCGGCTCGGTCCTCATGCTGATCGCGATGCTGATGTTCTACTACGACAGCAGCCTGCTGAAAGGCGGCAAGGGGGTCTTCAGCCTCATCGAGTTGGCTAAAATCGCTCATGACGGCGGGTTCAATCAGAACATGCAGTTGATCGCATTCATCCTGCTGTTCATCGGGTTCGCGATCAAGATCCCGTCGTTCCCGTTCCACACCTGGTTGCCCGACGCCCACGTCGAGGCCCCGACGCCGATCTCGATGATCCTGGCTGGAGTGCTGCTGAAGATGGGTGGTTACGGGATCATCCGCGTGGCGATGCCGCTCTGCCCGTGGGCGGCGCAGTACGCCTCATGGTTCCTGGTGGCCTTGGGGGTGTTCAGCATCCTGTACGGGGCGTTCGCGGCGATGGCCCAGACCGACTTCAAACGGCTGGTGGCCTATAGCTCGGTGAGCCACATGGGCTACGTCCTCGTCGGCATGGCGGTGTGGAAGATCAATGAGTCTGGTAAGACCGAAAACCCCGATCTGTGGCTGATGGGGATGCAGGGGGCGATGTACCAGATGCTCGCTCACGGCATCTCGTCGGCTGGCATGTTCTTTATGGTCGGTGTGATCTACGACCGCGTGCATCACCGCGACCTGAACAAGTTCGGCGGTCTGATGCAGAGGATGCCGTGGTACAGCGGCGTGGCGGTGGGGATCTTCTTCGCCGGTCTGGGACTGCCCGGCCTGTGCGGGTTCATCGGCGAAGCCTTCGTCGTGCTGAGCATGTGGAGCTTCAGTCCCCTACTCGCGATCCTGGCGGCGTCGGGAGTGATCCTGACCGCAGGTTATATCCTGTGGACGATTCAGCGGGTCTTCTTCGGCCCCGAGTACAAGGGACCGCACGGCGAAGACCTGTCCGACATGAACAGCCGCGAAAGCAGCGTGGCGGTCAGCCTGCTGGCCTTGGCGATCATCTTCGGCATCATGCCCTCGATCATGCTGGATGTGATGAACCCCACGACCGCCGCTCTGACCAAATCGCTCAGCGCCGGGTACAGCAATTCGGGCGGACCGCAGCCAGTGGCCGTGCCCGTCCCGCAGGTGTCGTTGACGAAGTGAGACTCCCGGGAGTGTCTGTCTCCTCGGGTGGCTGGTTGGTCGTTGAGCTGGAATCTGCAATCTCATGAGTGCGAACACCCTGATCTCTGATCTCATCCCGGAACTCTGCCGGTCGGTGGAGATCTTCGTGCCTGAGCTGATCCTCAGCGCGACGATCGTGCTGCTGCTGTTGTCGCGCATCATGGGCTTCGACAAGCAGGTTCCGCCCTGCTGGACCGCGATCATCGGTTCGCTGCTGGCCTTCATGGCGGTGTTTTCCCAGTTCATGTACCTCAAGACCGGGGTCCACGCCAACACACAATTGGCCCGCACTCTGTACGAGGTGTTGCAACTCAGCGAAGGCGGTGTCGGGACGATCGGGCCGTACTTCTCGGGCCTGCTGATTCACGACCACTTCGGGACGCTGTTCCGCTTGGGCTTGCTGCTGTTCCTCGTGCTGGTGATTACGCTCACCGTGCTGACGGGGATTCCCGACAACGAAGACGGCCCCGACTTTTACACTCTGCTGTGTGGATCGACGCTGGGCATGCTGCTGGCCGTCGGGACGAACAATTTACTCATGCTGTTCATCGCGGTCGAGATGATGTCGGTGCCGAGTTACGTGATGGTCGGGTTCCTGAAGGGCCGTAAGCTCTCCAGCGAGGCGGCCCTCAAGTACGTCGTCTATGGGGCCGGAACGGCGGGCGTCATGCTCTACGGCATCAGTCTGATCTCGGGTCTGCTCGGGTCGGGCAATATCCCCGAGATGGGGGAGCGGTTCGCGTTCCTGATGGGAACCAAAACATTCTCACTGGCCAGCGGCGAGACGATCACGCTGGTACTCGGGATCATCATGGTCCTCGTTGGGCTGGCGTTTAAGCTGTCGCTGGTGCCGTTCCACTTCTGGGCTCCGGATGCGTTCGAGGGAGCCAGTGCGGAAGTCGGCGGGTTCCTGTCGGTGGCGTCGAAGGCAGCGGCGTTTGCCTTGATGGTGCGGTTCGTGCTGGGCTTCGATGGCCAGGTGCCGGTGCTGCAAAGCCTGTCGACGTTCCTGGGCATCGGGCTGGGAGTGATGGCGGTCATCAGCATGACGTTCGGCAACTTGGCCGCGTACACGCAGACGAACATGAAGCGGCTGTTGGCGTATTCGACGATCGCCCATGCGGGGTACATGCTGCTGGCGGTGTCGGCCTTGCTCGTGACGCTGAATGCTCCCGGCGGATCGAAGCTCGATCCCGGCCTCGAAGCAGTCCACTGCATCGAGGGGCTGACGTATTACTTGGCGGTCTACTTGTTCATGAATCTGGTCGCGTTCGCGGTGGTGGCCTTTGTCCGCAACGAGACCTTCAGCGAAGAGATCTCGGCCTACAAGGGCCTCATCTCCGGCGGACCCGCGATCAAGGTGCTGTGCATCTGCCTCGCCTGCAGCTTCTTCAGTCTGGTCGGGATGCCGCCGTTCGGGGGGTTCTTTGCCAAGCTGTTGATCTTCCTGGCAGCGTTCAAGGCGGGGAATGTCCACTGGATCATGTGGGTCTTTGTGGGCATCGGCGGTCTGAACACGGCGTTCAGCCTGTACTACTATTTGCGAGTGCTCAAAACGATCTTCATCGATCCGCCGCCCGCCGATCGTCCCCCGGTCGAGGCTCCGGCTCTTGTCGGCTGGTACGTGGCCCTCATCAGCCTGCCGCTGCTGGTCCTGGGGGCCAGTCCGCTGCAGGACGACCTGAGCCGAACCGCCCAGTGGGTGGCGAGTTCTCTGTTTCAGTAAGTCCGGTTGTCTCCCGGAGAGTCGTCTTTCGCTCCGCGAAAGACCGATTTTTCGCGGAGCGAAAAACGACACTCTGCGTTCTCGTCCCGTTTCGTTCCTGCTGACTGATCCGCCATGTCTGCCGTCACCCCCACGCAAGTGAACGAACTGCTCATCGCCGCCGGGCGCAGCTTGCTGCAATACACCGCCGAGGCATACCCCTGGTCGTCCTCGGCCAAGGATCTGCGAGAGCCGATTCTGCGACTGGCTCACCAGCAGCAGGAGTCGGTTCGCAAGCTGGTGCATTGGCTGGATGACGAGGGCGAGACGATCCAATACGGCACCTACCCCGTCGACTATACGAGCCTGCATTACGTGTCAGCGGAGTTCCTCCAGAAGCATCTGATCAGCAATCAAACCAAGGTCGTCGAACTGGCCACGGTCGAATGCCGCGAGGAAGATGAGGAGACCGCCCACCACCTGTTCCTGGCCGAGATCCTGGCCAACGAGCAGGCGATTCTGGATGAACTCAAGACGTTGTAGTGGGTGAACTTCCTCCCGTGTGTGTATCAGAAAAGTAGGCAGCCCAATAACCAGTCGCCTCTCCCCCCATTGGTTCGCGGCATCCAGAGGTGAACATTCAAACGCCAGGGACGGGAGGAATTGAAACGCAGAG
>JAYWFM010000092.1:0-32094 GCA_043778825.1 Planctomycetota bacterium | reverse complement strand
CTCAGAATCAATCTGAGAGATCCATCATACGAACGCTGATTCCCAAATACTTCTCGGGGTCACCAACCATGTTGTCAAAGAGCTGTCCCCTCGCCGTTGCTTGGGGGAGGCACAATGTATCCGAGACTTTCTTCCCTGCAAGTCACTGTCCCCCTTAGTTTTGCTTTTTTCCAGAGTTCCCAGTTCTTGCTTGGATTCCGAGCCGCCTGTCTCGCCGCAACTTGCATTGCTGCATTGGGTTGAAGTATCTCCAGTCCCCGGTAACATGGCGGTTCAGGGCTGCCACGGGTAGTCACTGGTCGATTTTTCAACAACAACCGGCAGATCAAGGACTTCGTGAGGGACTCGTTTTCGGACCAGGAGTCGTGCCCTTTTCGCGGGCACAAGGCGTGTCGACGCTGTGCAAGTCGACTCCGCTTGGCCTCCTTCGTCGGCGATTCCCAGCACCACGAATGTTCCTGACCAGCCGCTGACACAACTTGAGGTGTGGCATGGAGTGGATTGCCGCTGGGGTGGCATTGGTCGTGGGAGTTTTAATCGGCCTGTTCTTCGAGCGGATGCGGCTCGGGCCAGCCTACCGCAACAAAGAGCAACTGCTTCACGAGGCGAAGGTCGAAGCGGATACTCTCCGCAAGACCGGGGAACTGGAGATCAAGGAAGAGTTGCTGCGACGCAAAGAGGGGCTCAGCAAGGAACTGGCCAAGGACCGTGAAGACCTGCGGGATGTCGAGCGCAAGCTCGACAAGCGGGAATCGGGACTGAACGAACTCGACAACCAGATCAAGGCCAAGGAGAAGATGCTCCAGACGACCCAAAATCGTCTGTCCGAGAAAACCAAGAACGCCGAAGCCCACGAACGCGAACTCGAAAAACTCCTCAAGCAGGAGCAGGAAGAACTTTACAAAATCAGCAGCCTCTCCAAGGAGCAGGCGTCTGAGCGTCTCATGACCCGCCTGGGCCATGAGCTGCGGGCTGAGGCGGGGAGCCAGATCCTCAAGAAGGAGAAGGATCTCAAGGAGAACTCCGAGCGGATGGCTCGCGAGATCATCGGCATGGCGATCCAGCGGTACGCCTCGACGCATACCGCTGAGACGACGGTCTCGACCATCGACATTCCTAGTGATGATGTCAAGGGCCGCATCATCGGACGAGAGGGCCGCAACATTCGGGCCTTTGAGCAGGCCACCGGCGTTGACGTGATCGTCGACGATACTCCCGGAGTCATCGTGGTCACGGCGTTCGATGCCGTCCGCCGCGAAGTCGCCCGGCAATCGCTCAACAAGCTCATTCAAGACGGTCGCATTCACCCGCAGAAGATCGAAGAGATCGTCCGCGAAACGCAAAAGGAGATGGATCAAACCATCATCCGCTCGGGCCGCTCCGGAGCCGAAGAAGCCGGGGTGCCGAACCTGCACGACAAGCTGATCCAACTGATGGGCCGCCTCTCCTACCGCGTCAGTTACAGCCAGAACGTGCTGCGGCACTCGATCGAGGTGGCCTATCTCACCGGCATGATGGCCGAGCAACTCGGGCTGGACGGGAACCTCGCCCGGCGCTGCGGGTTCCTGCACGACATTGGCAAGGCCGCGGACCATGAGATGGAAGGAGGTCATCCCGCCATCGGGGCCGAACTCCTCAAACGTTACGGCGAAGGCCCAGAAGTCGTCCACGCCGCCCTCGGCCACCACGACGACATCCGACCCGAGTACATCTACACCGTCCTCACAGCGGCTGCGGACGCCTGCTCCGCAGCCAGACCAGGAGCGCGACGCGAGTCGCTCGACCGGTACATCCGCCGCCTGGAAGACCTGGAGGCGATCGCCTATGGCTTTCCCGGCGTCGACCAGGTTTACGCCGTGCAAGCGGGCCGCGAGGTCCGCGTGATCGTCGACCCCAAGTCGATCAACGACCGCGAAGCCGCCAAAATGGCCCGCGACATCGCCCAATCGATCGAAGACCAGCTGACATATCCGGGCGAGGTCAAGGTCGTGGTCATGCGCGAGACGCGCGCGATGGGGGTGGCGAAGTAAGGGAAGCGGTCAACTTTCAGCGATCAGCTTTCAGCCACAACGGTGAGCCGTCGAGCTGGCATGCACTCCAGTCGAAAGAAAGCCCAGGGGTTGCCACCCCTGGGCTTTTCTTGTTGGCACAGCATTCGACCGCCAGATGACTCAGCCGTTCTCCGGCAGCCACAGCTTCTGTTCCGCGGGAGCATTCGACGGGGCATCCGGCGACCAGAGACCGCTGGCGGCGGTCACGATCGAGGGGTCCCTGGGGCGCTCGATGCCCAACTCCTCGACGATGCCGCCGAGTATCTCCCGCAGACGCGGCATCTTGGCCCCGTACACATCCCACAGCTCGCGGAAGAGGCTGTTGACCTTGTCCTTGTGGCCGAGGTTCAACTGGAGTTCTCGCAGCTTCCACTCGACGACGCGCTCGAAGGCGTTCGGGAGTGCGTCGACGATCTGGCGGGCCTTGGCATTCCAGGCGAGGGCCTCGTCATCGTGCAGCGACCGCGAGGTCAGATCCGCCAGGCTGGCCAGGATCATCAGTCGTTCATCGTTGTCCGCGAACGAATCGCTCCGGTCCTCGACCCACGTCTTGAGGAGCGTGTAAGTCAACCGACACATGCGGGCCATCGAAGCCCGCTGAACGACGATCCGGAACTGCCCATCCGTCAAGGACGGCCAGTCGACGTGCCGCAATTGTGACAGGCTCAAGGACTGCAACTGGTTGTCGTCCTGAATGATGATCGGAGTCGGAGCCGGCAGACCGAATTCCTTCCGAATCTCATCAATCGGAGCCATCGAGAACATGTCATCCGCGATGGCTTCCAGGCAGTCCAGGGCTCCGGAGAGTTTCAGTTGGGACGCGGGATCGGACGCGACTTGCTTCGGAGTTTTCCCCTCCAGAGCCCGCAGCGGATGGGTCTTCCAGCCATCGCCCCAGCAGCGCTCGAAAAACTCCTTTCGCAAGCGACGCCGGTCGCCCGCTGCGATCGCCTTGGGCATGTAGTAATCGAACGTCATCGGCTCGTCGTCGGGACGCTCGACGCCAATGGTTCGCCCTTCCTCCGGGAAATCCGTCGCCCGGCGGACCAGATCGCCAGCGGTCGCAAAGAGGGCCGCTTCCGTCTTCTGGAGCTTGGTCCCTTCCAAGGCTGTGGCCAGCGCCCGAGGCGGCAGGGCCTTCTCCGGATTCGAGTCGAGTACGGTGATCCGCCCGACGATACGGGACAGGTCGGCCATCTGAATATCCGACTTGAATTCTCCCGGCACACGGTCGAGCACGGCATAGACCCCGGCCAGCGGTTGTTCCTGGTCCTCGGGCGGAGTCTGCGAGGGGATCTTGATGAGCAGTGGGGACTCATCCAGTTTAGACAGCAACCGCGACACCGCGTCTGTGTCAAACACCGTGGTCCGCAGATTGACGCAGTGGCCGGGGACGTTGCGGTCCAGTTCCTGGGCCAGGGCTTCGGTCTCGACAGCGGAGTCGAAGTTCGCGATGTCGAGTTCGGCAGACTTGTGCAGGGCGAGTGCCGCTGCGGCCTCGTCTCCGTTCCACGCTCGATACAGCCCGATCAACCCCCACAGCGCCGCTGAACCGCTGTCGATTTGCTCAGCGACATCGGTCAGCTGGGCGGCTGCGTCGCCCCAGCAGCCGACCGACGCCAGACGCTGAGCCTTGTTGACCTTTTCGGCAGCCGCTTCCGGCGGTGAGTATTCGGGGATCATCTGGCCGCCCCGGAAGACGAAGGGCACGCTGGGGTCGGCGTCGAATTCCATGAGGAGCTTGAGAACCTCCTCGCGCTGGCTCTCGTTGCCAAGCTGCAGAGCCATCACCATGTGCTGGCGGGCGGCGATAAACTGTTCGAGTTGCCAGTGGTACTCGCACACGTACTGGGCCAGTCCGGCCACGATCACTGGTTCGGCGGCGATCGAGAAGCGAAAGGCGCGCTGAATCGCCTTGCGGGCCTCGGGCAGGCCATCGCACTGAAGCATGGCCATCGCATACAGCGCGTTGGCGCTGGGGTGATCCGAGCGCTGCCGCAGGAACTTCAGCAGGGCCGTCTTCGCGTCCGCCGCCCGATCATCAGACAACAGCGAGGCCGCCTGCCGCGTGATGACCCACGGGTTCTGCTCGTTCGTCTTGGCCAGCTTGTCCAGAATCTGCAAAGCCATGCGCGGCTGATGGTTCTCGATCAACCGCTCGACCTTCTCCATTTCGCTCGAGATCGGCTGGCAGCAGAACTTGAGTTTCTTGCCACTGCCGCAAGGGCAAATGGTATAGGGGTCCATGGGCATGCGTGCGTCCTTCACCGCCAAGATGGCGTTCTGAGTTCAGCCAGTCTCGCGGCAGCAACCGCAATTCTGGCATGGGGAAGCCGCGAAATTTAGCCGATCCGGCGATGAGGGGACAGCGTCAGCCCCTCCGGTGTCAGCGACCAATAGAAATGTCACATGGATGGACCATGTGAAAATGTCACATGGGGGCACCCCGCCCCCACGGCGACGGCAGAAGGGGGGAGGGGTGGGGAGGAGAGAGCTGGCGCGGGGGCGGGATGGGTGGCTCTGGACCGCTGAGGGAGGGGCCGTGGTTCGGCTTACTGCCCGTTCCGCCAGGGTGTGGTCGTGATTGTGATCGTGATCGTTTTCGCGATTGTCATCGAACCAGGACTGAACGCCCTCGGCGAAATATTCGTGATGGTTCACCGAGGAGTACTTCCCGTTCCACAGCCCCTCGCTCATCGCCGCGTCATCGGCCGCTTTGACCCACGTGTCGAACATCGGCGAACAATCGCACGACGCGTGGCGATTGTTAGAATATTCTGTGAACTGATGCGTCGAGATTCTCAGCCGGTCATTCGATCAGCGAGAATAGGAGCGGCAGCAGTTTGCCGCCGATTCGGGGACCGGATGTCCCGGCTTCAAGTCTCGTGCACGGTCACTTCCAATGAGCCGAATGATCACACCGAGTCCGGAGAGCGACGATGAAGCATCTTGCGCTCGTGTGCCTATTGGCCATGAGTTGTTGTCTGGCTGTCGCTGAAGAGTCGATCCCGTCCGCGCTGGTCGTGGCGGATGACACGGCGAAGTTCTGGCAAGACGTGCAGCCGTTGCTCGGAGCGAAGTGCATTTCGTGTCACGGGCCGGAGAAGCAAGAAGGCCACCTTCGGCTCGATTCGTGGGCAGCGGCACAGGCGGGTGGTGATCGAGGCGCCGCGATCGTGTCAGGGGATGTCGAGAAGAGTTTGCTGGTTCAGGCGATCTCGTTTCGCGATCCCGACTTTCAGATGCCCCCCAAGCAGAAGTTGTCCGACACAGAGATCGCCACACTCACCGAATGGGTGAAAGCCGGAGCCGCGTGGCCGGAACCGGTGGCCGTGTTGTTCGAGGATCAACCACAGTTCCTCGCCGCACTCACGAGCGGTAACGGCAATGGCCGGCTCATCGCTGAAGGAGCGTTCGGAGGCAATGCGGCTATTGGCATCACACCGATGCAACGTGACGCCGCGAATATCCCTGGCTGGAACTTTGCAATTCGCGAGCAGCCGCAACCCGGCGAGTATCGCTATTTGCGACTCGCCTGGAAGAAACGCGGTGCGGGGAGCGTGATGATCGAACTGGCTGCGAATGGCTCGTGGCCGGACGCGAAGGCGGCCAAGGGCCGATACGTTGCTGGTCCCAACACCACTGGCTGGGAGGCGATATCGGTCAACGACACAGCTCCCCACGATTGGACCGTCGCGACGTACGACCTGTGGAAGGACATCGGCAACTTCACACTGACGGGCATCGCGCCGACATGCGATGGTGGCGAGGAAGCGTTTTTCGATTCGCTGATCCTGGGGCCGACAATCGCCTCGCTCGATGCGTATCGCCCGGGAGCCAGCGTCACGAGCGGTTCGAGTGACAGCAGTCCGATGGGCGATGCCTACACCGATCAACGCAATCCCATTCGCAAGATCTTCCGCGGCGAGAGATTGGATCTCTGGTCCCTGAAGAAGCCGCAAGCGTTGAACACGTCCGGCACATCCGATTCGATCGACCACTTGATCCGCGAACGTCTGGCGAAGGAGAAGCTCATGCCTTCGCCAGAAGCCGATCGTCGGACGTTGATTCGGCGTTTGACGTTTGATCTGACCGGCTTGCCGCCGACGCCTGATGAGGTCGCGGCGTTTGCCGCGGACACGACTTCCGACTCCTTCGAGAAGCTCGCGAACCACCTGCTTGACTCGCCACGTTATGGCGAACGACAGGCCCGGCTCTGGCTCGATGTCGTGCGATATGCGGACACTTAGTGCAGTTCTACGCTGGGTCTTTACACATTCCCAGCCATCAATATCCGCCACCTCTTCGCCCCGAAGGGGCCGGACTCGATCGCCCAGGGCGGAGCAGAACGACGACAGTCGTGCCGCGCAGCCCTGGGTCCGCGAGCACCACAGAGCTGCCCTCAGCCCTGAAAGGGCGCCACCCCGAGCCGCCAAAATGGTGCCGCCCTTTCAGGGCTTCGATCAGAAGTTTGGCCTCTTGACCCAGGGCGGCGTTCCCCGACTTTGTCGGGTCACTTTGCCCTGGGCTATCGAGTCCGGCCCCTTCGGGGCGTCGGAGGTGTGCCCTGGGGTAGGCGGTTTGGGGCTGGGAATTCAATGTGTAAAGACAGGATCTGAAACCGCTCTAGAAAGGAGTTGCCCTACTTCACCAAGTGCGTTGCCGTGGGATGCCAGACACAACTGGCCAGTGTGTCACTCTGCGGCGACACGAAATTCAAAGAGGAGGCTCATACGAAGGCACAAAGGCACGAAGTGGGGATCCCATTCCTCAATCCGGTGATGTATGGCCTTCGCTTTGTGCCTTTGTGTGAGACATTCCTGTCAGAGTTCCAAGTGACAAACTGGCCAGCCGTGGGATGCCAGACTGGGGCGTTGCCTCCACACGGAGCCGAAGAGAGAGCACTTCCAGACTCCCCATGATTTTGTTCTTCATGATTTTGTTCTTCTCTTCCCTCCCGAACCGCTGACAGGGGGCCAGAAGAGGATGGACAAAATCATGAGGAACAAAATCATGGGGGGAGCTGGGCGGCGCGGGCCTGCTCTCCGATCCCGCGGGAGGCCACGATCTCCCGGTGGCCGGGGAATGTGCGCAGAGTGGCATTCTGGCGGGCACGTGAGGAGCCTTAGTCCACTTTCAGGACCATGATCGTCAGGTCATCGTGCGGCAGTTTGGGCTGGCAATGCTGCAGCACCTCCTGGATGACCACTTCCACGATCTCGGCTGCGGGGAGGTGACGGTGAGTCCGCACGAGTTCCAGGACGCGCGGGATGCCAAACATAATTTTCCCCGTGGAATCGAAGGTTTCGTCGATCCCATCGGTAAACAGCAGAAGCACATCACCGGGCTCGAGCAGCACCGGGCCACTGCGGGGATACTTCTCGCTCTCCACCATTCCCAAGGGCCAGGACACCGCCTTGAGATGTGTCACTTCGCCCGCCGCATCGAGGACGAAGCCCTGGTGTCCCGCAGCCCCATAGGTGAACGAGCGAGCCTGGGGATTGAGGCAGGCGAAGAACAGAGTGACAAATTTCCGATCGACATCGGGATGCTCACACGCGGCCTGATTCGCGGCGGACAGAATCTCATCCAGATCGGCTCCCCAACGCACCAGCGTGCGGATTAACCGCCGCACCTCCATCGTGATCATGGCTGACGCAAAGCCGTGTCCGCTGACATCCGCGATCATGAGCCCCCACGAGCCATCGGGCATCTCGATGTAATCGAAATAGTCCCCTCCGACAGCGATGGTCGGACGACAGACGCCCGCGATGTCGTAGCCCGGAATGTGCGGCGACTCCTTGGGGAGCAAACCGACCTGCACCTTCTGGGCGGCACTGATATCGTCCTCAAGCTGTTGGGCGTCGGTGATATCCAGGGCGATCCCCACCGTCCCGATCAGCTGCTTCAGGGATCCGTGATGCTGTCCGTTCTGCCACAAGGGATTGACCTGGATCCGATACTGCCGATCCATCCAGCTGGACTGGTAGGACACCGATTCGCCCTGCAAAGCTCTCTGGTGAGGCTCGATCAAGTCTGGACCGCCATCCGGTGACTTGAAGTAATCCAACAACGATAATCCCACCAATTGATTGGGCACCAAACCCAACTTCTGCAAACCGGCCCCGTAACCGGACGTGAAGCGCAGCTGTTCGTCCGTGGTCCACAGAATCACCGGAAGCTGCTGCGACAGCATCCGCAGTTCCGCATCTTGCTTGAGATGCACTTCGGCCGCGTTGACGCGCTCGATCGCGTGGATCACGCTGCGCTGGATGTCCACCCCGTCGATCCGGTCCTTGGCGAGAAAATCGGCAGCACCGGCCTGCAAGGCCAGCTTGTCGATGTCACGCTGGCCCATGCCCGTCAGCAGAATCAGTGGGGCTCGGCAACCCTCCGCGATGGCAGTCTGGATCAGCTCGATGCCGTTCCGAGCCCCCAGACTATAATCGATCAGGTAGGCATCGAAGGCGCGGCGGCGGATCGCTTCCACGCCGAGTTCAAATGTCTCGACCCCGTTCAGATCGATGACCGCCCCCGACACTTCGGACAGCATGCGCCGAGTGATGATCAGGCTGTCTTCATCGTCGTCGATCAACAGGACCTGGATTCGCCCGTTGTTCATCGCGTGAACTCCCTGGGGCTGGTGTGGGCGTAAAAAACGCGGCACATCCGATTCATCATAGCAGTCCATAAATGTGGGTCATGACCTGAATAGGTCATACAACCGAATTTTTCACGACTCTGGAACTCTGCGGAAGAGAGAGGACAAAGAGGTACTTGTTTTTCCACTTTGAGGCGGGCCATGCTCCACGTCGTCACTCATGAGGGAGGGCAGGCGGGTGGAAATAGACTCCCCGCCACTGGGGCTTGTCCCCGTGGTTCCCGCGCTTGTGCGCTACCGTAGCGCACAAGCGCGGGAACCACCCCGGCAAGCGGGGTGGCGGGGATCGCCCGCCTGCCTGGAGCGTCTTGCCACCATCACTCGATCGGGGCACTGCGCGGGTACGACCCCAGCACCGACAGACGGACCGCCTTCTTTTCCAGGGCGGCAATCGCCTTGGCCACCAACGCGTCTTTCTTGTGTCCCTCGAAGTCCAGGAAGAACAAGTACCCGCTTTCCGGCCCCCGCAGCGGGAACGACTCGATCCAGGTCAGGTTCACCTTGAAGTTCTTGAACGACTGTAAGGCGTCGGCCAGCGCCCCCGGCGCGTGCGGAATCTGCAACAGCACAGCCGTCCGGTCCTTGCGAGTCGGGACCGTTTCTTCGTCGCCGATGATCGCGAACCGCGTCACGTTGTGCGGGTTGTCTTCGATGCACTCGGCCACAATCTGCAAATCGTACTGCACAGCGGCCTGCTTCCCGGCAACAGCTGCGGCCCCCGGTTTGTCGCGGGCGAGTTGAGCGGCGGTCGAGGTGCTGGTGACCTCGATCGTACGGGCGCGGGGCATGTTGCGGGAGAGCCAGTCGCGGCACTGCGAGAGGGCTTGCGGCTTGCTGTAGATCTCGGTGATCTCGCTGCGGGCCGAGCGGGACAGCAGGTTGTGATGCACCGCGAGTTGGACCTCACCGCAGATGCGGAGCGGCAGCCGGGTGAACATGTCGAGCGTGTCGACGATCCGTCCATCAGTGCTGTTCTCGATCGGGACCACGCCGTAGTCGGCATGCCCGCGATTGACCTCTTCGAAGACCGAGGCGATCGTGTTGACCGGGACGAGGTCGGCACTCTTGCCGAAGTGCTCGATGGCGGCCAGGTGCGAGAAGCTGAACGGAGGCCCGAGGTAGGCCGCCCGCACCACCTTGACGCGGCTGCGCGAGGCGCTGAGGACTTCGCGGAAGATCGACCGCAGCGTCTGGTTCGGAATCGTCCCGCCGCTTTCGGCTTCGATCCGTTCCCAGAGTTCCTGGTCGCCGTTGGGGTCGAACCAGATGGAGTGGCGGTCCTTGAGGTCGGTGAGCTGCTCGACCGTCAGTTCCATCCGCTTATTGAGCAGTTGGACGAGATCCTTGTCGATCGTTCGCAGCTGGGATTCCGTCGTGGCCGCTGTCTTTTTGCGGACAACGGTTTTCGGAGCGGACTTGGCCGGAGCGGGTTTGCGCACGCTGACGGGCTTTTTCGGGGGCGGAGCTTTTTTGACGCTCTGGGCCTTTTGCTTCGTGGGCTGAACCCGCTTGACGATCTTCTTGGCCATGAGAGCTTTCCAGCAGCGAAACCGGGTTCCGGGACTCCCTTCCACTCGATCCAATCACAAAACTCCTGTCAGGGCCAGTGGTTCCATTCCACGTCCCGCAGGAGGCACACCCTCATCGCACATCCCGACCGGTTCATGTAGAACGAACGGAACCTACGGCTGAGGAACGGGTTCCGGCAGAAACGAATCTCGTCGACTGCGATCGATGAGGTTTCAGCAGACCGTTCTTCCCGGCGAAACTTGTTTGTACAGCCGTCAGATCAGTCATGTCAAGCCGCTGGACGGGGTGCGGGCCGTCCGGGACGGCAACTTTCGCGCCTCACCCTCGCAGTTTACCCATTTGGAATATGTAGAACGTAACCTCAAAACTCAAAATGAGTTACCGCTTCCGCATGGCCTGCTGGATTTCCCGGCGGGCATCGTCGGTCTTGAGCTTCTCCCGCTTGTCGTGCAGCTTGCGCCCCTTGCCGACACCCAGTTTGACCTTCACAAACCCGCGTGAGAAATGGACATCCAGCGGAATCAGACTCATCCCCGATTCATCGGCGCGGGCTGCGAACTTCTCAATCTCCCGCTTCTTCAGCAACAGCTTGCGCGGCCGCCGCAGCGGATGGTTCATCAGGTTCGCTTGCGAGTATTCCGCGATGTCGACGTTATAGAGCCACACCTCGCCGCGTTCGACGCGGGCGAACCCCTCATCGATGGTGATCTTGTTGTTACGGACGCTCTTCACCTCGCTGCCTGCGAGCATGATGCCGCAGTCGAGCTCATCGAGGATCTCGTACTCATGCGACGCCTTCCGATTCCGGCATACGATCCGGTCGGCGTCGCCTTTCGTTTTGGAGTCTTTGCTGGCCATCAGTGTTGCAGGGTCTTCGAAGGTCGGGCCAGGAAGTATACTCGTCAGCGATCTCCAGCGGGAGGATTCGTGTTCCGGGAAGTCTCGATGTGTGTGCATCAGAAAAGCAGGCAGCCCAAAAACCAGTCGCCTCTCCCCCATTTGCTCTCGGCATCCGGAGGTGAACATTCGAACGCCAGGGACGGGAGGAATTGAAACGCAGAGGGCGCTGAGGACGCAGAGTTCAGAAGAGACGGATTTCTCGGCGTCCTCAGCGCCCTCTGCGTTTCCAAGTTCAGTGGCGCTGAACCGAGTGATCTCCCGTGCCGCGGATTGCCAGACCCCGTGTTCCTCATGTGTCTGGGATCTGTGGTGAAACTCTGCCTACTTTTCTGATGCACACACGGTCTCGATCGCCTTTCTCAAACGATTGTGGGTTCCCCGCAGAATGTGATTTCAACGGAGAGTGATGGCCGCAAGAAACTCAAAGAACGCAAAATGAAGAGTCCTCCCTTTTGAGTTTTTTGCGGCCACCCTTTGAAGTCAGGAGGGAACCGCTCCTGCCGAGCCGTGCGTGAAATGGAACGTCTCCCCTGACTCGCGGCTCTTGCCTCTGAAAGGATTCTACGTGTCCGCTCCCTCTCCCGATCTTTCGCGGTTTGACTGGAGCCAGTTCCCGTCCGCATGGGACTTGGCACCCGCTGTGACGTACCTCAATCACGGGTCGTTCGGGCCTTCTCCGCGCGTCGTGCGCGAGGCCCGCCAGCGCTGGACCGAGGAACTCGAACGCAACCCGATGGAGTTTTTCGTCCGCAGGCAGGAGGCTCTGCTCGACGAGGCCGCCCATGTCCTCGGCAAGTTCCTCAGCTGTCGTCCCGAGAATCTGGCCTTCGTCCCGAATGCCACCGTGGCCATGAACATCGTCGCCGAGAACACGAAGTTGGAGCCTGGGGACGAGGTGCTGCTCAATGACCACGAGTACGGGGCGGTCATTCGCATCTGGGGGGCGCACTGCCAGCGGGTGGGGGCGAAGACCGTCCTCGCTCGGCTGCCGATGGGTGAGGCCACCGCCAGCGACCGCGTGGATGCCATCTTTAATCGTGTGACCTCCCGCACGCGGATGATCGTGATCAGCCACGTCACCTCGCCGACCGCATTGATCCTGCCCGTGGAAGAGGTCTGCCGCCGCGCGAAACCGCTCGGCATACCCGTCTGCGTCGATGGCCCGCATGCGGTCGCCATGCTGCCGCTGAAGATCGACTCGCTGGACTGCGATTACTACTGCGCCAGCCTGCACAAGTGGCTCTCCGCCCCGTTCGGCAGCGGGTTCCTGTACGCCAAGCCCAAGCACAAGTCCGGCCTCAAACCCGCCATCATCAGCTGGGGGCGCAGCCTTTCCGGTCGCGAGCCCCGCTGGGTGGACGAGTTCCACTGGTTCGGCACGAACGACCCGGCGGCGTACCTCGCGGTGCCGGAGGCGATCCGCTTCTTGCAGTCCGTCGGCCTCGACCGCTTCCGCGACCAGTGCCACACCCTCGCCCAGTACGCCGGGCAGCAGCTCACCACACGCTGCGAGGCCATCCCCCTGGCGAAGGACAACGAGTTCGGCACAATGCTGACTCTTGAACTCCCGCGACTGAAACGAGTCGAGCAACAACCCGGAACGCCGCACCCGCTCCAGGGACAACTGGCCACCGAATTCGGGATCGAGATCCCGGTCGTGGAGTGGCAGGACCGGATGCACATCCGCGTGTCCTGTCATCTGTATAACACGCCGCAGCAGATCGACCGGCTGGTGGAGGTGCTGGAGAGGCTTCTGCCTTGAGTCGCCTGCTCATCCACGGTGCATTCGCCGAGGATGGCGAACCGGACACAGCGGGGGCCAGCTCGATGACCCACACCCTCGGGACATTGGTCTCTCCGGGGTGGGGAGTGGTGTAGAGACCAAAGGGTGGACACCGGTGGGCTTGATTGGGAAGCGAAATGATGCCTAATGGCGTGGGTTGAAAAGAGTCTCCCCGTATGACGGCCTTTCCAGACGTAACCGACATAAGTCGAAAAACGGCGAGTTGACCCCTCTGAAACACTGGGTTTTTCGAGGCGTTTTCGTCCGAAATCGACTTTTGTCGGGCGTGTCTGGAAAGGTCGTCCTACTGGGGGACTTTAATACCCGTCACGGGCCTTTCGCTGAGCCTTCCGCGACCGGCAAAGATTCACTGCGCTCGATCAGCGTCTCATCCCGCAACGGCTTCTCGACGAATGTCCCCGGTTTGAGTTGCGGGCCGGTGCGGTGGGCGTCGAGGATTTTCTGGAGGCGCTCGGAGTCCATGACCTCGACCTCGATCAGCTCCTTCGTAATCTGGTCGAGGACCGGGCGGCGGCTTCGCATGATCTCGCGAGTGGTTTCCATGCACTCGTCGACGATGCGTTTGATTTCGACATCGATCTCCCGCATGGTCTGCTGGGAGTGGGTACTTTCGACGGCTTGAGTCGAGCCGTATTGGAACGGCGACCGCCGCGAGTCGCTGTAGTTGACCCGGCCCATCTTGGGGCTCATGCCGTATTCGGTGACCATCCGGCGGGCGGTGTCGGTGGCCCGCTCGAGGTCGTTTCTGGCTCCGGTGCCGACCTCCTGGAAGGTCGCTTCCTCCGCGGCGATGCCGCCCAGCATCACGCAAATCTGGGAGACGAGTTCTGACTGGGTAATCATGTGCTTGTCATCTTCCGGACGTTGCAGCATGTAGCCCAAGGCCCCGAACCCACGCGGGATGATCGAGATCTTGTGGACTGGATCGGTGTTCGGCAGGCTGCTCGCGACCAGCGCATGGCCGGACTCATGACACGCCAGCCTGAGCTTCTCGTCGTCCTTGATAATGCGGCTGGTCTTCTCCAGCCCAATACTCACGCGCTCGACCGCTTCCTCCAACTCCACCATCGTGACGGCGTCTTTATTCTTACGAGCGGCCAGGAGTGCGGCCTCGTTGACGAGGTTCTCCAGGTCGGCCCCCACGAACCCGGGAGTGATCTTGGCCAGGTTGGTCAGCTTGACATCGTCGGCCATCTTGACCCGTGTCGAGTGGACCTTGAGGATCGCCTCGCGGCCCTTGTAGTCGGGTCGGTCGACCAGCACGTGGCGATCGAATCGCCCCGGTCGCATCAGCGCCGGGTCAAGGGTCTCGGGCCGGTTGGTGGCCCCCATGACGATCACGCTCTGGTCGGACGCAAACCCGTCCATCTCGACCAGCATGGCGTTGAGCGTCTGGTCCCGCTCATCGTGCCCGCCCGGCATCCCACTGCCGCGCACCTTCCCGATGGCGTCGAGTTCGTCAATGAAGATGATGCTCGGGGCCTTCTCGATGGCCTGGGCAAACATGTCGCGCACGCGGGCCGCTCCCACGCCGACGAACATCTCAACGAAGTCTGAACCCGACAGGCTGAAGAACGGCACCCCCGCCTCTCCGGCCACCGCCTTGGCCAGCAGCGTCTTGCCCGTTCCCGGTGGCCCGACGAGTAAGACCCCGCGCGGGATGCGACCACCCAGGGCCTGGTACTTGGCCGGCGTCCGCAGGAACTCCACCACCTCGCGCAGCTCCTCGACTGCTTCATCAATCCCGGCCACCTGATCGAACGTGATCCGGGTCTCTTCTCCTTCAAACAGCTTGCCCCGGCTGCGCCCAAAGGACATGGCGGTCCCCGGTCCGGTCATGCGGCGGAAGAAGAAGATCAACGCCGCCAGCGTCATGGCCATCATCAGCAGCGTCACGAGCGAGGACCACTCGGTGACCGGTTTCTGTCCGTGGACGGTGATCCCGGCTTTGTGCAGGGCATCGTTCAACTTGTCGAGCGACTGCTCCGGGAGTGCCCCGATGCTCACGTGCGACCGGATAATCTTGGCTTCGGGGCCTTCCGCGTCGGCGGGCGTTTTGCGAAACGGCCACGGGCTGCCAGTGGAATGCACCGGCTCCGGGCGGTCCTGAAACGTGATGAACGATCGCCCGAACTGGAGATTATGGACATTCTTCGAGGTGTACTGCCCGTGCTCCAGCCCCGTGCGAAACGCGCCGAAGCTGAGTTCCTGCCCCTGCTTTTGCGTGGCCAGCCAATACCAGCAGAAGGCGATCAACACGCCCGCCCCCATCACGTACCAAAACCCAATGCTGGAGTGCCGCTCCGGCTGGCGTTTGGGATCGCTGGGGGTGGGCTTCTCGGGACTGGCCATGCAAACTCCATGGGACGACAAGAGCGGCGGGAGACCGGGACTCCTTCTCAGAGCCACGGAACTCGATCCAACACTCTATGCCGCTCCGGGGAGTGGGTCAATCTCTGTCAGCCCCGAACGCCGACGGGGGGTGTGCATCAGAAAAGTAGTCAGCAATTCCCCGAGTGCATCATGCCGCAAGGGGGGAGCCGCAGAGGAACACGGATGCAGGGGTTAAACTCCGAGAACACATCGTTCGCGACTCATCTCTCATCTGCAATCATCTGCAATCATTTGCAATCATTTGCGATCATCTGTACTACTCACCCCCAGAATGTATGCGAGCTGCGCGAGTTTTCGGAGGCAGGTCGGTCCGAGCTGGCAGCCTTCCCCCTTTGCGTCCTAGCGCCTTGGCGTTTTGCGTTGAATTCTGCTGTCTGCCAGGAACCCAGACGCTTCGGAAGTTAACGCAAAGACGCCAAGGCGCTAGGACGCAAAGTCGGAGGACGATCAGCGAACTCCGTGTGTTCCCATTCGGTTGCGGCTGTGGCTCGCTGGGTTCATCTGCGTTCATCAGCGGCTCACAAACTCCTGGATTTCTCCGTGCCTCCGTGCCACTGTGTGAATTGTTCCGCTGACTACCTCTACTGTCCGGTCCAACACGACAAGAAGTTCCTGGCTGCAACTTTCGTGTCATCGCGGGTTTGTGGCAAACAGGCCCAGTTGAATTGGGAGACGATGG
This sequence comes from Planctomycetota bacterium, assembly GCA_043778825.1. Classification (GTDB taxonomy): domain Bacteria; phylum Planctomycetota; class Planctomycetia; order Planctomycetales; family Planctomycetaceae; genus TH-plancto1. The sequence continues at coordinate 16,075 of JAYWFM010000092.1, read as the reverse complement.
AACATGTGGTAAACAAGTCAAAAAGAAGTCCCTCCAACACGGGTGTCCAGCAATTCGATGAGGATTCGAAACATGCCGGCTTGAACTCATTGTGATCAATCGATGGCACCACCGAGATTTGCGATGTCGCAACCCATGTCTGAGATGACACTTGCAATCAGATGCCGAGATCGGACCGTAGAACTACATTTCCGATGCACACACCCCTCATCCCTCTCCCCCCATTTGACCTCCCCCCCGTCAGTGGTAGAATGACTGACGTGACGGCTGGGGATTAGCACCCCGAGCGGTCACACTTCGGGGGCGATCGGTATAGACTGGTTCTCCTAGAGTGAAGGTTGCGTGTCGTGGTTGATCAGCTGGCCACGTAAAAAGCAGATCAAAACACAACTGCCAACAAGCAGTTTGCAATCGCTGCCTAGAGATAGGCAACGCCGGTCGAGGAATCCCCGCCTGAGGAGTCCAAAGACCGGTCACAAACTCGGGCTGGTCCGGAATCAAGACGGCTTGCCGTCGTGGGGATTACTCTCCGGATGAGACTTTGTCGTTCCCTGACGGGTTGAGGCCTTGCCTGCCGTGCCAACCCCCGTGACAACAAACGACCGGCTACACACGTAGAGGCCCCACTTGAAGGTTCTCAGGACGCGGGTTCGATTCCCGCCGCCTCCACTATCGGGAACAAGAAGCCCTTCGACGAGTACGTCGAAGGGCTTTCTTATTTCAGGGCAAAGCTTTGCGTCAACAAGCTGGCAGTTCAAACAGACGATTTCCAGGATTCGGCGCTTCGCGGCGTAATCGGCAGTAAGCCATTGATGCCGAAGGGTTTGAGAAAGTTCAAACACCTTCAGGGCCAATTCCGCCGTTTCGTCGTGAGAGCGGTCCACAACCTCAAGCTGTAACTTGATCGAAGCCACGCGGTCGCGAAGCTCCGTTTGTTTTCTGACGAAGGTCTCTTCGTCGATCTGGTCATCAATCCGCAAGTTGAGCAGCCGGTCCTGCTGGGCTACGAGCAACGAAGACTGCCGTTGCAATTCCGCCCTTTGAGCGAGGGAATCCGCCTGGGAGTCGCGGGTTTGCGAAGCAAGCACGGCCCGAAACCAATCGCGAACTGATTCGTCTTCGATCCGCATGCGGTCGAAGATGGCCAGCATCTGGCGGTCGAGATCGGCTTCAGTAACACGAGTCCGGGGATGTCCCGGCTTGTTGTACTTTGTGCAGCGGTAATAGAGGTATTCGCGGGGACCGGCCTTCGTCTTCTTGATTTTGAGTTCGCCAGTGATCTGGTGCCCGCAATGGCCGCATTGCATGAACTCGGCGGCGTAGGCCATCGTATGGGACTGTTGGTTGCCACCGCCAAGCAGGGCATGCACCCAGTTCCATGTGCCCCGGTCAATCAGCGGCTCGTGTTTGCCCGGATGCCAGCCGCCCCGATATTGCACCTCGCCGATATAGGCTCGGTCATTCAGCATGTTATGAATCGACGTTCGACTGAATCCTGCCTTGCCCGACCGGAACTCCATGCCCTCTTGTGCGAGTTTCGCGACGACTCCTTCGAGCGTGCAGTTCTCGTAGGCGTAGAGTTGAAAAATGCGACGAACCTTCGTCGCCGCGACCTGATCGACCTCGACAATGCTCCGGCCATTGATCCGCACATTCCGGTAGCCATATGGTGCCCGTCCGGGGAACAATCCTTCCTGTACCCGGCGGCTGATTCCCAGGCTGATATCGACGGCCATCTGCTCGGTGAAGAAACTCGCCATGTTGGCGAGCGTCCGCCGCATCATACGGCCAGCGGGATTACTCTCGGTTGGTTGCGACACCGAGATGAAGGGAACGTCGTACTCTGATTCGAGACGTTCGAGTTCGACGTAATCGACAAGGTTACGTGCAGCCCGGTCCACCTTGTAGAAAAGCAGCCCATCCAGTTCCGCCGCCCTCTTTTTGGCGAACGCGACCATTTCCTTGAAGGTCTTGCGTTCATCCCGCTTACTCGCGGTTTCGGCAATACGGAACAGGCGAATGATCATCCCGCCATGTTTTTCCGCGTACCCCTTCAACGCGGCTTCCTGCACATCAAGCGAGAAACCCTCGCGTTCCTGTTCCCGTGAACTGACCCGAGCCAAAGCGACGAACTGTTTCATGGTGACGACCCCCGACCAAGCACCTCGTACAACCGACCCACGTTGAGGATCATTGTAACAGCGTCGTCGGGAGTCAGGCGAGCCTCGTAGTACGGTTGCCAGGTGCAAATCGTGGCTTCGACCAGTTCAGGAGTCACCCATTCCGGCGTCCCGGCCGGGACGATGCTCTTTCGAGCATCGGCAGCGACTTCGCAATCTTTCTTCCGATTGCTGCGGGACATGACGGGAATCCACCACTACGAAAGGAAGCGAGGCTAATAATTCGCGCACCGTACACCACGACCCGGGACGGGCCAGTATCAAGTGGCTTGAAGAGTGTTGCTGTTCAGCGACCACTCAAAAGACCTTCACGCCGGTAACGCTCCAACTCTTCGTGAGCAATAGCCCACGCGGCATGGGCACCACGGCCACTGTGCTTCTTGCTCGCCTGGATGCGTCCACGGCGACACCATTCGCGGCAAGTGAATGGCTCCCGACCAACGAGGTTGGCGAATTCCTGGACGCAGTACCACGCCTTCGCTTCTTGGCGTCCACAAAGGAGAAGGATCGCCGCTTCGATCCGTTCCAGACGTTGTTCGATCGTCATCGCTGCTTCTCCCTTCTTCTCGTCGCTTGCGGGCCTCTCAACGCCACACCAAAATCTACATCTCGATTCCGCCGCGATCCTGCTGTTGCTCGGGTTGCGGTGTCGTATCGTGAACTCCGTGTTCTGGCGGGCCTTGGACCAACCACGGCGTTTGCGATTTCTGGCCATCTCCGTAGAGCGTGAAGGCAGAACCGCCGAAGAGCGCATGAGCGATCTCTGCCGCCCCGAGCTTAATGAGCCGTTCCGTTTCCGCCTCGACTTGCGGCCCGATGTTTTTGAGGCCAGGAGCAATGGCGTTGACCGTTTCTTTCATGACCTCGAAGAAGTCGCGTGCAGCCATGATTCACCCGTCTTTCTGTGATGAGGATTTCATTCCTGGTATGCGGGCGGCATGTATTCCATCTTTGGTTTCTGGACACGTTGTCCCGAACATGTCGCTGCAAGCATCAAAGCCATACCCAGCAGTGCCGCCGAGAAAAGTACAGCGTCCGCAATTGCTTTGAACCGCTCCCAACCTCCCAGTTGTCGTGGCAGCAGTGACTCTTCGTAGTAGCGAACCAGCCGGGTCCAGATCGGCGGCACTCCCGGTGTGAACGTGATGGCGATCCGCTCCGACAACGCCAGCACTTCTTCAGGCTTCAACAATTTGCGGCCATGTTGTGCCCAGTTGTCGTTCTCATTCGATGAGTAACTGGAACTGTTGTCGCCTCTCGTTGAGCTTTGGTGCGACGTACCGGTCCCTGTCCCGCCGCTCTTAATCACGATGGTCGCTTCACCTAAACGGTTGCTGACATACTCAGCGGTTTGTAGGTCGTTGACGCCGAAAAACACTTGGCTGACGTTGCTGAGCAAGGTTTGGTCTTGCCCGTCTGGAAAGCATTTCTTGAGTTGGCCAAGGGACTGGTAATAAAACTGAAGCCTGACGCCATATCCCCGGTACTTATCGACCGCATCATCCAATGCTTCGAGATGTCCCAGGGAACTGCTCTCGTCGAGGACAAAATGCACTTTAGTATGATCTTGCAATCCGCCACGCACGGTCGCCCGAAGAAGCGAACCAATCCAGACTCGTAGCAACGGCGTCGCGGCCCGCATATGCTCCGGCGGCAACACTAAGTAGGCGGTCAATTTCCCACCGAGCAGATCGGCCGGGTTGAAGCTGCTGGTTTCGGTGCTCTCCGCGATGGCGATGGTATCGAGGAATCGCAAGAACCGGTTGGTCGTGGTCAGCGTCGATCCAAGCTCTTTGTCCTTAAAATGGGTAAGCTGCCCTCCCATGCGGGCCAGCATTCCCCTCCAGGCTTCGGAGGCGCACATCAGCTTGATGGCGAGTTCGAGCTTGTGGGGACTTGTCAGCATCGACCGCACTGTTTGCAATGACCGATCCTCGCTCTCCGCGTAATGCACGACGAGTGCAATTAAGGTTGCAATCCACGCCTCCGCCGAGTCCGTCCAGTGCGGGTCTTTCTCTTGACCGGTACGAATCACCAGCGCCTCAGCCAGGTCGCGGCATTCATCAATGGCCAACGGCGATCCTCGCTCAATGAATTCCACAGGATTGAACGTATCGGGCGTCGGTGTCACCATTCGGAACGGATCGAGTACGACGATGCGGTGCCCAAACTCCCGCCGCCGATGCTCCGCAGTGAGCCGGAAATTCTCACCCTTGAAATCGACGACGACCGCCGATTCGTCGGTTGTGAGAAGGAACGGCACCACGCACGACACGCCCTTGCCCACGCCAGTCGGTGCGAACACCGCCGTATGCACGGCCTTCGGCATCCTGACCAGTGCGGGATTCATCTTCCCCTTTTCCCCAAAGCGGACCGACGCCAGGAATTGTTCGCACGCCTCTTTCGATGAAATCGTGAAGTCGAACAAACGTCGCGTTGCCTGTCGCAAAGGCGGCCTTCCCCCGTCCATGACCCGCCCGAGGATTGGCCCGGAGTTGGCACCGAGCATTCTTTCCGCCCGCAGGTCAGCGGCGTCCGCCCAGCGTGCCGTACCGAAAGCGGTAAACGCTTCGCCCCGACGCCGGGTTATGGCCGCAGTCACGAGGATGATGATCCCGATAATGACCAATCCACCGAGGTCGAGAACCGCTGACGCAAGGGCATAGCCGAATGCCGCTACGCTTACGATCAGCATGGTCCGGCAGAGTGCGTACACGAACACGTCCACGCGGTTCATAATGCTTCGTGCATGAATCATCATCGGATATCTCCCTTCGCATCACTTCTTGCGGGTACGTGGCTTTAGTTGCGTTCTTCTTTGGCCTTCTTCATCGCAATGCGTGCCGCCGCAATCCCGGTCACCAAGGCCCCGAGATCGTCGATCAGGCCAAACGGGCCAAGGACGGCTTCAGGGACGATGTCGATGGGCGAGATGCAGTAGATGCCGCAGAAGATCGCGACGCACCAACCGATGATCGGCATCAAAAAGTCGCGCAGCTTGCTCTGTGGCAGCGAGAGCAACACAGCGAAGGTTGCCGCCAGAATCGTGCCGCACACCAACATGGTTGAGATCATGAACAACAGACTTTGCATGGTATGCTCCGCAAAATTGGTTTGTTAAGTGCTTGGAATCTCGCATCGGGCTGTTGAGCCTGATGAGGCAACGAGCCACGATCGGCTCGACGCCACTCGCTCACGCAAGTGGGCCGAGCCATTGATCGTGGGTTTTTGCGCGAAATCATTTCTTGCTGTTGCCCATCAGCAACACGGCAATGATCTCGACAAAAACAAGAATCAGCCTGTCCATCGCATGCTCCTTTCTGAAAATAAGGTGGAGTAACTGAGCCGTGACGAAGTTGTCGCGGCGGTATTCAAAACCCTGACCGTCTGCGATACGGTCGCAGGGAGCGTTGTTATCGAGCCGCTCACTCGTTTCGCTTCTTGCTCTTGGCGGTCATCACCGCCTGGAATGACTTGATGTCCTGACCCTGGTCGCGGGCTTTCCTTGCTTCCTTCTGCGCCTCGCTCAACGACTCGATGAGATCGTCGAGAGACAGTTCCGCACCGCTGGCGATGATGCTCACGCCCGATGACGGCAGGATGCACTTCACGCGGGTCAACCTGATCGACGGCTTGCTTCCGTTGCGGTGCTTGCGTCCGGCCTGGGCGAGATCGTCTCGACTCGCTCCCGAGAGTTTCATGGTTAGCAGTGCGGCTTGTTCCGCCTCCGGCAATCCCGCCGCCGCGTAACAGTCACCGATGCCCACCTGCCCTTTTGCAAGTGCTTCCTGCCACGCCTTCGAGCTTTTTGAAGGCGACATGAGTTTGGTGATTGTGCTCGCTCCCAGATGCAGGAACTTGGCCAGGTCAGCCAGTTGCCAGTCCGGATTGAGGCTCAGCAATTCCTTGCAAGCCATCCATTTCTCGAAGCCGGTCAAATCCGCCCGATGAATCGCTGTAGCGATCTGGATGCCACGGACCTCCATGTCGGTCTGCGCCTTGTCGGTAATAATCACCGGGAGTTCGACGATCCCCTTCTTGCCAGCAGCCAGCCAGCGACGCCAGCCGTCGATGATGATGCCGTGGTTGCCTTCCGGACGTGCCAGGAGCGGGACTAGGACACCACGGGCAAGCATGTCCTCGCCGAGGCGATTGACTTCGTCCTCGTCATAAGACGTGCGAGGTTGTTTTGGGTCGGGCTTGAACCAGTCTCGTGGTCGTGTTTGCAGCGTCGGCATCGTGGTCTCTCCTGTAATTTCAACTGGCTGTTGATCGGGCTTCGTGCTCTGAATGCGAGTTCGGAGAACTTCCTGCCGCAGCAAGCCGGGACGCTCAAAGAGCGCCCCGACCCCGCAGGTGGTTGCAATTAGAAGTGCTGCTTCACCAAATCATTGATGAAGCCCTTCTCCGAATGGCTGAGTTGATTCAGCTTCCTGTTGTAGATTTGCATGGCGTAATCGCAGGCGAGGCGATCCGCCTCTTCACGCTCTTCAGTCGTGAGGTTGTGGTACCACACGAGGACATATGCACCGAGAGCCGCGAAGGCGGTCCCGAGCAATCCGATGACTGGCAGCATGACGTGCCCTTTCTAGTGATGTGCGGAACAACCGGCTTCGCGTTCGGTAGACCGATAAACTCTGTCGGTCTTTTGGTTGAGCACTGGAGCCATTCCCGAGTGCTGAGGGCTGGGATCGCGCGCCCCTTGGCAACCCGCGTGCCAAAGGCTGCTTTGGCTGTCCCGGCCAACACCCAACTCTACTGAGGGCCTATGCTCTTCCCGACATCATCAACGCCGGAGGAAGGCTGGAATTGGGCGACCTTTCCGCATTCGCTTCTGGCGGGCATCGCGTAACCAACAGCTTGAATTGAAGTTGCGATGTCTAGGCAGCCGAGTTGTTTCTGCGAGACCGTTCAAAGAGTTAGGTCAAAGAGGTTCTTGGAACTCTCTCGTTGCATGTACGGCTTCACGAAAACGATGTAGTCCGGCAACATTCCTTCACGCAGAAATTGTCCCTGCACGATTTCCGACACTTTTCGCGTGCATATCGCGGGCTTTTACCGTGTTTTCGACGAATTTGAACGAAAGTCGCGGACGAGAAAGGGGTGAAACGCGCCAATGGTGCCAGAACAGCGGCGTTGATCCAAGAAAACAGACTTCAATCAGCCGGTTTGAACCCTAACATCGCTGAAAGTCGTCTGATCGGCGGGTTCTGGTCGAAGCTCCGCCGATGGCCTTCTTTCCGAACACGACGAAATGAAAGAAGATTTCTCGCCGGGAAAACTGGAGGAAGCCAAAAATGCCGCCGCAATCGTCTCGAATGACTTCCCTACGGAGCCGAGCAGCGTAGAATACTTCCAAGGTCGCCTTAATTGCTTCGCATTCGGTAACGTCAACAGTAGCCGATCAGCCGCCCGACAAAAAATCTGGCGATTTCAAAGAGGTGGCGAAGTTCTTCATGATCGCCCCTGTCCCGCAGGTGGTGAACTTGAGACGCCGGTGGTTCAAATCTGTGTTTCGCGGATTTCGGGCAATAATCGCCCGTTTATGATTCGATTCCGCATGAATCGACGAAGGTTCTCGCAAATCCACCCACATTTTCCCGCGAAATGACCGCGTGGGATCGCGCAACGGGCTTTTGCAACTCCAAATGAAGTCACAACCGGCGAAACGACGCTGGAAATGGCGTTTCTCGCACTGAGACGCGTGAGCCGTAACCCACTTTAGCCGAAGCGTTGGTCAGTTCCCTTGCGGACTCACCGTCAAGAACAGTGTCATCGTGTCGGCAGGCAGCCAGAACGAAGCGTCGATACCTTCTGCGGCGCTCACGCCGTTCAACAGGTACTTGCAGCCAATCCGCCCTGGGGCAGTCAGCCGTCGCCGAAGGGATTCACGAATGACGCGCTGAAGCTGAACAGGGTCCGGTCCCGTGTGGCGAATCTCTTGTCCACCTCGCCCGGTGCGACCATAGTTCAAGGAAACGGTCCATTCGCCGAACAGATCGCGCCCAAGCCGAATTTCATAACGGCGATGATGATTCCGGTCGGCGTTGTGTGCTTCAAAAAAGGCGATAAGAAGGTTATCCATGATTTCTACTCCATTTTGAGAATGTGGCCGCGACGTTTTGGTTTTCCCTTGCCGCCAGGACGCAGAGGCGGTGGGCCGTTCCCCGCGTGTTTCTTCACCGAACGCGAAAGCGTTCTCTCCGAGACGCGCCATTCGCTCGCGATAGAGGCCAGACTTTCAGTCTGAAGCCGCTCAATGGCGGACCCAGCATGCTTCGCGGTGAGCAGTGGAGGCCGCCCAAGATGCTTGCCCCGCTGTCGCGCTGCTTCAATCCCTCGTCGCTGCCGTTCTCGCAGAAGTTCCCGCTCGAATTTGGCCAGCCCAGCCATCATGGTGAGTACGAGACCTCCGGCTGGCGTGCCGGTGTCGATGCCAAGATTGAGAATGCGGAGGTGAACGCCCCGCCGATGCAGGTCTTCGACCAGCAAGAGAATATCCGACGTGGTTCGGCCGAGGCGACTAACTTCCGTGATCGCGAGAGAGTCGCCAAACGCGAGGCTTTCAATCAGCTCATCGAGAAGAGGTCGCACCCCGACCCCGGAAACTTTCTCGACCACAATCCGGGTCGAACCGGCGCAGCGAAGGGCATCGACCTGTCCATCCTCAGATTGGTCGGCAGAAGAGATGCGGGCATACCCGACGAGATTGGCGGAAGTGGGACCATCCATCCGGCGACATTATTCTGTCACCTACCTTTTGTCACCAATAAAGTGAAGCCTGAATGCTGTTTGATGAACTCCGGCGAAATGTACACCTTATTGCGTTTTTAGACATTGCGCGAGTGTGGCACGATCCTTCGTGTTGTTAACGATGCATTAATACTTATTTAACGGTGATGTGCTATGCACGGCATAGCCGAATCACGGCACGAACGCAGGGGCTTTCTTGCCGAGCCATTCCTTGAGGGCGGCGTGCGACTCAAACTCCGCGATTTCAATGCTGTCGATGGTCGGCCCCGTCTCTCCCACTTGCCGGATGTCTTCTTCGGACATCTCGCGCACCCAAAGCACCCGGTGCCGTTGGAAGCCCGCATGGGTGAGATTGATCGCCCCTTCCTTAAGAGGCCGGTCGAGGTTGCTCCCTTTGATGAGCACGAGGTATACGAGATCACCCGAGAATTTCAGCAGCAGCCCTTCAGACGGGTTGTACTTCCAGGTTCCAAGCCACCCGTAGGGAAACCAGACTGAGTTTCCGTCCCGCAAACGGAACTCCACCGACGCTGCCTGATCCCGGATGCCGCGCAGATATCCGAACGCTCCGCACGAAGCCTCGACACCTTCTATGTCCGCTTCTTTGGATTGCAAAATCCCGCTGAGTCCCTTTGGAGGCGGGTTCCGCTGCAAGCGGTCTTTGTGTGTGGTCTCATCCTGCATGATCCAGTCCTCGATCATTCACGGGTTCGTTGCCAAGGCCCTGCTGCTTAGAATTGTCCCGCCCATTGAACACGGAAAAACCACGGGTGAACCCCAATCGTTTCATGATTCCGACCGGCAAAGGTGGAATCTGCCGTGGAGCCTCAGAAAGCTCCGTCGCCGACAATGGTTCGTCCGTCCGGCAGGCCACCGAAAGAAGTTCGTTTTTATCGTCCGTGAATATCTGGGCCTGTTCCCGCCCGCGTGTCAGCGCCACATACGCAGTCCGCTGGTAGGTCGCGGGGAACGATTCACTGGACACGCCGACGAAAACCTTATCAACGGTAACGCCCTGACTCGCATGGCTGGTTACAACATATCCGTGGCTGAGGTGTCCAAAATCCCGGTCTATGATCCAACCGTGATCGACGATAATGTCGCCACGCTTGTTGAATCCCTGAACGGTTAAGAGCGACCCGTTGCTCAGGCGGTGCTTGCCGTCCTTGGTCTTGCCACCCGCCGTCACGCGAACCCGGTCGCCTCCGGCAAGGGCCAACTGTATTGGCCGGTATGCCTCGAACCGATTCGCAAGCTCGGTCGGCGGTTTGGCCCCCTCACCCACGATCATGCGCGATCCCTTGGTGTGGCCGGGTGCATTCTGGTGAAACTGGAGCAGGTCGCCTGGTTCATATTGAGTAGCGTCCGTTTTCTGGGCGTCGGTCAGGCGAGTCGGAGTCCAGACCTGGACGATGCATTCGTTGCCGAGCTTGCCCTCTTCTTTCAGTCCAGCGCGAATGGCCTCCGTAATCCTGGCCGATTCGGCGTGCGTGGGAGAGACGACGAGGGCAGTCTTCGGCTTTCCGTCTTTCTTCGTTTCAGCGGCGGCGGAAAGATAGGCGGCAGCCAGTTCCTTGTAGCGGTCCGCATCCGGAACCTGTTTGATCCATCCCAGCTTTTCAAGCTGCTCGAAGGCAGGCCCAGTCCGCCCTTCGCTCAGTGCATCCGCGACCTTCTTGTATTCCCCCTTCTGCCGCAAGATTGTAGTGACTTGCGCGACACGGAGTCCCGCCCTTTCCTCCAGAAGTTTGAGTGGTTCGCCCGCTGTGACGCTACGATGCTGGCGGCGATCACCGACCAGTATCACCCGTGCCCCAATTCCTTCGGCGACATCGAACACTCGGTTCATATCCCGCGTGCCGAGTTGACTGGCCTCATCCACGAGGATGACGCCATCCCTCGCCGACTCCTGCATCTCCTTGTCCTTCAGGAACCGCGCCACCGTATCCGCCGTCGCAAATCCGGCTTCTTCACGTAACACTTCCCGGCTGGCCTTCACCGATTGAGCCAGGGCAACCACGGGCTTACCTACTTCCGCCAGAGCCTCGCCGATTTCCTGTTCCAGTGTCGTTTTCCCCGTTCCGGCGACACCGCGAATAATCATCACCCGGTCCCGCGAGCCGAGTACATGGGCGACCGCATTTTTCTGCCCATCGTTAAACCAGTCGCGGGAGCATGGCCGGTCAGGATCGCCGAGCGGCCGGAACCGCCCACGCCCAAGGCGTGCAAAGTCGATCATCCGTGATTCGAGGGCAATCATCTCATTCGTCGTCGCCAGCCTGCGCCCATCGACCTTGCTTCGGATCAGTGGGCGTTCCTGCACCTCGCGAGTAACGGTATCAACGGTCACAGAACCAAGCCCACGCTTCAGGGCTTCGGTAATAAGTTTTCGTTCAGGCACGACCGCGTCACGCACGAAGCTGTGCTCAAGGGCGTAATCGACTGAAGCTGCTTCACCACGCGATTTCCTGGTAACCGGACGCTCGCGACGGTGTACAGCCGCCAAAGCATCACGCTCCGGTTCGCTAAGCCGCGTGTTCCATTCCTTGCGCAGTGCATCCCAACTCAGGGCTTTGCCTTTCCTTTCGCGGGTCTCGGCCCCGAGTTCGGCTTTACGGTTGGGATCGGTGATCCCCTTCTCCCCGGCCAATTTCTCAATCAGAGCGGTACGCCGTGAGAAGCGTCCCAGCACATCGTCTTGTATCCCGCTGATCTCAAAGTCGTCCCGCTTTCGCTCGACCCCAAAGCCCTGGTCCTGAAGTTTGTTGGCCAGCCGCACCCGAAACGCCGCCTGGAAATACGGGGCGTCCCGCTTGAGTTCCCTGAACTGGCCTGCCTTCCATCTCTTTTCTTCCTCGTCCCAGGTCGTGTTGAACACGAAGACGTGGGCGTGCAACTGCGGGTCGGGGACGCCATCCACAGGCCGGGATGTGGTGTGAATGAACTCCGCCCAGGTCATATTGCCCGTGGTGCGGTTCAAGTCCTGACGGCCCAGTCGGATGCGGGTTTGCATCTCCGCTTCCATCTCGCGCATCGTCTCATCGACGGCGCTGCGGAACGCATCCATGATCCCCTCGTCACCACTCATCGCGTAAAGCAGCGAGACCGACTTTGGCACCGAGAACGTGAAGTCGTATCCGACTGTCCGCTCGGACCGCGTTCGCGGCGTCAGCGGTTCTCCGGTCTTTGGATTGAGATTGTCGCAAAGCCGTTCAAAGGAAAATTTGTCGACCGTGCCTTGCAGTCCGAGCCGTGCGGCACCCTTTCCGCCCCAGGAACCGACGAGTTCCTGACCTTCGCTGTAATAGTCCGCCGTGGCGTAGTAGCTCTTGGCAGACTTGGCACTATCCTGTTGCGTGATGCGGATCATGCATAATTTTACCCTATCACATATTCGTTAACCCTTCGTTAACACATCGTCTGTGAGCCGCAGCCAGACTCGATTAGCCGAGCATGGACATTTCTAAATGTCACCGCCGCGCCACCGAAATGTCACTCACCGTCCCCAACCGTTTCGTTTCCGGCAAATATTTTTTGACGCATTCCTGCCTTTGCTTGCCGGACACCTGGTCGAGGTCCAAATCCGTGCAGCATTCAGTCGAAGGGCACGCCATTGTGGCGGGCAAATGGTGATCTTCGAGTCTCGGGAACAATTCGTTGAGGGCTGAGCGGCCCACCATGAAGCTGGACCGCCGATCATCGGCGGTTCGTGCAACCCCGACGCTCACACCCATCCGCTCGCAGGTGAAGGGGTCCACCCGCGGCCTTGTCAGGGGCGACCAGCGTTTAGGCGACAGTGATTTTTGGGACGCCATGTCACCGCCACTGTTCCCGTGTTCGGTGGAGTCAAAAGCGGTTTCTCCTTTTGGTTAGAGATTCATTCAGCCTAACCCATGTGCGGTCCTTTCCTGCGCTCAAGGTGCAGACGCCGCCGCCCGCCGCAACGAGAGAAACGGCTTTCACAAAGATATTTTTCAAAGGTGTGAAGCTTCCGTTTCTCACGTGGCAGCGGACACGACCACCACGATGGTGGCCGTGGACTAAAGCCCGACAAGGCGTCTGCGAGGGGCGCTTCGTGAAAGGCCGCAATGGAGCGGCGTCACGCAACAAAAAGGAGAAAGTTATGACTGAGAACACAAGAACCGATGACGGCGACAAGGCGGTCCGCGACCGCCGCCCAAGTCTGATCGCATGGCAAGTCCGGGATGGAAAGGATGATGCGAGCTACTGGGATCGCGTAGGGGTTGCGTGGCAGAACCGCGATGGCGGCTTCACCGTCCAACTTCATGCCGTACCGCTCAGCGGACGGATTGTCCTGAAAAAACCCGAAACTCGTAGCTAACCATCCACCGGGCGGGCCACAGCGGCCCGCCCTCTCAACTGAAAGGGATCAGATTATGCAATACATCGAACGCATCGCCATCGACGCACGACTCCTCGAACTGGCCGAGGTACTTTCCGCCGGGTGTGACCCCGAATTCGACGACTGCTATGAGGAACTGGAACGAGAGTTTCATGACCTCAGCAGCTTCATGTCCACGTTTCAGTAGGGAGCCGGACATGACGCATTTCACCGTCGGCATCATCGTTCCCAGCCACAAGCTTCCCATCATAAATTCGTACATATCGGACCAGATGGCCCCTTACGACGAAAACGAGGAAGTCGAGCCTTACGTCAGTTATTCGATTGAGGAGGCCCAGGCCGACCTCACCCGTGACATCGCCAGGTTCGAGCGGATCATCCAGCGGCAAGACGCCGACTACAACTTGGAAAAGTGCCGGGAACACCTCGACAAACTCCGCGTCACCACGCCCGAGGAAAAGTACCGGGACTACATCGAGTACCACAAGCACTTTGACGAGGATGGCGATCCCATATCGACCTACAACCCCGACAGCAAATGGGACTGGTACGTCATCGGTGGCCGCTGGGACGGCTGGATCAACGGCCACGAGACAAGCCGTGAAGCCGTTTCCGACAACCTTGCGACGACCGAAGCGGTGCTGGAACGAAACAGGATTCCCCACGCGATCATCACGCCCGATGGCGAATGGCACGAAGCAGGCCAGATGGGATGGTGGGGCATCATGCTCACCGAGAACGACGACTATCTGTCCGAGGCGAGACTCCTGCTGGGCCAGTATCCGGGCCACCACATCGTCGTTCTTGACGTACATATTTAACCAACGAGGGAGAATCACCATGACTCAGATAACCGAAGAGGAATTCGACAAGCAGTATCCGCTCGTCACCAATCACATCGACCCCAACGCGAGTTGGGCATTCGACGACGGCCCCGGCTGCCTCTTTGAAACCTACGGCGAGGAACTTGCCTTCGTTCGTGCCCAGAACCCACGCAACATCTGGACTCTGGTCGATGGCGACGACGACAACCAGTACGTCATCAGCGGTTATCACCTGGTCAACCGGATTGGCTACCTCATCAGCACCGTCCCGTTTCCCGAGGACACCGATATCGAGGTTCTGATCCCGCACGAGCCATGCGAATAGGAGGTCGCTATGGAAAACGCACGTCGCGCCACAACCTTCGAGAAGGCCATCGAGACTTACGGCACCGGCAATCCGCAGGAAATCCTTGTCGATCTGCTGACCGACGCCCAGCATTGGGCCGATGCCAACGGCGAGGATTTTCACATCTCTCTTGCAATGGCCTGCCGCCACTACATCAACGAACTCAATGACGACCAACAAGACGAAAGGAGAATGAATCCATGACCTACACAACCCACATCGCCAATCCCTTCTATGCCAGCCGACTGAAACGGGTCGCGCCTCGAACAGAGGAGCGTGACCGACCCGTCTATGCACGGCTGCCACTCGCACCCCGAAACGCCAGCCCCGTCCCCGGACTGACCAGCCTGTACCACTACCATCGTGCGGGCGATTACGGCGACCGGAGTTATCCCGGTAATTGTGGCGGGAACCTCATCAAGGATTTGCTGCTTTATTTCCAGCCGACGGTCATTTGTGACCCAATGGCGGGAAGTGGCACTTGCCGTGATGTCTGCGACGAACTCGGCCTCGGCTGCTTCTCGTGGGACATCCACCAGGGCTTTGACGCCTGCGACCCCAACGACTTCTCGATGGAGGAGACCTTCGACTTCATCTGGTCCCACCCAGCGTACTGGCGTCAGAAACTCTACGCCGATGATCCTCGCGACCTCTCGCGTTCGCCGACGCTGGACCATTTCCTTCAGCGATACCGCCAGTTCATCCGCAATTCTGCCCGTGCCCTGAAGCCTGGCGGCAAGCTGGCAATCCTCATGGGCGACTATTCCGACCGGGAAGAAGGCTTCGTGCCTCTTACCTGGCACACGAAACGGCTTGCCTTCGACTCCGGTTTGCGGCAGTGCTGTACCGACATCATCCGCTTTAGCCACGGGGCCAGCAGCAGCAAGAAGGTCTACCGGTCGTCATTCATTCCCGGCTTGCACGATGTTTGCATGGTCTTCGAGCGCTAACAACCATTGGAAAGGAGTCTTGCCATGACGAAAACCGCAAACTACGGAGCAATCCGCCGAGACAATATCTACGTTCACGATCTGGGGGACGGCATCAGGTTGGAAGGCGAAGTGTCGCCCTGTGTGTTCATGTACCCTGGATACCCGCTTCAAGTGACCGTCACACTACGACAAGTCAGCGGGGATTCACTGGGTGTTGCCTATGCTGTTGACCGCGCCCTGACGGTGGAGACCGCCACGGATGCGGATGTTTCCCGCCTGCTGTCAGCCATACAGTCCACGTCGTGCGGGCGCTGTTCGGCACCGGCTTTCGATCCTGCAACGGTTGAAACGACCAGAGGCGGTTTATGCGAATCCTGTTTCGTGTGGGATCTGGATGCAGAGCTTGCCAAATTTGCTGTGGCCGAGAATCTGCGACTTGCCAATCGCGACAGACGCATGAAGGCCAAAGGCATGACGGTGCGTGTCAGCGCCTGGATTCACCCCGCTGAGCGTGGCGACGATTACCAGGCAGACTGGTACTTCGCGACTCGACCGACTCCGGCTGGAATCCACAAACTTCTGCGGAAAGAGGGATCGATCATCCCGGCCGATTTCCAGATCATCGACCTGTAGTTCCGGTCAATTCATTCGATGAGCACGAGAGACGATGACATCCT
>JAYWFM010000091.1:0-5714 GCA_043778825.1 Planctomycetota bacterium | reverse complement strand
GTGTGTAAGGCTCGTAAGGGTCTCAGCTGACCGGTACTAACGGACGATAGTTTGATCTTTTCTGCTCTGTCCGCAGAACGATGACGTGTGGTCAGATTTCACAGCGAGCAATCGCTGACGAATCTGACACAGCATCTGCCTAATGGACATCTGCATCTCAGACAAGCTCCGCGATCTGTACAAGATCGCACGATGAACACGCTTTGCTTCCACCTTTTCACTCATCGCTCGGGATGGAGAAATCTGCCCCGAGTGCATTCCGGTGACTTTATCCTGCAGGAAACACACGTTCCCATTCCGAACACGACCGTTAAGCTGCTGGAGCCCACGATAGTGCCGCAAGGCGTGAAAATAGGTCATTGCCGGGAACTTTTAACACCTCGCGAAGAGCAATCTTCTCGGGGTGTTTTTTATTTGGTATGTGGTCAGTTTTCAGTCGTCAGTATTCTGTGATCCGCCTCTGGCACCCCGCACCTCACTCCCGCCTCACGTGACCGCCAAGTGCCCAAAGCATGCCCAAAACCACAGGCACAACGATTCACGGTCCAGCCGTCCGAGCTTGTGACCCACTGCCCGATCCGCCTGGGGTCTGATCGAGTAGTCACCAGTTCCCGTCCGGACATCCTGAATTCCCCTCAGCAACTCCCCGATTCCCATTGATGTGATTTCTAAGATCACCCGCTCCCCCTCTTGCCGAATCGACATCTGCTGGAGGTCGTCCCGCTCGGGTGTGACAGTCAGTTCGAGTTTGGAAAACCCCCGATATCTCAGGGTTCCTGAGATTTTCGCGATGTCTTCGGGTTTCAATGCGAGAAGCGGGATCGTTCTTGTCCCTCCGCCGGGAGTGTCTCGCAGCCGAACCAGCCATTCTTTGAGGGCGTCGCAAGCAGCGGGTCGACCAGTCAGATGAATCCCAGGGTAGTTCTTGCGATTGTCCGGGTACTCCCACATCCAGAGATCGAGATTCGACAACTCCCGTTCGGTCATTGATGTCCCTCCATCGCTCGGGATTGCAGGCCCCCCGCGTTCTGGCGAACGCGGTTACGGGATCTCCGACAACACCGCACCGAGGCGGTAGCCGGCTTCGATCAGGCGGCGCTGGGCGACCTGGCCGCCGGTTTTTAGATACTCTTCACTCAGTTCGAGCTTCGGGATCGGGGTCAATTCAGCTGTCTCGCCAGGTTGGCGCTCAGCCTCCAGACCTTGCAGAGGGGTCAGAACCTCTGGGGTATAGACCACGGACACGGCCAGCTTGCGGCTCTCGTCGAACCACACGAGATGATCGAGTTGGGCGGCAGCTGCGGGGCCGAGCGGTTGGAGTTCCGGGTGTGCCATCAGGGTCAGGGCATCGTTGCGGGCCTCGCGCAGGGTCCGTTTGCCGCCGGGGAAGCCGTCCCACAGTGAGTGCAGGTTGTTCCGGACCTGCGTGCGGACCAGATTGCCTCCGTGATCGCCATCAGGATAGAGATTCCGGGAGAAGCTGGCGGTGGAGTGCAGCGGCTGGTGCAGGTCGCCGACGAGGTGGCACAACCAGCAGAGGAGCACCGCCCGTTCGGCTTTCGGCACTTCGGTGTCGGCGAGTTGCTGGCGGGCGAAGGCGATCGTTTGCAGGATGTTCATTTCGAGACGGGCGGCTTCGTCGGCAGGGACATCCGTCTGGAGGACGAAGCGGGGGTCCGCTTCCATCGCCTTCCGTTCCGCGTCGTTGAGGAGCAGCGGATGGTTGATGTAGTGCCACGTGCCATGGTGGAAGAGAGCCTTGTTCTCCTCGCGGAAACTCCGGGCGATGTCGGGCCAGATCGCGGACTGTTGCAGACGCCACTCGGGCATCTCGGAGGGGGTGACCTCGGCGGGCAGCTTCTTGGTAAAGTCCAGGTCAAATCGCGGGTGGTGTTCCAGCAATTCCGACAGTTTTCGCTGTTGCTCCGGGGACAACTGACGGAAGGCGATCGAAGCCACGATCTTGTGCCCGGCGTCGGTCCAGGCCATGGCGGGAGTCCCGGAGAGCAGGAGCGTGGCGATGACTCCCCGCATCACGAGTCTCGCCAGCCAGCGAGGCGATCGGGTGAGCCGACACGCAGCGATAAGGGTCTTCATGGAACCTGACCTGACCCGTTGAACGGCCTCAACGGTGTGTTTTAACAGGGTGATTGAGACGGGGAGCAGTCTCAATGAACCGCTCTCGTCGCTCCTGTCGGTCGGGAACAGGGGCTCGTCAGAGACGTGTCCATCAGGCGGTTTAGAATGCGGGCACGACGGGGACGGAGGAGATCTGTTCGGTGGGAAGGGTGTTTCCGAACGAGGCGTTCATCGCGGGTGGGGTGTTCCATTGATTGCCGGGAACCAGCAACGGAATGGGGGTCGGCTGACCGGCGTTCCAGGTGGGGGGGTATTGGGAGGCGGGCTGGGCCTGAACGTTCATGTCGACGGGAGTCGGCATCGGCGTCGAGGTCAGCATCTCGCCGGGGAACGAACCGGGGAACGATCCGTGGAACGACTGCTGGGGCTGGAAGAACGAGGTGCTGGGGCGGGAGGCGTTGTAGAACTGGGGTGCCGAATACGGGCCGGAGACCGCTTCGGAGTGGGCCGGGGTCGGGTCGGTCGCCTGGCCGTTCATCGTCTGCATCTGTGGCTGCATTTGCGGCTGGGACCAGCTGGCCTGCCCAGTGGGTTGCGGATAGGTCATGCCCTGGGCGGGGCGATCGCCCATCGGGGCCGAGGTCGCCTGCATGCCCGCCGGGGAGCCGGTCCAGCCTGGGTCGCTGGTCGGGTTGCCTGCCAACTGTGTCTGAGCCTGCGGGGCCGTGAAGGCGGGGTAGGCGGCCGCCTGCAGCAGGGGGTCGTAGATCGGCATGGCGGTCGCCATTTGCAGGGCCGGATCGCCGTAGGCCCCCTGGCCGAGGGCGGCGAGTTCCGACTGCGTCTGGGGTTGATTCGGGTCCATGAAGAGGGAACGGGCGTAGTCGGAGGCCGCATCGCCTGTGCGACCGGACTTGCCATGCACGCGACCGAGTTGAGCCAGGGCGCGGGAGTTTCGGGGGTTCTGGCGGAGAGCCCGGCGGAGTTCGCGGTCGGCCCCTTCGAGGTCGCCCTGCTCCGTCTTGAGCCAGCCGAGTTCCGTGGCAGCCTCTTCCGAGTACGGCTGGGTCACGGCCCAGGTGTTGACGAGGTCGGTCGCCTCCGTGGTCCGGCCATCCTCTATCATCATGGCCGCCATGCCGTGGTAGGCCGGTTGATGTCCGGGATCAAGTGTCAGAGCATGGCGGTACATCTTTTCGGCGGCCAGGTGATCTCCCTGCTGGTCCATGGCGGCTGCGACGTTGAAGGCGTAGTCGGCGCTGTAGGGGCTGTCCATCAAGGCCCGCTCGAACTCACCGCGGGCTTGTGCGTAGTTGCCCCGCTTGTAGAGGGACTTGCCTCTGTGGTTCATGGCCCAGCCGTTGACGGGGGCGATCGGGCTGCACCCGCAGAGCGAGGCCGCGATGGCCACCCACAGGATTCCGGCCGTGCCGAATACCCAACGGGAAACGGCCCGGATGACGGGGGAGGTGAATCGAGAGGTCACAAGTGATGTGGATCGCATAGTGCTCAATTCCTGACGCGGAGCAGCCTTGGGAAGGGCCACGGAGCGCGAGGGGAAGGAGGGTGAGCCGGTTCTGGAACGAACCGGCGGCAGGAGTCGGGAACTTATAGACACGGATTTCGGAAGGCCGCAAGACGACCTGAGCGGTGGAAACGCCTGTAGGTGGAATTGTGCAAAAATGTCTCAAGTTTGGGGCGGTTTGCGTCGTGGCCTCTCGCATCGGATGATGACAATCGGCAACATTTGCCGTGAGGGAGTGGCGATCCAGCGACACGCCCCCGCGCGGGACGGACTCCCTGGGGCACTCCCACCTGGAATCAGTCGCGAGGCATAACTTGTGTCTCAGATGAGTGTTGCAGACCGACGACACTCTGCCATCGAACCGTTTGGCCGCTCGAACTCCGGGTGGGCGCTCGATTTGCGTGGCTTCCATGGATTCGGCGACACTCGATCTCCGTCTCCCTCGAAAATCCTCTCAGGACGAGCTTGGTGAATCAACGCGACCTCGCCGAATCCGCTGCCATCATCGCCCGGCATGCGGACCTGATCATCGATAGCGACCACGCGCTCGACTCTTCCGTGATTGAGGAGTATTGGGTCGCCTGTCGCCGTCGTTGGAAGAGTTGGAATGTGCGCGGACTGGCCGGGACGACCTTCTCCGAGTTATCCCCGCTGGCCGAAGAAATCATGGTCGCGGAGATGCCCGCCCGAGTCTGGACGGCGGCGTTCTATGTGCATTGCCTGCATCATCGAAATCCCGAAGGGTTGCGTCTGGTGCGGCAGGCCCTGCACTGGCATGTCGAAGCCCGGCAGGCGACGCTGCAACAACTGATCGATGACTACAATCGGACGGAAATCAGTGGCCTCTTGCGGCTGGATCGGGTTCGTCGGCGGGTCGAGCGCTGGACCGACTTCCTGATCGGGACCATCACCCGCCACGGCGTCGCCCTCAATCTGGCCTTCGACCCCGACCGCTGCCGCAACAACGCCGAATCGATGCAGGACAACCCCACAGCCGAGGCCGTCTGGCCGCTGACCATCGCCGGTCTCACTCGCAGCTTTTCAACGGCTCCCCAATTTTTCGAGGAGTCGGCCCGCACTCATAATGCCGTTTTGAAAGCCCAACTGGCCGCATTTCCCGCCGGGGCCTTTCGGAATGATGGCAGGCCGTTTTCCGGGCCGCTGCATCGGGTGGTGCAGAAGCTGCTCGATCGCATCCCGCTGGGGTCGGATGAGGAATTTGCGTAGGCAATCGAGTCCCTTCGGCGGCTGGGGGGGAAGTTGTCGAGTGGCGAAGTGTGTTTGGACAAGCCCAAGAGCGGCACAGCCGCAACCAACGGGGAAGCAATCAGCAATCAGCCATCAGCGGTCAGCCAGAAACCACTCATCGTCGAGGCGACCTCTGCACCCCTTCAGGGCAGGGCTATCAAGGTGCGAAACACAGGGGAATCGCCTGGTATCGACGAACAAACAGACACCTTCGCCGCTCTTTGTCCCGTCAGGGACAGCCGACAATAGCCCACCGTTTCAACGGTGGGAAACACCGAGTTGTCAGGCCCCAGCCCCGTCAGGGGCGACAGAAAACGCTGCACACGCCCCAAGCGACTCTCGGAGGTCGAGGGGTTCTGTCGTCCCTGACGGGACTGGTCGGTTCGTCGGGGGCGCTGTCCCACCGTTGAAACGGTGGGCTATGATCGGGTGTCCCTGCCGGGACAAAAGCCTGGATTTCCCTTCGGAAATGACCACCTCGGAAGCCCTGCCCCTTCAGGGTACAGAGGATTTCCTGGACACCGAAAATTTGCGCAGCGTGCGCAGATTTCCGACGTGAGTGGCAGAGAGAGAGTCGCAGGTCATCACCCACCGCTGGGCTGTTCTCTGGCTGACCGCTGACCGCTGAAAGCTGACCGCTCTTTCCCCCCACACACGGGGACGATTCGGCGTAGACCTGTTATCCTCGACCCAGAGTGGTCCGTCACGGCTTCATGTTTGGGTTGGAGTTCAGCCTTTAGGCTGCTCTGGTACAGGCTCAAGCCCTCAGTCTTACCCACATTTTTACAAATGTTCCTCCCCGTTTCACACACGGCGGGGCCGGATAATCAGGGATTCTGGGGTGATATTGGTTTGGCACGGG
>JAYWFM010000090.1:0-5718 GCA_043778825.1 Planctomycetota bacterium | reverse complement strand
GGAGAAGTCGCAGGGCGGGTTGGGGATCGGGCTGAACATCGTCAAGCGGTTGGCCGAGATGCACGACGGGAGCATCGTGGCCGAGAGCGGCGGTTACGGGACGGGGAGCCGGTTCGTCGTGCGGCTCCCCGTGGCGTTGGCCGTCACGACCGACAGGCCGGACGACCACAATGAAGTCCCGCAGGCCAAGCCCGCCCGCCGCCGCATCCTCGTCGTGGACGACAACCGGGACGGGGCGACCAGCTTGGCCGAGATGATGGACATCATGGGGAACGACACGCAGACGGCTTTTGACGGCCTGGAGGCGGTCGCGGTGGCTGAGACGTTCCGACCGGACGTGATCCTCATGGACATCGGGATGCCGAAGCTGAACGGATACGAGGCGTGCCGCCGCATCCGTGAACAGCCGTGGGGCCGAAACGTCGTCCTCGTGGCTCAAACTGGATGGGGGCAGGAGGATGACAGGCGGAAGTCGCAGGAGGCCGGGTTCGACTTCCACATCGTCAAGCCGGTCGATCCCGCCGCCCTGGAGACGATGCTGGTTGAGTTCAAGGCGACAACCGGGTGAGGTTCACCCCAGTGCTGTGAACAGGATGGAGGTCGTCGTGATGCACGTTTTCGAGGTGCTCGTGTCCGTAGCTCATGTCGCTCCGCGACTGAGATTCCGCCCGCCATACACCGTCCAGACCTCGGCCCCCCCGTGAGTCGGTCTTCCCGCAGGCGGAATGCGAGTCGCGGAGCGACATCGCCTACGAGGTCGGTCTTGTAGAAATCGCCGACAATCCCCTGGTCCCGTGACCTCAATCGTGTTCACAGCACTGGGTTCACCCTGCCGTGGATGACGTGAGATCTGGTTCAACCCAGCTTCGTGCCGGAGTCTGACCCCGCCACTCTGGGCAAGCTGTTGTTGCGAGAGATCGCCGATGATCTGGCGTGGTTCGGCGGAGTCGAGTTCGATCCCGATCGGACCACGGACCGTGTGCTGCTCGAACTCCATTTCCGGGGCGTGCCGTACTCTCCGACGACCTGGTTTCCGGAGTCGGACAGCTTTCACCGGACACTGTGTTTACGCGAGTGCCGACAGCTGGAGCGAGATGGTTCTCTCGCCCGAGACACGGAGCGGCTCCGGAATCGGGTGAAGTCCGTGGTCCCGACGGTCTTCGGCATCGCCTGGCCGTTACGCACTGCCTCGGAGGTCCGGGTACAGGCAATGGTGGACGGGTTGAGGAAGACTCAGTGGGAGCGGGAATTGGCGGACGAGCTGGCCGACGAGCTGGCCAACGGGCGGCGTGGGTAGGCGGTTTGGGGCTGGGAATTCAATGTGTAAAGACAGGATCTGAAACCGCTCTAGGGCTTGCAGGTTCAGTGCGACTCCCTTGTGGGATGATTCCGACCGGTGAGAGGGATTGTTGTGAGTACCCGTCTCGCCGACGGCGAACCTTTCCGGAGATCGGATGTCATCCTCCCACATGCCGGTGCGATCTTCCCCTGGGGGAATCCGACCAGTCCCGGCAGTCCGTCAGATCCGGAGGTGTGCGATGTCATTCCATGAGTTCGACGAACAGGATTCCTTTCGAGACGATGAGCAAGCGGCGGCGGGGTTATCCGTCTGAGACGCAGGTGAAGCGGGGCGTACGAATCGTCCACGGCGACAAGCGGCTCGAAGAGAAGCTGGGAAGGAATGATCCGTGCCCGTGTGGCTCGGGTCAGCGATTCAAGAAGTGCTGTCTGTCCCGAGGCTGCTTTTGATGGGGTGAACCGGCACGACTTTTTTCAGAGAGTGATTGGAAACGCCCCGCCCGGTGTGAATGTGCCGGACGGGGTGTTCTGCATTCGTTGCCGGTCCATGCGTGACGAGTCGGCATTGGTTAGGATCACTTCCCAGTCTCAATCGCCAGGAGCACTCGAATGGGAGCCTCACATGGCGATTTCATGAGACTGCCTATCAGCGATGGTCTGGATAACATCTGAGAGTTCGCATCATAATCCTGTCTCAAATGTGATCTAAAGAAACGGACTCTTGCCCCATGCTCCTAACTATCTCCACCTCCCACACCCCGGCGACCGATCTGGGCTACTTGCTGCACAAGCATCCGGAGCGGTGTCAGAGCTTTGACATGAGCTTCGGGCAGGCTCACGTCTTCTATCCCGAAGTCTCGGAGCAGCGGACTTCGGCGGCGTTGCTGCTGGATGTTGACCCTGTGGGGATGGTCCGGGGCAAGAATCGAGAGCAGAATTTCTTGCTGGGGCAGTACGTGAATGACTGGCCCTATGTGGCATCGTCGTTCCTGAGCGTGGCCATCTCGCAGATCTTCGGCTCGGCGATGTCGGGTCGGTGCAAAGATCGACCGGAGCTGGCCCAGCTGCCGATTCCGCTGACGGCCCGGATCGATGTCTTGCCGGTGCGGGGGGATGAGGGACTTGTGCAGCGGATGTTCGAGCCGCTGGGGTACACCGTGGAGGCGGTCCGGCATCCCCTCGACGAGATGTTCCCCGAGTGGGGGGAGAGTCCGTACTTCTCAGTCACGATCAGCGGGACGACCACGCTCTCGCAACTGCTGACGCACCTGTATGTTCTGATCCCGGTCTTCGACAATCAGAAGCACTACTTCGTCGGCGATGACGAGATGGAGAAGCTGTTGGAGAAGGGGGCCGGGTGGCTGGCAGTTCATCCCGAGAAGGAGCTGATCACACGTCGTTATCTGCGACATCGGTCGAACCTCACGAGCGAGGCGCTCGAAAGGCTGAAGGATGAAGAGGGAAGGATGAATGAAGAGGAGAACGACGATGACGCCAACTCTGACTCATCCTTCATCCTTCCACCTTCATCCTTGAGCCTCAACGAGCAGCGACACGGCACGGTGCTGGCCGCTTTGCGAGGCAGCGGGGCACGCAGCGTCATCGATCTGGGCTGCGGCGAAGGGAAGCTGCTGCGAGAGTTGCTGGCTGACAAACAGTTCGAGCGGATTGTCAGCATGGATGTATCGATTCGTTCGTTGGAGATCGCCCAGAAGCGACTGCGAGTTGACCGGCTGCCTGATCGACAGGCAGAGCGGCTCAAGCTGATTCACGGTTCGTTGATCTACCGAGACCAGCGTCTAGCGAACTTCGACGCCGCAGCTGTTGTCGAAGTGATCGAACACCTCGATCCACCAAGACTGTCCGCCTTCGAACGAGTGGTGTTCGAGTTCGCCCGCCCCCAGACCATCGTGGTGACGACGCCGAACAGCGAATACAACGTGATGTGGGAATCACTCCCCGCCGGAAACTTCCGTCACGCCGATCACCGCTGCGAGTGGACCCGGCAACAGTTTCAAGACTGGGCCAACCGAGTGGCGAGTCAGCATGGGTACGGCGTGCGATTCGTGACGGTGGGGCCGGTCGATGAGGCGGTTGGTTCGCCGACGCAGATGGGAGTGTTTGCGAGACAGAAGGAAAAGACACCATGACGATACAGGCTCCCGCCACGTTCACGGAAACACAAGACGAGATCTTGCAAGCAGTATCGTCGTTGCATTTTGAGGACTCATTGCTCTACCTGAATCACGTACTCGGTGTATCCAGAGGGATGCCCGGTGGAAAGATACTGCGATCTCTGATCCGTCTCAGCGTTTCACCAAGAATGGCTCACATTGCCCACTCAGTGGCGAGGTATCTGATCGTGTCATCGGTAGACACTGGAGGAAAGTCTATGGGGTGGTATGACTACCAGAGAATATCTCGATTGATCACGTCACTCGATGATGCCATTACCCACGACAAGGAGTGGTGCAGAAAGAATCCGACTGGTTTTCTGGAACGACTGATGTCATTGCAACTCGATCCGCAATTGAGACATGGTTCCCTTGTTCAACGAGTCGGACTCGCGCTTGGACTCTTTCGTGATGTCGGAATGACGGAGGGAAATACCCCATATGACTTGCAGGCCGAGATTGAAAACATCTTGGGTGTCAGTGTGGTTGATTTCATTTCCATGGGTTTGGTCGTGTTCAATACGCAAGCCGCGAACTATCTCGGTAGCGGCTGTAGTGGGACTATTGCCTTCCAGCCGCAGGTAGGCGATTCGCATCGTGAGCACTCGATTTCCACCCGTGACAAATGGGTTCCGTTCTTATCACGAGTGTCTGCTCAGCGAGACACTCTTCGACGACTGACAAGCCAGCCCGAATATGATGTCTGCCATCCCGACACCCTCAAATCTCTCAACATCGACCAGTCTCCACTCTTGTATTTGCCATATTCCTTCAATCCATTGTGGAGAAAGCCCATCGTTGATCTTGGTGAGGGGAGGTACATCGCCCCAGACCCGGAGTTGATCGTAGAAAGAGTTACCTTCGGGCTCTTCTATGATGGCTTCGAACAGCACCGAACGATGTTCGCGACGAGGTTTGGCACCGCATTCGAGAAGTTTGTCGGACAACTGCTGTCCTGTTTGGAACAGAACTACAAAGTGCAATCGACAGGAAAATGGCTGTTGGCCAGCGGGACGGCTGGGGGTGCCAATAAGAAGCTTGCAGACTGGTTAGTCCAAGGAACTGAACAGACCGTCATACTGGAGACAAAGAGTATTCGGGCATCTCTGCACCTAAAGACATACGGTGCAGAGGCGTCTGTCGAACACCTCAATCGCCGACTCGCAGATGCAGTGGAACAAATCATCATTTCACGAAATCGCATCCAAGCAGGGGAATGGGTGAATGAAGGGATTCGCCAACAAGACTGCTTGGGGGTAATCGTGTCCTATGGAAAAATACACACCGCCAACAGTTTGTCTGTTCGCAAGCGGGTGAACGGCAAGATCATTGAACGTGGATTCATTCCAATTCCGTATGTTGTCCTGTCGATCGAAGAACTCGACACTGTGATACACCTTGTCGAGATTGGCATGCCGTTTGATTCACTGATCGGTGAACTCGCCAGCATTGATGGTTCGGTGGACCCTCTTCGGCATTACTTCAAAGTGAACCCGTATTTGGAACTGGGGTCATGTTCCTTCATTCGCGATAAAGCGAATGCCTTCTTAGATGCATTTAACCACCAAAAGCCCAACGGAAGTTGCCCCGCTTCCTGATGCGGGGTTGAATGTACTCACTGTCCCAGTGTCTCAATTCCTATCGATCAAGCTCAATGGCCAACAGCTGAATAGGCTGACAAGATTCCTCAATGAACATCTCCATCCCGAAGCTCTCCCTCGTCGTACTCATCGGTCCCAGTGGGTCGGGGAAGAGTACGTTTGCCCGTCGGCATTTCCTGCCCAGCGAAGTGCTGTCGTCGGACTATTGCCGGGGGTTGGTCAGCGACAATGAGAACGATCAGGCGGCGACGAATGATGCTATGACGTGCTGCACTACGTGGCTGCCAAGCGGCTGGCTCGGGGGCGGTTGACTGTGGTGGATGCGACCAATGTGCAGCCGGAGGCCCGTGCCCCGCTGGTCGCTCTGGCCCGCAAGTATCACTGCTTGCCGGTTGCCATCGTGCTGAACCTTCCGGAAGACCTGTGCCACGAACGGAACCGGGATCGGCAGGACCGGGCATTCGGCCCGCATGTCATCCGGCAGCAGAGGACGCAGCTGCGGCGAGCACTCCACGGGCTGAAGCGGGAGGGGTTCCGGCACGTCTTGCGCTCTCGGTCCCAAGCTCCGCGGACCGCATATCCTCGAAGCTCCGCTTCGCCCCGCGAGCCAAACGACCCCGGAGGGGTCACAGCCATTAGCCGGT
>JAYWFM010000089.1:0-13432 GCA_043778825.1 Planctomycetota bacterium | reverse complement strand
CAAAAAACTCAAGAAACGCAAAAGGGAAGAGTCCCCTCCTTTTGCGTTTCTTGAGTTTTTTGCGGCCCCCTCTTCGGCAACGCCATCGGGCGGTCATTCTCGCGGTGCTGGGCTGCGGACGGGCACTTTGGAAACGTGCCACACGGTGATCGAGATCCTGTTCACAGCATTGGGGGCACCCTCCCGTGTGGTCAATTCACATCAGCGCGTCAACACACATGGAACAGTTGAGATCGACGGATGTTGCCGGGTCAGGCCAATAAACGGCACAACACCTGTTGACTCTGTGAGTTGGCGCGAGTAGGAATTACTGTGGCGGGGGGACTTGAGGATTTTCCGACGTTTTTCGACGTCTTGGAAAATATTGCGTGGACGAGCCGGAGGGACGTGATAGGATGGCCGCCCGATTCACGGGGGACGTGAGTTGTTTTGCAACCTCAGCAGCAGCGCATCCTGTGCCTGCCCATGAGGTTGCGATCAGGTGCGAATTCGGGGATGGTCTTGCAAGAGACCGAGACGGATTCGGGGGGTTCTTCGAGACGGCTCTCGCAACGTCGGCATGGAAGCGGGGGGAACCCGGAACGCCTGCAAGGCTGTCCACAGGTCTCCAGTCCGTCCGACGCTGCACCCCAGGTGGGGTGACTCAACGGGGCTTGACTCAACCGGGTCAGGAGAGTCGGTGTTTCGCACAGAGGGAACGCTTGGCCTGTGACGCATCGGAAGCAGTTGTTGGATGTGGGCCATGGGTGGGCTCACATCACACTTCGTGCTTTCCTTCGTGTCCTGTCCAAGGAACGGATTCGACAATCGGGAGAGGGGCTGTCCCACAGTCACCTTTCCAACACGAATTCCTTTCGTGTGTCAACACAACGATCAATTTCCGGCAGCCCAGCTGCCCTCTGGACTTCGGCTCGGGTGGAATGGAGTACCACCAGAGAAGAAGGTTCTTACTGAAGCCAATTGAGGAGACAGCACAGTGCATCGTCACGATTCCGGACTGAAGACGTTGATTGATACGGCCACGGAACGCAAGTTCCTGACGTATCAGATGGTGGACGCCTACCTTCCCGACGAGGGTGGGGAGTCGACGATGGTCGAGCAGATCATCCTGGCCCTCGAAGAGACCGGCTTGCCGCTCATTAACGATCCCAAGGCCCCCAAGTCTGTCGCCGACAAGACACGGATGGAACAGCAGGCGAAAGAGAAAGCCGACCGCCCCTCCACGCAGACCCACGAACTCGCCAAGGTGCTGATCGAGCCGGAAAGCCCGATGTCGTCTCGGGATCCGATTCGGATGTACCTGAGCCAGATGGGCAACATCCCGCTGCTGTCCCGCGATGACGAAATCTTCCTGGCCAAGCAGATCGAGATCACTCGCAAGCGGTTCCGTCGCAAGATGATGGAGTCGGACTACGCGATCAACATCGCTGTTGACATCCTGGAAAAGGTCCACTCCGGCGAACTCCCGTTCGAGCGCACGCTGCGGACCTCCGACACCGAGAACACGCAGAAGGACCAAATCCTCGGGCGGATGCCGATCAACCTGCCCACGCTGCGGCATCTCGTGCAGAAGAATCGGGAAGACTGGCTGATCACCATCTCCGAGACCGCATCCAAGAAGGACAAGCAGGCCGCCAAGGATCGCATGCTGATCCGCCGCCGCAAGCTCTGCTCGCTGTGCGAGGAACTCAGCGTCCGCACCCACCGCCTCCAGCCCGTCTTCAAGAAGATGGAACTGATGGCGACCCGCATGGTCCAGCTCGAGCGCGACATCAGCGTCCTCAAGCACCGCACCGCTGCCGCCCGCGAAGTCGCTTCGATGACCCGTGAACTGGCCGAGTACGTCGACCAGACGCAGGAAACCCCGACCGAGTTCAAGGCCCGCCTCGACGACACCCGCCACCGGTTCGACCTCTGGACCGATGCCAAGCAGCAGCTTTCCGGTGGCAACCTGCGGCTGGTGGTCTCGATCGCCAAGAAGTACCGCAACCGCGGTCTGTCGTTCCTCGACCTGATCCAGGAAGGGAACGCCGGTCTGATGCGTGGTGTCGAAAAGTACGAGTACCGCCGCGGGTACAAGTTCAGCACCTACGCGACATGGTGGATTCGCCAGGCGATCACCCGGGCTGTGGCCGACCACGCCCGGACGATCCGCATCCCGGTTCACATGTTCCAGAGCATCTCGACGCTGAAGGCCAAGAGCGAGCAGATCCGTCAGGAAACCGGACGGGAGCCGACAATCGAAGAGCTGGCCGAAGCGGTCAACCTCTCGGTCGAGGAAACCGAACGCATCATGAAGACCTGGAAGCACCCGATTTCGCTCGACACTCCCGTCGGCGAAAGCGAAGACTCCAGCTACGGCGACTTCCTGCAGGATGACAGCGAGAGCACCCCGGCCGATTCGGCCATGCACCAGATGCTCCGCGACAAGATCAACCACGTCCTCAAGAGCCTGACCTACCGCGAACGCGAGATCATCAAGCTGCGGTACGGCCTCGGCGACGGGTACAGCTACACCCTCGAAGAGACCGGACGCATCTTCAAGGTGACCCGCGAGCGCATCCGCCAGATCGAATCGAAGGCCCTCCGCAAGCTCCAGCACCAGACGCGAGCCGAGCACCTCAAGGGGTTCGTCGAGTCGATCTTCCCCGGCCAGGACGCCCCGCTGCCGGAAGTGGATGCCGATGTGCCCGAAGTGGATCTCGAAGTCGTCGGAACCGCTTACTGAGTTTGGCGGTGTGACGCGAAGACATGTCGAAAGCCCAGGGGTTGTCACCCCTGGGCTTTTTCGTGGATTGACCGAATGCCTGAGTTCCGAAACGGCAGTTGAAGTTTCTTCACAAAACCGGGATGATCTATGCAAGGGATCGATCACCGATCACACTGACCGAGACTCCCCGATGCGTCGATTCATCCGTCCTTCGCCCACAACGACTAATCGCCATCGGCGCGGGTCGGGGTCAATCGACTTCGTGCTGATCCTGGGAGTGGTACTGCCGTTGGTAGCTTTCGTTCTGCCTGCCAGCCGAATCGCCATTCAAGCCTCGTTCGCCTGGTTCTGCCGCATCACCACCAGCCCCTTCCTCTAGGTTCGCCTGTCCTGTCCCTTGGATCGCCGGAGTTTGCCATGAACCAGCCCGCCTCATTTCGCAAGCTGTTGCAGCGTGTCCACCGCGATGAAGACGGGGCGGTCAGCCTGGAGACCATCCTGATCATCGGGGCGATTGCGATCCCGATCCTGATCTTTATTCTGAGGGTGGGCTGGCCCCGCATCCGCACCTTCTTTACCGGCGGGATGGATGATCTGGAAGTCGAGCGCAGCAACACCCAGCAAGGGGGCGGCGGCGGTGGCGGGCAGATGCCGTAGCGGCCGAGCCGCGTGGGAATCACACTCTCAAAGCCCAGGGGTTGCCACCCCTGGGCTTTTCATTGAGGAAGCACCGTGACTCGCTGGTTGTCGCTGATGGTGATTCTGCTGAGTCTGGTCAGCACGCTCCGCGCGGACTCGCCACCGAATGTGGTTCTCATCATCTCCGACGATCAGGGGTGGAAGGATTACTCCTTCATGGGGCATCCG
Organism: Planctomycetota bacterium; assembly: GCA_043778825.1. Classification (GTDB taxonomy): domain Bacteria; phylum Planctomycetota; class Planctomycetia; order Planctomycetales; family Planctomycetaceae; genus TH-plancto1. The sequence goes on along the minus strand of JAYWFM010000089.1, from coordinate 9,855 downwards.
CACATCCGGACGCCGCATCTCGACAAGCTCGCCAGCGAGTCGCTGGTCTACACGCGCGGCTACGTCCCCGACAGCTTGTGTCGCCCGTCGCTGGCCTCGATCCTCACGGGGCATTATCCGCATCGGCATCGCATCACCGGCAACGATCCGTCGCTGACTGGCGACTTGGCGAAGCTGCCAAGGGCTCAGGCCCTCCAGACCCCAGAGTATGCCCAACTTCGAACGCGGTACAGCCAGAACCTGGACGAGTTCCCGAAGCTCCCGTCGGCGCTGCATGCCCACCACGGGTACGTCTCGCTGCAAACCGGAAAGTGGTGGGAGCGGAACTACTCGGACGGCGGTTTCACTAGCGGCATGTCGCACGGCGAGACCGGCAAGGGGGGCCGCCACGGGGATCAAGGACTGGAGATCGGTCGGCAGGGGCTGAAGCCGATCAAGACGTTCATCGATGCAGCGGTCAAGGACCAGAAGCCGTTCTTCGTGTGGTACGCTCCGATGCTGCCGCACACGCCCCACAACCCGCCGCAGCGGCTGCTCGACAAGTACACGGCGCAGACGCCGCACCTCCCCGTGGCGAAGTATTGGGCGATGTGTGAGTGGTTCGACGAGACGGTGGGCGAGTTGCTGGGCGTGCTGGAGCAGCGCGACCTGACCCGCAACACGATCGTGGTGTACGTGACTGACAACGGGTGGATTCAGACCGAGGTCGCAGAGGGCGGGGCCTCGGGGGGAGTGCGCGGCAAGCGCTCGCAGTACGACGGCGGCGTGCGGACACCGATCATGATCCGCTGGCCGGGACACGTCGCCCCGCGCCGCGATGAGACCCACCTGGCGAGTTCGATCGACCTGTTTCCGACGATCCTCTCGGCGGTGGGCGTCGATGACCCGAGCCTGCTGGGGTCGCTGCCGGGAGTGAACCTGCTCGATGAGAAGCAAGTCGCCGCGCGGTCCAGCGTCTTTGGGGAGATCTACGAACACGATGTGTTCGACATCGCCCGGCCCGCCGCGAGCTTGCGCTTCCGCTGGGTCATCGACGGGGATTGGAAGCTGATCGTCCCGCACACCGCACGAGTGCCCGATGGAGTGACCGAGCTGTACAACCTCCACGATGACCCGGACGAGCTGCGAAACCTCGCGGAGTCGGAGCCGGATTACGTGGCGGCGCTGCGGAAGTCACTCGATGCCCACTGGCTTCCGGAGTAGTGCGGGCAGGCTGCGTGTTGTGGTTGTGGGCGGGCGTCCCGCGTTCTGGCGAACGCAGCCACGAGGCCCGGCTCACCGCTGCGTGACTTTCACGGGCGTCGAGCGTCGCCGGTAGATGACCACCAGCGGTTCGTTCCAGTCGGTGGAAAACAAGTGACCGCCCGGATCCTCGCGGTGTTCAAACGGTGTGTCCGGTGCCTGGATGATGATCGGCTCATAGTGTTCGCTACGGGCCAACACCGCGATCTTGGCATTCAGATCCCGAGGGATGTAGCCCGCGTGCCTGCGCAGGATGACCCATTCGGGAGCTGTAATCTCTTCCAGTTTCTCCCCGGCCAGCCCCCCGACGATCCGGTTGGGAAGATAATACTTCAGCGGCATATCCCCGATGTTGGAGAGGATGACATCGTCCGGTTGAGAGTGGGTCTTGAGGTACTTGACGATCGCCCCCCCGGCGTCCTGGACGGGAACCATCTGCTCGTGGATGAAATCCGCGCAGGGCCAGCTGAGTACGACCACCGCCACCATCCACGCGGCCAGGGCCTTGTGAATGCGAGAGGCATCCGCAATCCAGCGTCCGACCAACAGCGCGGTGAGCGGAGCGAGCGGAGCGATGTACCGGAAGAACGCCACCGGCACGATGGGTGACAACATGAGCAGGTGGGCTGCAATCAGAATGGCGAACAGCACCCCCACTTCCGGCCGGGATTGTTCCTTCCTGACGAGGGAAAACTTCTCCCGAAATTGGACCAGCAGAAACGGAATCGGCCACAGCATCCAGGGGATAAACTCCAGGGCCACATGGTTCACAAACCGTGTGAAGTCGGTGAACCACAGCTCGGGTTGGAAGGTGCGTCCCCCGTACCTCGACCCGTATTTCATCTGCAAGAACCAGATCACCCAGGGGAGCGCCAGCACGACAACCCACGCCGCCGCGATCAGCAGTGGTTTCATGCGCGGCCGGAAAAACATCGCGGCATGGGCGATGAACGCCGCCCCGCAAATCCCCGTGTAGACGTAGTGCGAGTGGAACAGCATCGTCATCCCGGAGATCAGCAGCCAGTAGCCGCCACGCTGCGATTGCATCAACCGCCAGTAGCCCATCACGCTCATCAGCGTGAAACACATCAGGGCGCTGTAGTACCGGCATTGTCGCGAGAGCAGCAGAAATCCCACGCAGACTGTCAGCACGCCCGCTCCGAACAGCGCCGATCGCCGATCCCGCCACAACTCCACTCCCAATTGATAAGTCAGGCAGATGGAGATCCAGCCCAGCAGCACACCGGGAAACCGACTGGCAAACGTGTTGTCTCCGAATAGTTCATAGCTCCCCGCCACCATGTAGAACGGCAACCACGTGTGCCAGCGCCACAGGTAGCCATCCGCGTATTCCGCGCCGAATTCCTGAGAGAAGTAGTTGAGACCATCGGTCCCGCGCGGCAGGCCCGTCTCGATCACGGTCCGCGAAATCAGCGCCGACTGGGCCTCGTCCTGCCACATCACCGGACCACCCAGATTCCACAGCAGCAGTCCCGCTCCCAGTGCCAGGACACTGACCAACCCGACCACATGCAACGGGGTCCAGGCCAGACTGTCCTGCTCGATCACGGTCGGGCGCTGGTATGTCCAGCGATCGTTCACCAGCCAGATGATCCCGACCAGAAACACCCCGAAATCGACATGCACCAGTGTGTACGTGAGTCCGAGATTCGGCGAGCCGAGCAGCCGAAATCCCGAGTAGATGTCCTTCGCGACCCGGAAGTCATCCACCAACCAGCTCGCGGCCCAGACCGCATGCACGGCAGCCAGTCCCACGAAAAAGAGCAATACCAGGAACCGCCGATGCTCGCGCATCTGCTCCGGGAGGATCGACTGTGGAGGGGTTGGCAAGGCGACGGACATGAGCGGGTCTCGATGTCCCTGCTTCGAAGCGAGACTGCGGAACCACCGCAGCTCACCGGACTCCGGGCAGTGAACCCGCAAATCTGTGTCAGGAATCCGTCCGAGGCAAGCGGCAGAACGGGAATCGACCGAGCGGAACCCAAACGGTCGCCCTCGTGTCGTGTTTTCGCACCGAGACGTTGCAATCGCGAGGATCGGCACGGCACGATCAGGTGCTACCGTCGCACGTGGTGTATGCGCCTCGGCAGGAGCCTCGCCCCAGTGCTGTGAACACGTTCACGATCCTCGTGGGGCACGTTTCCGACGTACCCGTCTCCCGCGGAGCGCCCTGCAAAGGACAGCCCGGTGGCGATGTGGTGGACAGTTCCAGACAGCGTTGTGGAAGAGGGATGGCCGCAAAAAACTCAAAAACGCAAAACAGAGTCCTCCCCCTTTTGCGTTTCTGGAGTTTTTTGCGGCCCTCACTCCGGTCGGGATTCTCGCCCTGACTGATGAGACTCGCCTGGACCTGCGTCGAGTGACGGGCACGTCGGAAACGTGCCCCACGCCGAACGGATCGACCTCAATCGTGTTCACAGCACTGGCCTCGCCCTCCCGCCGCCTCGCCCGCTCAGCGCTGGGTCATCTTGAGGGGAGTTTTCAGTCGTCGATAAATGACCACAGGCTTCTCGTTCCAGGCGGTGGCATACAGGCGAATGCCGGGTTCCTCGCGGTGCTCGATCGGCGTGTCCGGAATCGGGATTTCGATCCGTTCGTATTGCCCGGTGCGGATCCATTCGTCGAGCTTCAGATCGATGGGCTTGTGTCGGTAGTTGCGGGTGACAATCCACTCGGGTGGCTCGATGTGCGACACATCCTCGCCCGTCAGTCCGCCCATGATTCGGTTGGGGAGATAGTATTTCAGCGGCAAGTCTCCGTAGCTGGCAATGATGATCTGGTCCGGCTGGGAGTGGACCTTCAGGTACTCCAGAATCGCCATGCCGGGAGCCTGGACCGGGTGCAGTTGCTCCTTGACGAAATCGGCACAGGGCCAGCTGAGAACCAGGACGGCCCCCATCCATCCGGCGAGTGCCTTGTGGATGCGGGACGCATCGGCGATCCAGCGCCCGGCGAGCAGGGCCGTCAACGGGATGATCGGGGCAATGTAGCGGAAGAACGCCATCGGAATGATCGGGGCCAGCAGCAAGAGGTGTGCGGCGATCAAGATCCCGAGCAGCGCGGTGGCCTGCGTGCGCGACGGGCTCGATTCCGGGATCGCATACTGCCGACGAAATCGCGACAACAGAATCGGGATCGGCCACAGCATCCATGGAATCAGCTCCAGAGCCAGCATCCGTCCAAAACTCACCAGGTCGGTCCCCGTCTTCTCCGGGTCAAAGGTCCGCCCGCCGTACCGTGACCCGTACTTCATCTGCAGAAACCAAATGACCCACGGGAGCGCCAAGACCACCACCCAGGCCGCCGCGATGGCCAGCGGCTTCCAACGTTCCCGATGGAACAGGCCACAATGCGCCATGAACGCCGCCCCGCAGATCCCGGTATACACATAGTGCGTCTGAAACAGCAGCGTCATCCCGGAGATCAACAGCCAGTATCCTCCGCGTTCGGACCGCATCAACCGCCAGTAGCCGATCACGCTCATGAGTGTGAAACAGATCGAGGCACTGTAATACCGACACTGCCTCGACAGCAGTAGAAACCCGACACAGATCGTCAGCACGCCCGCCCCGCACAGAGCGGTGCGCCGGTCTCGCCACAACTCGACCCCGGCCTGATATGTCAGCCAGATCGAGATCCAGCCCAGCAGTGCGCCGGGGAACCTCGCGGCAAACGTGTTGTCCCCCAGGAGTTCATAGCTGCCGGCCACGATGTAAAACGGCAACCAGGTATGCCAGCGCCACAGATGGTTCTCGGCATACTCGGCCCCGTATTCCTGGGAGAAGAAATTCAACCCGTCGGTGCCGCGCGGCAGGCCGGTTTGCAGCACCGTCCGCGAGATCAGGGCCGATTGGGCTTCGTCCTGCCACAGCAGCGGCCCCCCCAGATTCCACAGCAACAGCCCGGCTCCGAGCCCCAGGACGCCGACCAATCCGAGTCGATGCCCGGCTGTCCAGGTGAGGCTCTCTGGGGCGAGAACCACCGGACGCTGGTACGTCCAGCGATGGTGGGCCAGCCAGAACACGCCGACCAGGAACACGACAAAATCGACATGCAGCAGCAACGCCATCAGGCTGGCATCCGGGGCGCTCAGCAACCGAAATCCGCCGTACAGGTAATTGCTCAAGACAAACTGATCGGCCAGCCAGTTCGCCGCCCAGACCGCATGCAACGCTGCCATCCCGATCATGAGCAGCAGCACGAGGGATCGCCGGTGTTCCCGCTTCTGCTCATCGGTGAGGGTCGGTGGAACTGAAAGAGCTGCGGACATGCGGGGTGTCCCGAGATCCTTCCGTCGACGAGGCACCGCGACACGAGCGCAACATCACCCCCAGCGACCGAATGGACCGGCAACACTGCGTCAGGATTCCCTCTCCGGCAAGCGGCATCTGGGGTATCGGGGACTGGACAGCCGGAGAGACTCGACGATGTCCCATTTCTGCAACGAGACGGGAGAACCGCGCAGGCCGGTGGCCTGAGAACAATCGGCACGAACGGACTCCGGATCCACTCCGCCAGCCAACCCGGCAACAGCTCAAGGTCGCGGCCCCAGCGGCGGACGCACCGGAGCCGGGCAGCAGTCGACGGCACAGACATCCCAGTTCGGGCCGTACTGGCCGATCGCTTCCTTGGGGAAGTCGGGCGACATTCGCTCCAGGATCAGCTTGCGGATCATCTGCACGAACCGGGGATGCGTGCCGACCGTCTGGGCGCGGACCATCTGCATCCCGCACCCGGTTGCGGCTTTGGCGGCCTCGTCATCCAGGTCGTACAGCACCTCGATGTGGTCGGACAGGAATCCGACCGGCATCACGATCAGTTCGCGAACGCCCTCGGTATTCAGCTGCTGGATGTGGTCGCAGATGTCAGGTTCGAGCCACGGGTCTTGCGGGCGGCCCGAGCGGCTTTGGTACACGAGGTTCCATCGCGCGGCGTCCACGCCGATGGACTCGGAGACGAGTCGGCAAGTCTCTCGCAATTGCTGTTCGTAGTGGCAGCTACCGGCCATCGATGAAGGGATGCTGTGCGCGGTGTAGGCCACGCGCACTCGCGAGCGGGCCTCCGACGGGATCTGCTGCAAGGCGGCCCGCATGCGGTCGGCACTGGCCGCGATGAAGTCGGGGTGGTTGTAGAAGGTGCGGATCTTGTCGATCTGCGGAGCGGTCTCACCGAGCTGGCTCTGGCTGGCCAGCAGATTCTCGCGGTACTGCCGACAGCCGGAGTAGGAACTGAAGCCGGAGACGACAAACGCGAGGGCCTGCTGGACTCCGGCAGCGACCATGGCCTGCATCGTGTCCGGAAGCAGCGGATGCCAGTTGCGGTTGCCCCAGTAGATCGGGATCGAGAGTCCGTGGGCTTTCAAATCGGTCTCGACGGCGGCGATCAGTTCGCGCGTCTGGGCGTTGATCGGGCTGATGCCGCCGAAGTGCTGGTAATGTTCGGCGACCTCCAGCATGCGCTCCCGAGGCACGTTTCGCCCCCGCAGGACGTTCTCCAGAAATGGCATGACATCATCCGGCCCTTCGGGACCGCCGAAGGAGACGAAGAGAATGGCATCGTAGGGTCGTGTGGTGGTCATTCGCGAATTCCAAAAAAGCCCAGGGGTTGCAACCCCTGGGCTTTGGCGAGTCAACAGACACTATCCCAGCGACCGGTTCTGCATCTTGTGCAGCGCCGCTTCGACGAAGCCCGCGAACAGCGGGTGCGGGGCCAGCGGCTTCGACTTGAACTCGGGGTGGAACTGGACCCCCACGAACCACGGATGATTCGGGAGTTCGACCACCTCGGCCAGCGTGCCATCCGGGCTGTTGCCGGTGATCCGCATGCCCGCCGCTTCGAGCCGCTCGCGGTAGGCCGGGTTGAACTCGTAGCGGTGGCGGTGGCGTTCCTGGATCTCGGTCTGGCCGTACGCGAGTGCCGACTTCGAACCAGGAACCAACATGCACGGCTGCGATCCCAGCCGCATCGAGGCCCCTTTCTCCTTCACCTCCCGCTGAGCTTCGAGCAGGCAAATCACCGGGTGCAGCGTCCCGCCGTCAAACTCGGTGCTGTTCGCTCCCTCCAGTCCGGCGACATTCCGCGAGAACTCAATCACCGCCGTCTGCATCCCCAGGCAGACCCCGAAGTAGGGAATCTCGTTCATCCGCGCGTACCGGATGGCCTCGATCTTGCCTTCAATCCCGCGATGGCCGAACCCACCCGGAACCAGGATCCCATGCAGCCCACCGAGCTTCGTTTCCGCGTTGGCCTCCGTGAGTTCGTCGGACTCGATGCGGCGCACCGACACGCGGGTCGAGTGCTTCATCCCCCCGTGGGCCAGCGACTCATAGATCGACTTGTACGCATCGCGGTGTTCGATGTACTTGCCGACCACGCCAATCGTGACATCGTGATCCGGCTTGATGATCCTCTGCACCAGACCCTTCCAGTCATCCAGGTTCAACTCCCCGGCCTTCAGATTCAGCTTCTCGAGAATGAGCTGATCGCACTTCGAATTGGCCAGCCCGAGCGGCACCTCGTAGATCGAGTCCACGCTGTCCGCCTCTTCAATGACGGCCCGCTCTTCCACGTTGCAGAACAGGGCGATCTTCTTCGCATAGTCCCCGCCCAAGTGCTTCTCGGTTCGCACGATCAGGATGTCGGGCTGAATCCCGATCTGCCGCAGCTGGCCGACGCTGTGTTGGGTTGGCTTGGTTTTGACTTCTTTGGCGGCCTTGAGGTACGGCAGCAGCGTGAGGTGGATGAACAGGCAGTTCTGCTTTCCGATTTCGAGAGGGATCTGCCGAATCGCTTCGAGAAACGGCTGGCCTTCGATGTCGCCGACCGTCCCGCCGAGTTCGGTGATGACCACATCCACATCTGGTCCGCCGCACTCGAGAACCGCGCGCTTGATCTCGTCGGTGATGTGCGGGATGACCTGCACGGTCTCCCCGAGGTACACGCCCCGGCGTTCCTTCTCGATGACGTTGAGGTAGATCCGCCCCGTCGTGGAGTTCGACTTCCTCGATAGTTTGCAGTTCGTGAACCGCTCGTAATGACCCAGGTCGAGGTCGGTCTCAGCCCCATCGTCGAGGACGTACACCTCGCCGTGCTGGTAGGGGCTCATCGTCCCCGGATCGACATTAAGATAAGGATCGAACTTCCTGATCCGCACCTTGTAGCCGCGCGCCTGCAGCAGTGCTGCGAGGCTCGCCGCCATCAAACCCTTGCCGAGCGAGGAGACCACGCCGCCGGTAATAAAAATGAACCGTGCCATGGGAGTCGGGCCTTAAGCTGCAGAGGGGGATGCGGGCAAGCGCCCTTTTGACCAATCCACAGTTGTGCAAGTCCGACTGGCCGCAAAACGGCCCGAAACGGCGCAGTCGGCGTGCTAAACGGAGAGTGCGATCAGGGCTTTTTGGGCGGAGTCGCGGCGGGGGTCGGCGTGACGCTCGCTGCGGGAACCAGCGCTGCACCGCCGGGAACCGCGCCGTTCTGTGCCGCTCCGCCAAGCGGATCGCCGGGCAACTGCTGCACCGGGGCGACCGTGCGGTTGAGCGAATCGTCAATCGTGCGGTTGCCGCTCGACTTGACGGCCAGTGCCGCGAGGACAATCGACAGCACCACGAACACCATTGCCAGACCGGCGGTCAGACGGGTCATGAAATCGGCCGCGCCGCGCGCCGACATCAGGCCGGCGGGGCTGCCGCCGGTCCCAAGCCCGCCACCTTCGGACTTCTGCACCAGAATTACGCCGACGAGTAGCGCGGCGACAATGGCCTGGACAACGGTCAAGAAGATAAACAGCGACATGGGAGTTCCAATTTCGGATGACTTGGCGCGCATCTAGTCACGCGCGCGCCACTATGCAAGGCGCTGCGCGGCGGGCAAGGCGCAGCGCAGCGGCTTAAGCTTCAGTCGACTTCGGGCGCGGCCGCCGAAACGATGGTGAGAAAGCTTTCGGCCGTCAGGCTCGCGCCGCCGACCAGCGCGCCGCCAACCTCATCGCAATGGAGCAGCTCGGCGGCGTTGCCGGCATTGACCGATCCGCCGTACAAAATCCGCACCCCGGCGCTCGGCACGCCGTAGCGGTCGAGCAGCTTGGCCCTGATTGCGCGGTGCATCGCGCCGACGTCGTCGGCCGAAGGAACCCGGCCGGTGCCGATCGCCCAGACCGGCTCGTAGGCCACCGTCACCTGCCCCGGAGTTCCGGCTTCGTCCGGCAATGATCCTTCAAGCTGCTTGGTCACTACCTTTTCGGCTTTCCCGGCATCGCGTTCGGCTTCGGTTTCGCCGACGCAGACGATAACGCCCAGCCCGGCCGCAGTTGCTGCCTCGGCCTTGGCGCGGACAATTGCGTCGGTCTCGCCGTACCCGGCGCGGCGCTCGGAATGACCGACGATAACGAAGCTGGCGCCGACATCGGCGAGCATCGGGGCCGAAATGTCGCCGGTAAAGGCACCCGAAGCGGCTTGATGGCAATCCTGCCCGCCAAGGCTGATCGTCTCGACCGCTTCGGCCATCAGACTGATCAGCGTGGCCGGCGGGGCAATCGCGACTTGCACGCCGGGGTGCCGCGCGGCGCCGCGATCGATCGCGCGCGCTTCTGTCAGC
>JAYWFM010000088.1:0-13484 GCA_043778825.1 Planctomycetota bacterium | reverse complement strand
TTTCGTGGAAGTGTCCGGAGGGGATCAAATGTCGCTCCTCAAAAAACACGTCGTACATCTCACGGTATTGCCTCAACACCCAATCGTCCAGGTCATCCAGACGAGCACGTTGCAAACCGTGCCAGTCAAAATTCGCCTGAAACATTTTCCGACTCGACGAGAACACAGCGTACGGGTTGCGATGAATGTGGACGAACTTGGCTTGCGGAAACATCTGCAGGATCAGCTTGATCCGGCATGTATGAGGGGGCGATTTGAGAATTAATGGTCGCTTCAATTTCCATGTCATTTTCTTGAGAAACAGGGAGAGCGTGTCTTGCCATTCCGCAATCTCTCGTCCCGAGACATCTCGCAGAGTGAGATATTTGTCGTAGTGCTCTCGTCGATGGGGAAACACAAAACCCGTGTAGGGCGATTTGAAGCTGAGGATGCTCAGAGCGAACTCGTCCTCCTGAGGCGATCTCATATTCCGTGCGACGTTATCGATCGTACGGCGTTTCGGTAAGAGAAAGTTGAAGAGGGGCGAAAGCATCGCCTCCGCCGTCAGACAGGAGTTCGGAAAGAGCGTCTGATAACTGTTGGGAAACGCGAATCGTTCATCCACGGTCAGCAGGTTGTGCAGGAACGTCGTCCCATTTCGCCAATGCCCCAGCACGAACAACGGCGGTGGCACCACCACATCCTGCAGGTCAGTACCGAGCCGCCGCTGATCGGCCCAGTGGAAGATCGTGTTTTGCAGGCTGAGAACGGTGATCGCCATCGCCCGCGGGAGGCACGACGGGGTCACGGCAAAATTGTTCTCACGCAGAACCTGGATCCATTTTCCAAACGTCAGCCCGCCCATCATGCCTGGTCCAATGCTCCGTAGCATCGTGTCACGCCATGCCATTTCGTGTTCTTTCTCGGCGAAGAGGTCGACTCACCGCTCGGGGTGGGATTGTCGTCGCATCTGGAATGGAAGCGGCGATGGATGAACATCGATCGCACCCTGGGGAGCCAGACGGGAACTGCCAAACCTGGCGGGGTGACCCAGGCACTGCCTGGAGTGTCTGGCGGAAGGGCGCGGGAGGTTACGAAGAAGGGGCACTCACTGGCAATCCCACTTGTGCCTGCGCTGCTCAGCCGAGTGTGCGACTCACTTTGCAGACCTGGCGAATCGACGGGAAAACAATGCGTCCGACCATGCGGCGCAGCGGATACGAGGAGCCTCTTCATGATTTTCTTCCTCATGATTTTGTCACCCTCTGGCTTTCCGGAGTCGACAGGCAGAGATTCACAAAATCATGACGAACAAAATCCTGGGGATACGGTGAATGGGTAGGCCAGCGACAATCGCAATGTGTGTCGCACACTTTGCGAGGCACCGTCAGAGTCTCTCACTCGGGCGTGTACGGTCGTAGAACGGAATTGATTCCATTCTCTTTGCCACGTCGCACCGAACGGAATCAATTCCGTTCTACGGTCCCTCATATCGTCATGGCCATGAACCCGCCATCGACGACGAGGTTCGCTCCGATCAGGAACGACCCCGCCTTGTTCGAGGCGGCCAGCAGCACGACTCCGGCGAGTTCCGACGGCTCGCCGAAACGACCGATGGGGGTGTGCCGCAGAATGCTCTCGACGCGGTCGGGGGTCAGTACCTTGCGGTTCTGTTCCGCCGGAAAGAAGCCGGGGGAAAGGGCGTTGACGCGGATGCCCAACTTGGCCCACTCCCGCGCCAGATTCAGCGTCAGGTTCAGCACAGCCGCCTTCGACGCAGAATAGGTATACACCCGAGACAGCGGCGTGATCGCGCTCAGCGAGGCGACGTTGATGATCGACCCCCGCGTCTTCCGCTCCACCATATCGCGACCGAACACCTGACACGCCAGCCGCACGCTGGTCAGGTTCACGTGGAAGATGCGGTCCCACTCCTCATCCGTGATGTCCAGAAACGGTGTCGGCGAATTGATCCCGGCGGCATTCACCAGAACATCGCACTCCCGCTGGTTCGCCCGCAGATGAGCCACCAAATGTTCGAGGTCGGCTCGCTGCGTCGCATCGGCGGCGACGAACTCGGCACTCCCCCCGTTGGCCGTCAACCGAGCCACAGCTGCGGCCCCATGTTCCGCGTTGCGCCCGGTGATGAGGATGTGAGCCCCGGCCCCGGCGAGGGCATCCGCAATCGCCCCGCCGAGCGTTCCCGTTCCCCCGACCACGACGGCAGTCTTGCCCGCGAGTCCGAACAGGTCGACGAGGTAGCGAGAAGCGGTGGGGTCAGACATGGCGAATGCTCAGTGATCGATAACGTGGGACCGGTCGGTGAGTCGCATCGTAGGCAACCGGAACGTCGAGAGAAAGCGGTCCGTGTGTGCGAGTCATGCTTCTACGAACCCGATCGTTTAGCCGCGACGCGAAGGCTTTGCGGAGCGGAGCGTCAGCGGCTCGGCTCGCGAATAAACGCGATGACATCCGCGATGTTCTGCGGGGTCAACTCCTTCTCAACCCCCACGGGCATCATCGACACGCCGGAGGAGGTGAGCGTCTCGATCAGTTCGCGGGCGATCGTGTCTTCTTTGGCTTCCGACCGGCGGAGCTTGACGTAGGCGGCCAGTTCGCTGGAGAGGATGCCGGTGAAGACCTGGCCCTGCGTGGTGACGAGGGTGTAGCTGACGTATTTGGGCTGGGCCTCGCGGCTGGGGTCGAGGATGGCCACGAGTAAGTCTGCCGGGGACTTGTTGGCGACCGACACCAGATCGGGGCCGACCTCGTGGCCGTCCTCGCCGAGTTTGTGACAGATCGAGCAGCTCTTCTTGTACACCGCTCGACCGCGTTCGAAGTCGCCGCCCGCTTCGACCGTCTCGCGGTACGTCGCGATGACAGCTTCGCGATCGGTCGAGACTTGGCCTCGCAGTTTGGCGGCTCGCTCGCGAACCGGCAGATCGGGATGACCGAGGAGCGACTGCCACTGCTCGGTGGAGAGTTCCGAAGCCTTCACCGCCTGCGACTCGATCGCCGCCAGCAGCCCCTCGGTGCGCGTCCGATCACGCAGCAGAATTGATACCGCATCCCGCCGAGGCTCGGGGCCGAGTGCCTTCCACTGGGCGAGGACGGCCAGCGCTCCCTCACTGCCGGGGAGGTCGCCCAGAGCCACAATGGCCGCTTGTTGCAGCTTGACCGGCGATTGCGGCTTGATGATCCCCGCGAGTGCTGGGATCGCCTTCTCCGGCGGAGCGAACGAGAGGAACGACACCGCCGGGCGGTATTGCCCGGTCTGAGTAAGTTGAGCTATGGCGGCATCGCAGAGGGCGGTGAACGCGGGCTGGGTTTCCGACGTGGTCGTGAACGCGGTGAGCCACTTACCGCGCGAGCGGAGCCCCTCGCCCAGAGCCACGAGCAAAGTCCACCGCGCCAGGTGGCCCGCCCTCAAGTCGGGCGAGAGACACTGGTTCACGAGCGCTTGGACCTCCGCGTCATCCCCCTTCGTTCCGCTGATCCGCAGTAGATTGACCAGCAGCCAGGGCATCTCCGCCTCGGGATCAGGAGGGAGTTTCCCCAGCAGGTTAGTGATTTTGACCGGACGGTTCTTCGCCGAGGCCAAGAGGGCTGAACGGTTAGTCCTGTCCCCGATCGCCATTTTCAACCACGCTTCGTCCACTCCCGGTCCGCTGATTCGCGAGAGGCCCAGAGCGAGTTCCGCTCGGACCTGACCCACTTCATCTTCGGCACAGCTGAGGATCGATTCGCGAAGGGAGTGATAGTTCGAATGGTCGGCCAGCAGGTCGATGCCCAGTTTGACGGCATGAATCCGCGCGCGAGGGTCGGGACTGACACGCAGGGAAATGACATCGCAGGAGTTCATCACTCCCAAAGCATCGAGCGTCCGCACAGCCAGCATCTGGCCGAGGGGCTGGTCCTTTCGCCTCGTCATTTTGCGGATGATATTGTGTGAGTCGGGGTCACGTCGCTCCAGCAACAACCGCTGGGCCGTCTCTCGATGCCAGCCATTTGTCGAGGCCAGCATCTCGACCAGTTCTGCGGTCGAGCAGTCTGCCGGACGCTGCCAGTTGGTCTTGGCTCCACCGGGGGGAGTCAGCCGGTAGATTCGACCGCGATCGGTCCCGCTCTCCAGATCAAGCTTGGCCTTGATGTCCTCGGGAATGGAATAGGGATGCTCGATCGTCTCGCGATACATGTCGCACACATACAGACACCCGTCCGGCCCGTTGATGAAGTTGGTTGGGCGGAACCAGGTATCGGTCGAGGTGACGAACTCGACGTTCTCATCCGCTCGCGTGGAGCCTCCGATGACGCCATCTTTGTTGGAACTGAGCATGACCTTGCGGTGAATCAGATTCCCCCCGACATCGCCGATGAAGGCGTTCCCCTGGAATTCCGGCGGATAGGCATCTCCCCGATAGATCGTGACCCCCGTCGCCGATGTGAAGAACCCGATCGGCACCAGTTCCGTCATCGGCAGCCGCTTCTTCATCTCCGGGTCATTCGCTCGACGACGAGTTCGGACGATCCGCCACGGCTCGGCGGGGCTCTTGCGGAAGACGGGAGCCGCTGCGCCTTCGTTGGCAATCGACTTGATGGCGTCGACCGGGACCACTCCGCCCAGCCGGTCGAGGGCCTCCAGCGGCCAGATCACCTGCTGAATGTGGTTGCTGTTACTGCACACAAACCGCTCGCCCCAGTCGTCAAAGCAGTGGCCGAACTGCTGGCCACCGGTGATGAGTTCGAACTGGCGTGTCCAGGGATTGAACCGCAGGTCGCGACCTCGGATCGACAGCTTCTGAAGTTCCGCTCCTTCGGGGGAAAAGATTGTGATGTCGCCCCCGACCATGCCGCCCGCGAAGTAGATCCGCCCGTCCGGGCCCCATTTGAGGTTGTTGGCCAGGGCCTGCACATTGCCGCGTCCGAACCCGCTGGCCACGATCTGCTTCACATCGGCCACTCCATCGCCGGTGGTGTCCTTCATGTAGTACAGATGCGACGGAGCGAGTACGAACACTCCGCCATCGAAGCAACACACGCTGACCACCCAGCTCAGTCCCTCAGCGTAGACGGTACTCGACTCGAACACCCCATCGCGGTCCGTATCGACCAGCCGCCGCACCTGGCAGGCATCCTTCCGCCCCAGCGGCAGCGGCTGTTGTGGAGGGCGAGGCTCAGCCGAGTACGGGTAGCCTCGCATCTCGGCGATGAACAGGTTGCCGTGTTCATCGAAGCACCCATCGACCGGATCATTCACGATCGGCTCATGGGCCACCAGATCGAGCGTGAACCCGTGCTGTACCGCAAACGTCTGCTGCACATCGGCCACCTCGACCGGCGGCAAGCGACCGACCTCGGCGAGGTCCGTCGAAGGATCGGCCGCCAGGAGTGGCCAGGCGAATCCGCATCCGATGACCAGCAGGGCCACCACGAGGAAACGCCGAGGAACACGGGGCAGTGCAGTAGAGATCATCCAAGCGGTCTCGTAGCGTGGGCTTTAGCCCACGCGAATGAAGGTGATCGTCAACCGACGAAGGAGGGGGAGGCGTGGGCTAAAGCCCACGCTACGGGACGTTCTCGGTGAAACGCCAGCCGCATTGGACCCAGCTGGGGCGAATCCAGAGGGGGCATGTTGCGGGAGTGGCCCCCGCATTCCTGGGGTTCCGGCCAATATACTGGATGACACGCCACAAGTGTTCCTCGTCACGAATGATGCGGTCGTAGCTTTCCCGTTGCCACAGCGTGCCGTTCGCGCCGCGCTGCCGGTTGATCTCGTAGGCGGAACGTCCCTTCCAAATCTTCAAGATGTCTTCCACATCGTTCTCGCTGGGGACCAGTGGCCGCACGATGGCGTGAACGTGATTCGCCATGACAACGTAGCATCCGAGTTCATAGTCCTTACCGTCGTGAGTGTGCAACGCCTGGACGACGCGCTCTGCCAACTTTGAATCCCGCAAGATGCAACTGCCATGTCCCTGATCGAGCCAGCCTTCGATTCGGCGAAACATCTCACGTGCCACTTCGTCGCGGAGTGTGGAGGACCGTGGGGGCGGATGACGGCGTTCCCATTCCGCCTTGAACTGTCGCAATTCATGGAGTTTGGATTGGGGCAAGGAATCATTGAGGCGGAACGTGACAAAGTAGGTCGCCCCCGCTTGTCGCCAGTGGGGCAGGAGTTCCTCGTAGACGGTCAGCGGGACATGGTCGCGCAAGCCCAGAAATCCGAGCGGCGGCGGGAGGTTCCAGTTCGCGGTGTCCGGGTGTGACATGGGTAGCGTGGGCTTTAGCCCACGTGAGTGAGGCGTGACGGGTGGGGAAGGCTCGCGTGGGCTGAAGCCCACACGACTTGATTCCATCATTGACACCGCGTGTGACGACTTGCAGACTAACCGCGGAATAGGTCCGCTGCCATGTCGTAGCGTAGTCTTTAGCCCACGCGAGCGAGGAAGCTACGGCAAGTGTTTCGCGTGGGCTAAAGCCCACACTACTGTCAGTCCGTCCGGTGCCCTCATGCCTTCCCGCCGCCAGTTCCTCGTCAGTTCGCTCTCCGTTCCGGCGACCCTCGCCGTCGGAGCATGGATCAATCCCGGCCTCCAGGCGGACGGCCCCACTCGCTCGGCCAATGCCCGCCTGGGCGTCGGCTCAATCGGCCTGCGGTATCAGGGGACGGTCGTCACGCACAAGGCTCAGGAGTACGCGAACATCGTCGCGGTGTGCGATGTCGATCGGCATGTGCGGGAGCAGGCTCGGGCCAGCTTCGGCAGCACGCCCGCGATCTTCGAGGACTACCGCGAATTACTCGCTCGCAAGGAGGTCGATGTCGTGGTCATCGGCACGCCGGATCACTGGCACTCCAAGATGGTCATCGACGCCTGCCGAGCCGGGAAAGATGTCTACTGCGAGAAGCCACTGACGCTCACCATCGACGAGGGAAAGACTCTCCGCAAGGTCGTCGCCGAAACCGGTCGCGTCGTGCAGGTCGGCTCCTGGCAACGCAGCGACCACCGCTTCCGCACAGCTGTGGAACTCGTCAGGGCAGGGCGAATTGGGACGCTCAAGACGGTGGAGGTGGTCCTCGGCAAGAACGTCCAGGGTGGTCCGTTCGAGCGGGTCGCTCCGCCGAAGAACTTGAATTGGAACCTGTGGCAGGGGCAGACGCCGGAGGTGCCGTACATCGCCGAGCGGTCGCACTACACGTTCCGCTGGTGGCGCGAATACTCCGGCGGCCAGATGACCGACTGGGGGGCACACCACATCGACATCGCCCACTGGGGGATCAACTCCCAGCCGGTCAAGATCGAGGGGACCGCGACTTACCCCGAGGTGGCCGATGGATATAACGTGGCCAAGGACTTTTCCGTGAAGTACACCTACGCCAATGGAGTCGAGTTGACGGTCCTCGACAGCGGACGGAACGGGATCATGTTCACCGGCACCGAGGGCCGAATCTTCGTGAACCGCGAGTCCCTCACCGGGAAGCCGGTCGAAGACCTCGCCACGCATCCGCTCCCCCGCGAGGCATTCCAACTCTACGACTTCGATAACCTCACCCGTCCCGAGCGAGTGGGGAAGCTCGACGCCATCGTGAATCATGTCGGGAACTTTTTCGATTGCGTGGCGGCGAAGCGCAAACCATTGTCGGACATCGAGGGCCAGCACCGCAGCGTGAGTGTGTGCCACCTCGGAAACATCGCGATGCGAGTGGGGCGACCGCTGACGTGGAACCCGGAGACGGAGGAGTTTCCCGGGGATGCAGAGGCCAACGGGCATCTGAAGCGGGAGCAGCGGGCCGGGTTTGAGGTGGTGTGACTTGGCTCGCGAAAGCCCAGGGGTTGCAACCCCTGGGCTTGGCGCGTTTTTCCTCGCCACCTCTCTCCGGTATCATGCCCCCTTCCTCTGGCTGAACGCTGATCGCTGACAGCCCTCCTTCTCCCCACGAATACCAAAACCCACCATGCCTGAACGTGTCTATCTGGCGGTTGATCTCGGGGCCGAGAGCGGTCGTGTCATTGCGGGCAAGCTGCACGGCGGGCAGGTCAGCTTGGAGGAGATTCACCGGTTCCAGAATGGGCCGGTCAACATGGCGGGCACGCGCCGCTGGGACGTCCTGCGGCTCTGGTCCGATATTCAGGACGGCCTGACGCTCGCCGCTCGCAAGTACGGAGACAGTATCGTGTCGGTCGGCGTCGACACGTGGGGCGTCGACTATGTACTCCTTTCTAAGAGTGGCGAGGTTCTCGGTCAGCCGTACAACTACCGCGACCCGCGCACGACGGGGATGCTCGAACTCGCCGCCTCGAAGGTCTCCAAGACCGACATCTTCGCCCAGTCCGGTGTGCAGTTCATGGAGATCAACACGCTCTATCAGATGATCGCGATGCAGTTGCAAGACCCGGAGCTGATGGCCCATGTGGACCGGTTCCTGATGATGCCGGACTTCTTCCATTGGCTGTTGTGCGGCAGCCGCGTGGTCGAGTTCACGAACGCCACCACGACGCAGTTCTTCCATCCGACGAACCGCGACTGGGCGTTCGACATGCTGCGAAAGTTCGACATCCCCACGCACATCTTCCCCGAGGTCGTCCCGCCCGGCACCCAGCTTGGCACGCTGCGGGATGATGTCGTGCTGCGGACCGGCCTGAAGAAGATCGCCGTCGTGGCCCCGCCGACGCACGACACCGCAGCCGCCGTGGCCGCTGTGCCGACCGAGAACACCGGGCGGGCCAACTGGGCGTACATTAGTTCGGGGACGTGGTCGCTGATTGGCGTCGAGGTGCAGGACGCGGTCCTCGGGCCGAAGGCACTCGAACTGAATGTGACCAACGAGGGCGGCGTCGATGGGACGTACCGGCTGCTGAAGAACGTGATGGGGCTGTGGCTGGTGCAGGAGTGCCGCCGGTCGTTCGAGCGGAAGGGCCGCAAGTACGAGTACGCCGAACTCGTGAAGCTCGCCCAGGCGGCTGAGCCGTTCCGCAGCCTGATCGACCCCAACGACCACGAGTTCCTCAGCCCGGACGACATGGCGACCTCGATCCAGACCTGGTGCCGCAAGAACGGCGAGCCGGTGCCGGAGACCGATGGGCAACTGGTGCGGTGTTGCCTGGAGAGCTTGGCGTTCAAGTACCGGCAGGTGCTGATGGGGATCGAGGGCCTCACCGGCGAACCGATCGAGGTGATCCACGTCGTCGGTGGTGGCGGCAAGAACGAGATCCTCAACCAGTTCACCGCCAGCGCCAGCGGCAAGCCCGTCATCGCCGGCCCCACGGAGGCGACCGCCCTCGGCAACGTCCTGATTCAAGCCCGCGCGGCCGGAGACATCGGCTCGCTGTCCGAGATCCGTGATGTCGTCCGCCGCTCCTCCAAGGACGAACTGAAAACCTTCCCGCCGCAGGACACGAAAGCCTGGGACGCCCAATACCAACGCTTCCTCAGCCTCCTCCGCAAAGGCGTGATCTGACCGTAGCAGAATTCGTCAGAATTCTGCTATCCGAGTGAGGACGTTGAACCCTCGGTCCCAAGCTCCAGCTTGGGACCGCATATCCCCGAAGCTCCGCTTCGCCCGCGTGCCGTAACACCCTCTATCGCAAACGGTCCTCGTACTTCCCTTCTGAACTACGACCTGACATGCTGGGCGGAAGTCCTGCGTGGCTCGGCGAAGCAGAGCTTCGAGGATAGTCGTTCCCAAGCCGGAGCTTGGGAACGAGATGCCCAACGACGGGTGAAAACAGCGGATGACTGAGATCGAGGACTGTGCTAAAATCTGAGCGAAGGGAGAGTCACGTGATGAACATCAACATCGCCGTACCCGATCAAGTGGAAGCTGCATTGCGCCGCAAGGCGGCACTGTGTGGCCGAGACTTGGCCACGTATCTCCGCGAAGTGATTGTCGAGGAAGCGACCGAAGAGACGCCCCCGCTGTTGAGTTCGGAGAGTCCTGCGGAATACATGGCCCGGTTGCAGGCGATCATCCAGAAGCATGGGATTCGCAACGGTCACGCGGACGATCGTCGAGAGTCGATCTACGCCGGATGCGGTGAATGAAAGTCCTGATCGATACGAATCTGCTGGTGCGACTCGATGACCAAGCCCACGCCACGCATGCAGAGGCCGTGGCGGCGATTGGGGTCTTGAAGGCCAACGGTCACGAATGCGTCCTCGTGCCGCAGGTGCTTTATGAGTATTGGGTGGTGGCAGGGTGGCCCAGACACTGCTCCGAGTGACGTAGGGTGGGACAAGCCGCTTTGGGCGCTGGCCCACCATTCCGGGGACACGCGTCATCAATGGTGGGCCTACGGCACTGACATCCAGCCGCTCGCTGCCGCTGCCGACAATCGCCCCGTTGTTTCCATCGGGCGTGGCGAGCGACCACCCATCCACACCCATCCCCCAGCGTCAGAGTCGCGCCACCTATCCCACGGGTCATACAAATCTGACCATCCCCTTACCGCATGCCCTGCCGCCTTAGCTCCACAGCGTCGCGGATCGAGCGTTCGACTTGCACCCAGCCTTTACGTTGCGGGGCGAAGTCGAGTACGGGCTTGGCGTTCCAAGTGGCTGTCTGGAACTTCTTGAGTTCCTGCTCCAGCGGCACGTTCGAGTCCCAGTCCTTTCGATCCAATGGGACGACGATCAATGTGCAGGCTTTCTGCTTGCCTCGGGCACGCTCCACAGCCTTTGGGGCTTCGGTCTCTTGAATGAACTTCGAAGCGCGGCTATTGGTCGAGTAGAGCAACAGGACAATGTCAGCCCGGTTTAGTTCTTCCAGAATCCGGTCCTCCCACTCCTCACCCGCGATCAGCTGCGTGTCCTGCCACACCTGAATGTAGCCACGCTGGCCCAAGATCGTGAGGTGTGCCGACAAGGGCGATATCTTCTTCGCGTCAGCGTGGGCATAGCTCACGAACAGCCGCGTCCGGGGCGGGGCATTCTCCCGCTCGGCTGCGCGAGCCTGCGGGCTTTCCACAGCGTCCAACTCCTCGGTGACGTTGACCGTCGCGAGTTCGCCTGCTTTCGTGACCTCTTCTGTCTCCCGAGTCCCCTTGGCTTCGAGCCGTCGCAGCTTGACCACTTGCACCCAAGTATCCGGGTGGCCGTCCAGTTCCACTTCTTCAACGACTCGGACCTTGCCATGCAAAACGGTCAAGTGTGCGCGGATCAAATCGAACAGGCTCTGTTGATCAACGGTCAGCCCTTCGATGACGGCCACTTCCGTGCGCCGCTCGATGCGATTGAGTCGCACCAACGCCCGCGCCCCCTGCCATTCCAGGACCACTCCTGACCGCCAGCGCCAATCGGGATGATCAGCACTCATCTCATGCGTCCGCACGATGAACCGGGGCAGCAAACCGGGCGGCAGCGCATCCGGGTACGAGAACCGCAACCGCTGCACTCGGGGTCCGCGAAACTCGGCGAAGGCGTCGGGCTGCTCTTCCCGCAGCAGCTCGGGAATCAGCCAGTGTTGCGTCCCGTCAAGAAGAAAGGCGACTTCGAACTTCTCCATCAGTTCGAGCACGAAGTCATGCTTGTCGGTGGGATACACGGACGGCTTGAGCGCTTGACTCATGACTTTCGCATCGAGTACCCCGTGGCAGTCCTGCTTCTGAACATACCGGATCAACCCGTAGATCGCATCCGTCACCCATGCGGGTTTGAGGACGCAAGTATGTCGCAGCCGGTGGTGATCGCGGAAATTGAGCGCGATTCCCAGCCGATGCAGCGTCTGGGCCAGACTGTCCTGTTTCCCTTCGTCGTCGACGCCGGTTTTCGCACATAACGCTTGATAGTCGCGGTACTCCAGAAAGCTCTGGCTCTTCTCCGTCAGCTGTTGCTTGACCCGATGCCAATTCTTGGGAACCCCCAGCCAGACATCCGGCATGCTATTGACCGTCTGTTCTAGCAGCGTTGTCAACTCCGGAACGCCGCGTCGAGTGAAGGCATCCGCCTCTACAAATCCGACAATCTGCGGACAGCGTTCTCGCAATCGGAACCGATCGACCGAGAACGGATGCAGATCGTACTTGGTCAGGACCACGATGACCGGGCTGTCACCGCCAAAGCTCTGGATGAACCGCAGCCAGTAATCGGTCTCGGTTTCCCAGTTCCCTTCGGCACCTGCCAGTACGAGAAGGTAGACACAGCGTTCGGCGAGGAAGATCTGATGCGTGCCGTGCAAGAACTCCTGACCCCCGAAGTCCCACACGTGCCCGGTGGCGGTTCCATTCCGGCATTTCAAATCGAGCGGCAGAACGGTGATCCCCGGCGTCTCGGGTTCGTCTTTATCCGGTTCCTCACCCAGCAGCACCTTCAGCAGCGAAGTCTTCCCAACTCGCCCGCGGCCCACGAGCAGCAGCCGCACTTCCCGCATCGGCTCCTCCCCTTCGAGCTTTCTAGAGAAGTAATAGTCCAGGATCGCGCGTGGATCGGCGGGTGGATTCTGTGAGTTCGATTTCGCGAATTTTGGACCCAATAATTCGTTGGGCAGTTTCAACGCAGTGTTGCCATGCAGCGTCAATTCACGGAGATGTTTCAACTCTCGCAGGCTTTCGGGCAGTTCACCCAAGTTGTTACGCTCGATTGTCAGCAGTTGCAATTGCGATAATAACCCGATCACCCGCGGCAGCTTGCGCATCTGGTTGCAGGAGAGGTGGAGCGCTCTCAGCGCGGTGAGTTGTCCAATCACCGGCGGTAGCTCACTCAGCCGGTTGTTGTCGACGTGGAGATGTGTCAGCGCGGTGAGTTGACCGATCTCCGGCGGCAGCTCACTCAGTTGGAGGCGAGAGAGATCAAGAAACGTTCTGCCCGACCGGCGGCATGAAGCAATGAATTTCAGGGCCTTGGCGTAACCAGCCTCGGATTTCGGTTGCTTCTGAGCCATGTGTCATCACCGTTCGTCGCGGGGGCCGGTCCGGGGGGGCTGGCGGTTTCTTGCACTTACTTTGTCGCCTGTTGCTCCGCAACAGGGCGTCCTTTTTCGGAGAAAAAGGCGACAATCGCCGACGGCTGAACCTCCAGTCATTGCCCGGGGGCGGTCTCGCTCGCGAAGCCACCGACCGCCAGCCGCCCATCCTACGGGTGAGGGGCCTGCGGGGGCAAGAAGCACGAGGGGATCAGATGGGAGGGCATCAGAAAAGTTCGTGAGTTGCCTATTGCTGCCCCCTCTCCCCCGCGATCAGCCGAATGGACAGGGAAGACTCCGTTGCGGGGGAGAGGGATGGGGTGAGGGTGCCACACCGCTCGCTCTGGCCCCCTCACCCCGGCCCTAGCCTGGTGAAACGACCGAAATCTGGGGGGATTGGGTTTGTGGGGAATGGAGGAATCTGTTGCGCTCCCCCGTGTCAGTTTTGAGTACGCACCCAAAGCGAAGGAGCGCCACAGTGGGGTCATCATCATTCATGCGAGTGGCGGAATACAAGTCACCGATCCGTGTGGTCGCGGGGGTTTTGTGGCGGAGTCGTGAGACGCACCAGCGGCGGGTGCGGGAGAGGGATCGGAAGATCGAGGACTTC
>JAYWFM010000087.1:0-5737 GCA_043778825.1 Planctomycetota bacterium | reverse complement strand
CCCCCGGAGCGCGCCGAGGTCGCCAACAACCTCCCGCCAAGCCCCGCTACACCCCGCTAACGAGGGTCACAGTGCAATTCTTGGACAAACTCCTAGGTTACGAGAGGTCTCGTCGAACGGCCAACACTCTTCTGAAAGGTCTGAATTGTGATGAGGCGACTCGTACTCTTGGTCTGGATGATTCTCTCCTCGGTGGCCACACTCGTAGCGGAAGAACCGCAGCCCGTTTCCCTCTCCGGGGCCGCAGCTCTCTCCGGCAAGCGGGTCATGACCCTCGGTGACAGCGTCACTCAAGACGGACGCTACCTCAGCTACGTCGAGTACTACCTCCAGAAGCAGAACCCAGCGCTGGACTTCGACATCGTCAACGCCGGGCTGGCGAGCGAGACGACCTCGGGGCTGACCGAGGAGGGGCACCCCGGGCCGAGGCCGTGCATTCATGAACGGCTCGATCGGGCCCTGGCCGATGTCAAACCCCAGCTGGTCATCGCCTGTTACGGGATGAACGATGGGATCTACAAGCCGCTCAGCGACGAACGGTTCAAGTCGTTTCAGGACGGGGTCACCCAACTGGTTGCGAAGTGCCAGGCTGCCGGGGCCGAAGTGATCCTGATCACGCCGCCCGCGTACGATGTCGACTGCCACGGCGGCGTGGCGACCATGAAGTTCGATTACAACACGGTCCTCAATGCCTATGCCGAGTGGGAACTCAAGACCGCACCCGGCGGGGCCACGGTGCTTGACCTGCATGTCCCGATGAGCGCCATGGTGAAACCCGCACGCGAGGCGAAACACCCGCTGCACAACCAGGGCGACGGCGTGCATCCGGCGGAGATGGGCCACTTCGTCATGGCCGATGCGATCTTCAAAGCACTGAAGATGCCGCTCCCCAAGGGCGACCTCGACACCCACCTGGCTGCCGCCCAAGCCGACCCGCTCTACAAGCTGATTCGCCAGCGTCAGTCGGCTCGGGGCAGCGGCTGGCTGAACTACATCGGCTTCACCCGCGTGAACAAGACGACCCCGCCGCACGAGAACGACATCCAGGCGGTCGAGGCCCAGGCTGCGGAAGTGCAGAAGCAGATTGACGCCCTGCGGAAGAGCGGGCAGTGATTGCTGTTGAAGGTATCAAGCGACGTTCAGACTTCCGAAGTCTTCGGAGACTTCGGAAGTCTGACACGCTCACACTACTTGATCGTCCCGCCGTACACCGCGCTGGTGCCGAGGATCTCTTCGATCCGCAGCAACTGGTTGTACTTGGCGATACGGTCGGAGCGGCTGGCGGAGCCGGTCTTGATCTGGCCGGTGCCCAAAGCCACAGCCAGGTCGGCGATCGTGGTGTCTTCGGTCTCGCCCGAACGGTGGCTCATCACGGCAGTGTAGCCGTTGCGGAGCGCGAGGTTCACGGACTCGATGGTTTCGGTCAGGGTGCCGATCTGGTTCACCTTGACCAGGATGCTATTGGCGATCCCCTCGTCGATCCCCCGCTGCAGCCGCTTGGTGTTCGTCACGAACAGGTCGTCGCCGACGATCTGGCACTTCCCCTTCAGACGATCGGTCAGCATCTTCCAGCCTTCCCAATCGTCTTCGGAACAGCCGTCCTCGATCGAGCAGATCGGGTACTTCGCGGCCCATCCGGCCAGCAGGTCGACCATGCCGCCCTGGTCGAGCTTGCGACCTTCCACGGTGTAGGTCTTCGTCTTCGCATCGAACAGCTCGGTGCAGGCACAATCGAGGGCCAGCTTGATCTGCTCGCCCGGCTTGTACCCGGCCTTTTCGATCGCGGTGAGGACGATCTGGATCGCCTCTTCGCTGTTCTTGATGTCGGGAGCAAAGCCCCCTTCGTCGCCGACAGCTGTGGAGAGGTGCTTGTCGTGCAGCACCTTCTTGAGCGAGTGGAACACTTCGCAACCAGCGCGGAGGGCATCGCTGAAGGTGTCAAACCCCAGCGGCATGATCATGAACTCTTGCAGGTCGATACCGTTATTCGCATGCGCCCCGCCGTTGATGATGTTCATCATCGGAGCGGGCAGGCGATTCGCCCCGACGCCGCCGACATAGCGGAACAGCGGCTGGCCGCTGACCTGGGCAGCTGCGTGGGCGGTGGCCATCGAGACACCGAGCAGGGCGTTGGCACCCAGACGGGACTTGTTCGGCGTGCCATCGCACTCGATCATCGCTCGGTCGATGCCCGCCTGGTCGAAAGCGTCCGACCCTTCGAGGAGGTCGGCCAGTTCTTCGTTGACGTTGTGGACGGCCTTCAAAACGCCCTTGCCGAGGTACTTGCTCTTGTCGCCATCGCGGAGTTCACAGGCTTCGTGCGCCCCGGTACTCGCCCCGCTCGGAACAGCCGCCCGGCCCAGCGTGCCATCTTCGAGTTCGACATCGACTTCGACGGTGGGGTTGCCGCGGCTGTCCAGAATCTGCCGGGCCTTGATGAAGGCAATCGCCATGCTCATGAGAGAGTCCTCAAACGGTGTGTGCGAGAGCAGGAGCGGCGAACCCGGTGCGGCATACGGCCACAACGCCACGCGGTCGAACTCCGATGTGGCGACGCACACCTGCTCAGGAGTTGATCCACGAACCCGTCCAATGTCTCAGAATCCGGGCGGAGAATAGCGTTCCGGAGAGGCAGTTTCCACAGTGCGGGTGAACGCATCAAAGGGGACCTGTCTGCGACGTAGCTGCGTTCGCCAGAACGCGGGCTGCCGGGACCAGCGTTTGCCCTCAGTGAAGACTTCCGAAGTCTTCTGAGAATTCGGAAGTCTGTCGGCACCCGCGAACGTCGAGACAATTCGCCCACCTTCTGGCGAAGGTGGCTACTTGGCCTCGACCCGGTACAGCGCCGTCCGCGTCCGCAGATACAGCGCCTTCCCCGACACAGCCGGTGACGCCATGAACCCGTCCGGCAGGCTGTTCTCGGCCAGCAGTTTGAACTCGCGACCGGGGGCGACGACCGAGGTCTTGCCTTCTTCACTGAAGAAGTAGAGCTTCCCGTCGGCGTAGATCGGCGAGGCGGAGTAGTTGCCTCCCAGTCGGCCAGTCCAGACCACCTCGCCGGTCTTTTCGTCCAAGCAGGTCGCGACCCCCTGGTCCTGAACCGCATAGACCAGTCCGTCGACCAGCAGCGGCGATGGCTTCGACGGCATGGCCTTGTCGACGCTCCAGACGATGTGCGACTTGGTCACGTCCCCCTGCCCGTCGGCCTTCACAGCCATCATCACGCCCTTGCTGAACCCCGCGCTGAAGATCAGCACCCCGTCGTGGTACAGCGGTCGAGCGGCGGTCGAAAACGGTTCAAACGTGATCCGCCAGATCTCCTCGCCGGACTTCACGTCGTAACCAAAAATCCCCTTCGAGGCCGGGCTGATCAGCTGCTCTCGACCGTTGACAGTGATCACGATGGGCGTGGCGAACGCCTTCTTCACATCGCCGTCGGTGGTGCCGAAGTCGGTGGGCCGGTCGGTCTTCCAGACGTTCTTGCCGGTGTGTTTGTTAAGGGCCACCACGTACTGAAAATCGAACCCGTCGTAATGCTGGATCAGCAGATCGCCATGCAGGATCGGCGACGAACCCGGCCCGCGATAATGCTCGCAAATCAGGTCGCGCCGCTCCCACAGCACCTTCGCCGTCGCCGTATCGACACAGGCGATGCCGTAGCTCCCCCAACTGAGGTAGACCCGCCCCTCCTCGATGACCGGCGTCGGCGAGGCGTAGCTGTTGAACTTGTGCATGACCTGCGACTTCTCGACGTTGAAGACGAGAAAGTCGTGGAGGATCTTGCCGGTGTCACGATCGAGACAGAGAGCCGAGAGGGCCTTGCCGTCCTCGGTGGCATTGGTCAGCCAGATCTGGTTCCCCCAGATCACCGGTGACGACCACGCCCGACCGGGGAGCGGCGTCTTCCAGGCGATGTTCTCGGTCTCGCTCCAGGTCGTCGGGAGGCCGGTGGAATCGGACTTGCCGTCGGCGGTGGGGCCTCGGAAGGCAGGCCAGTTGTCGCCCGCATGAGCCACGCCGCACAGCGCTCCACCCAGAACCGCAACTGCCAACAGAGGGCTGATCCGCATCGAGATTCCGATCATCAAAGGGCCGGTGAAGTCACTCCAATCCTGGATTATGGGAGTCCGTTCAATGAGCCGCAACTGATGTGGGGGAATCGCACGGCCACGCACTTGTTCAACCGGGGGCTTGGGCTTCTGACTGAGAACTGAGAACTGACAACTGACAACTGATAACCTGCACAGTCTGAAACAGTGCGTGGCTGTGCCCCGTCGTACCTCGCTCGCGACTGTACAGACCCGCGAGTCGCTCTTCATCCGCGGTCAGCGGCTTACTGACCACGGATGGCAAGGCCGGACCGCGGATGAAGAAGACGATCCGTGGGGTGTCCAGAATTCTCAGGAATTCTACGACTCCACCAGTGACACTACGCCTCGGCCTCAAACTCCCGCCCCAGCGTTACCGCGAGCAGGCTGGCACTCTTGCCTGTTGGAGTCCACTCCACCGCCCCCGCACTGGCGGGCACCAGCACCGTGTGGCCCCGGCTCAGCTTCAATGTCTGTGTGGAGGCGGCCGATTGCAACGTGACCTCCCCATCGATCACGACCCAGGACACCATCCGCCCCACCAGATTCTTCGGTGAGTACGCCCGCTTGATGTCATATCGGTTGAGCTCGAACTTGGATGTCGACAACAGCTGTGTGATCGTCGCTCCCGTGGCCAGCGGGAGCGTCGTGGCCGAGACCACAAACCCCAGCGGACCGAGCGACCAGTCGACCACACTCAACCCCTTCTCCCGATGGAGGGGGCGAGCATGCCCACTGGTGTCCAGGCGATTCCAGTCAAACAGGCGGAACGTCGAGTCGCTGGCGGGCTGGACCTCCACCAGCACCACGCCGCCGCGCGCGCTGTGGACCGTTCCCGAGGGGAGATACAAGCAATCGCCCACTTCCGGGGTCAGATGGTTCAGGCACTCATCCACTGAACCCTCTCGTAACCGGTGTTCCAATTCGGCCCGGTCGACTCCCTCCTGGAGTCCCGCATCCAGACGCGAATTCTCCGACGTTTCCAGCACGACCCACGCCTCGCACTTGCCCGGATCGGCCAGCCCCAGTCGCTTCGAATCGGCGTCCCCCGGATGGACCTGCACCGACAGCGGCTCCTCGCAATTGAGCAGTTTAATCAGCAGCGGGAACCGGTCCGGCCCGTGATAACGAGGGCCCACGATCGCCTCGCGTTGCCTGGCCCAGAGTTCCGACAGAGTGCGTCCCGCACACGGTCCGCTGGCTACATGACTGACATGCAGCGGGTGCCCGCTCAACTCCCACGATTCCCCGATGAGGGTCGCACCGCCGGGCAGGTCTTTCCCGAAATGGGCCAGCCGCTGTCCCCCCCACACCTGGGGTCGCAAAAACGGCTCGAAGACCAGCGGCTCCATGGGACAAACGCTTTTCTCGCCAGACGCTGGCCATGCCCAGAACTCGATCGACCGATCACCCTCGACCGATCTCGCTCCCCAAGGATACCGCGCGCTCGGACTTCTCGCACTCTCCAGGAAGGTTTCGGCACGTGGGGGGTGTGCATCAGAAAAGTAGGCAGCCCCAAAAACAGCCCCCCCCCCCACATTTGCTCGCGGCATCCGGAGATGAACATTCGAACGCCAGGGACAGGCGGAATGGAAACGCAGAGGGCGCTGAGGACGCAGAGTTCAGTCAGAATGCCTGTCTCTGCGTCC
>JAYWFM010000086.1:0-32254 GCA_043778825.1 Planctomycetota bacterium | reverse complement strand
TCCGCGTACACCGCGACGGGGCAAGTCCCGAGCGCCACGACGACCTTCGCCGAGGTCTACAAAGAAGACCAGAAACTCTACAATCTCATCAAAGACGGCTTGGTCGTGTTGGCGCCGAATCCGACGCCAGAAGGCGTGTGGGCGTACACGAAAGCAGTCCCGACGACTGGGGGCTTCGTCGTCACCCAACAGGGGGTCGAAAAGATGACGGCCGCCCAGTTCCAAGCCCTCCCCAAGTGATTGCCCCCGCGGCGGGTCGCCCGCCGGCCTTCGGAAGAACTCATGGCCACGGTTTACGTGAACGACAAGCCGGTGGATATCGGCGCCGACCGGCTGAATTGCGTGCAGGCGGCGGAGCGGGCGGGGGTCCACATCCCGCACTACTGTTACCACCCGGACCTCACGGTGGTCGCCTCCTGCCGCATGTGCCTCGTGGAAATGGGCGACCTCAAAGACGGCAAGGTGGCCATCACGCCGAAGGTCTTCCCCGGCTGCCAGACGCCGGTGAAAGACGGCACGGTGATCGTCACCGGGGACTACGCCAAGCGGGACGCATCGCTCCCGGTCCTCGGCTACCCGGACAATTACACGCCGGGCGACCGGGCCAAGAAGGCCCAGGCCGACACGCTCGAAGGCTTGCTCATCAACCACCCGCTCGACTGTCCGGTGTGCGACAAGGCCGGCGAGTGCAAGCTGCAAGACTACAGCTTCCAGTACGGCCGGTCGCAGTCGCGGATGATCGACGAGAAGAACACGCCGCCGAACAAGCCGGACATCAGCTCGAAGATCACGCTCTTCACCGACCGCTGCATCATGTGTACGCGGTGCGTGCGGTTCACCCGTGAAGTATCCGGCGAGGCCGAGTTGCAGGTCGTCGGCCGCGGGCACCACGAGGAAATCGACGTGTTCCCCGGCGTCCCGCTCGAAAACAAGCTGGCCGGCAACGTCGTGGACCTGTGCCCGGTCGGCGCGCTCGGTTCCAAGGACTTCCTGTACAAGCAGCGCGTCTGGTACTTGAAGACCGAAGACAGTGTGTGCCCCAACTGTTCCACGGGCTGTTCCGTCCACGCGGACGTGAACAAGGATGTCCTCTTCCGCTTGCGGGCGCGGGCCAACCCGCAGGCCCAAGGCTCGTTCATGTGCGACGAGGGGCGGTACGGCTACCACTACGTCGATTCGGCCGACCGCTTCAACCGCCCGCACGTCCGCAAAGACGGCAAGTTGACGCCGTTGGCGTACACGGACGCCGTGAAGGCCGTCAACGACGAGTTCAAGGAGGCGGCCAGGAAGAACGCCGCCGCGGTGTGGGTCGTCCTCTCGCCGTTCCTGACCGTGGAAGAGGCGTACCTCGCCGCCAAGTGGCTCAAGGAGTCGTCCAAGCCGGTAAAACTCGCCCTCGGTCCGGTGCCGTTCGTCGGCGAGGACGACACCTACCCGAAGGACCGCCGCGGCAAGCCGGTCCAGCCGGTAAAGTTCACCATCCGGGCCGAGAAGTGCCCGAACCGCCGCGGCGTCGAGGAAGTGCTTCGGGTGCTGCACGGCGAAGTGATCCCGTTCCCCAAAGTCGTTGACGCGATCAAGCGTGGCGAGGCCAAGGCCGTCTTCATCGCCGGCGGCTATCCGGACAAGGGGGCGTTTGCCGCCCTCGCGGACGTGAAGGCCGACGGTTTGCTGTTGGCCGTGTCCGACTTCTTCGCCGGCCCGGCCACCGACCTCGCCAAGTACGTCTTCCCGGCCGCCGCCTTCGTGGAGAAGCAAGGGACTTACGTTAACCACGCCACCCTCGCCCAGACGCTGCACAAGGCCGCCAAGCCGCCGCAGGAGACCCGGCAGGAGGGGCAACTCTTCTCCGACCTCGCCCTGCGGCGCGGGCTGTTCAATCTCGCGGCCGTGCGGAAGGAACTGGCGAAGGAAGTCCCGTTTTTCGGGAAGCTCGCCGACGGCGTGCCGGAATTGGGCGTCAAGCTGGCGTGACCGGCTTGCACCTGACCCTCCCCCCCCATAAACCTTGTGGGATATGACGGACTTCAACCTCGTTTACGCGCTGGCGATGATCGTGGTGGCCTTCGGGGCCGTCATGACTTCTGTCGGCTACCTGACGCTGGCGGAACGGAAGATTTCCGCGTACATGCAGGACCGCGTCGGCCCCGACCGCGTCGGCCCGTTCGGCCTGCTCCAGCCGCTCGCGGACGGCCTCAAGATGTTCTTTAAGGAAGACGCGACGCCGAAGCACGTCGATAAAATCTTCTTCTTCCTCGCCCCCGGCGTCGGGGTCGCCACCGCACTCCTCGCGTTCAGCATCGTGCCGTTCGGGCCGTCCACCCCGCCCCCCGGGCCGGTGTCCGTTGACGCCGCCAGGCCGCTCGACTTGGCGGTGACGACGCACAACGCCGAGATGGCCGCCTACCACGAACACACGACGTTCGCCATCGCCCCCGGCCTCGACATTGGCATCCTGTTCAGCTTCGCCATCGGCTCCTTGGTCGTGTACGGCATCATCCTCGGGGGGTGGTCGTCCAACAGCAAATACTCGCTGCTCGGGTCGCTGCGGTCCAGCGCCCAGATCATCAGCTACGAGATCCCGCTGGGCATGTCGATCGTCGGCGTCGTCCTGTACGCCGGGTCGCTCAACCTCGAAGCGATCATGGACTACCAGATCAAGCACGGCTGGTTCATCCTGTACCAGCCGCTGGCGTTCCTGCTGTTCCTCGTCGCCGTGTACGCGGAGTGCAACCGCCTGCCATTCGACTTGCCGGAGGCGGAGCAGGAACTCGTCGGCGGGTTCCACACCGAATACAGCTCGATGAAGTTCGCCCTGTACTTCCTGGCCGAATACACGCACGTCATCACGATCAGCTTCCTGACCGCGATCCTGTTCTTCGGCGGCTGGCACTTCCCGGGAATCGCCGAGCCGGGTTCGGTCGGGTTGCTGCCGATGCTGCTCAAGCTGGGCGTGCTGATGAGCAAGGTGTTCGCGGTGATCATCGTGATCATGCTGATCCGCTGGACGATCCCCCGGTTCCGGTTCGACCAGTTGATGGGTCTGGCGTGGAAGGTGCTGATCCCGCTGTCAATGGCCAACGTCGTGGCCGTGATGACGGTGTTGCAGTTCGGCTGGTCGCGGTGGTGGCTGACGATCATCTCCGTGCTGCTGTTCCTGATCGCCGGTGCGATCGGGGTCAAGGCCGCGCAAGACTCCCTCGCCAGTGGACCGCGCCGCATGAAGCCCAAGTCCGACTCCACCAGCGGCCACGTGGCCCACGCTCACTAGAAA
This sequence comes from Planctomycetota bacterium, assembly GCA_043778825.1. GTDB lineage: Bacteria > Planctomycetota > Planctomycetia > Planctomycetales > Planctomycetaceae > TH-plancto1. The sequence continues at coordinate 28,980 of JAYWFM010000086.1, read as the reverse complement.
GGGCATCTCGATGGCGACGTACACATATGCCCTCTGGAACAACAAGGGGGGCGTCGGCAAGAGCTACCTCACGTTCCAATTGGCGTGTGAGTATGCGCGTCTGCACCCCGACAAGAAAGTGCTCGTCGTTGATCTTTGCCCGCAGGCCAACTCCTCCGGGATGCTGTTAGGCGGAATCGTGAAGGGGGAGCAAGCCCTGGATGATCTTTCCTCGAAGACTCCACGCCGGACTGTCGCGGGCTACATCCGCGAACGAACCGTGAGTCCCTACAATAACCCGCGCTGCGGATCGAGCTACGTCACTCCAGTGAGTACCCTCAATCCCCAGATTCCGGCGAACTTGTATCTCGTGGTCGGTGACGAGTCGCTGGAGGTTCTGGCCTCTCGCGTCTCGAACGCATTGCGACCCGGACCGGACAATGCCTGGGCTCTGGTGCATGGCTGGATTCGCGACCTGATCGAGGACATCAAGACCGCGTGGAATGGTTCCTCTTCAGCGGTGTTCATCGACTGCAACCCAAGCTTTGGGATCTACACTGAACTGGCATTATCCGCAGCCGACAGACTCGTCATCCCGTTCTCGGCGGATGGCTCATCGAAACGGGCTGTCCGATCGGTGCTGTCTCTGGTCTACGGGATCTCCCGACTGGCCGGCGAGCAAAAGTCCGATTTCCATCTGCGGTCGGAAGAATTCAATATGCGGCTGCCGGGGATCTACTGCTACATCGGAAACCGACTGACGCAGGGCAAGGGGAGTTCGGCAAATGCCTTCCGGTCGGTCGTCAGCACGATCGGCCAGGAAATTCACGCGGTCTGGAACGAGCATCCGAATCACTTCTGCATCCACGGCGGAGCCTCGCCACGCTCCACGAGCGAGTTCAAGTCGATGTTCCAGTACGAGGTCCGCGACGCCAACACCGCGTCGGTTGTCTCCAGCTCGCTGGGCATCCCGCTGTATGCTCTCACTGCGGGGGAGTACGATTTGCCCAGCAAGAAGGGGGTGAAAGTCAACCAGTCGCAACTGGATCGACTCCAACCCAACATCGAAGAACTCGCTCGGAACATCGAGTAACACAAGCCAGTCGACAACACTCACACCACAGCTCACCACTTTCGATCCGACAGGGATCACATGCCCATCGACAACAAAGACATCACGTGGGTCGAAGAGCCGGAGATCGGCTTCTGGGAGGCCACGTTCCTGCCCGCGATCATCACTGGCCTGAAGACGACGCTCCGGCACGTCACACATTACCAGCCGACCACTGAGCAGTTCCCGGAAGAGAAGCCGACGCTGCCGCTGCATTACCGCGGGGTGCATCGCCTCAACCGCGATGACCAGGGGCGGGTCAAGTGCGTCGCTTGCATGATGTGCGCCACAGCCTGCCCGGCGAACTGCATCACGATCGAGGGAGCGCAGGCTCCCTGGGAAGATCGCGACAAGTACCCCTCGTCGTTCGTGATCGACGAACTCCGCTGCATCTACTGCGGCATGTGCGAAGAGGCATGCCCGGTCGACGCGATCGAGATGACGCACCTGTACGATCTCACTGGATTTTCACGCGAAGAGATGATCTTCGACAAAGAGAAACTCCTCGGCGTGTTCGACCAGACCAAGGACTCCGGCCACGACCCGGTTCGCACACATCGCGGTCGGCTGGGGCCAGCGTCGGACTTCGAGGGCTTGCCGTCTCTCTCCCCCGCGACCACCGTCAAGACCGACGACCGCTCGGCCCGCAGTGTCAGCTCGGGCGTGATCCAGGGGACTGCTGAGATGAAAACGTCCTGGGATGATGTCAACCAGAAGATTGAGAAGAAGTAGCGGAAAGCCCAGGGGTTGCAACCCCTGGGCTTGGGCTGACTCTTCAGACAACTGAAAACTGACGACTGAGAACTCCTCATGCAATGGATTCAACACCACTGGCCCCTCCTCCTGCCGCTCGTGCTGGGCGCGTGCGGGGTGTGGCTACTGATGCCGGGGAAGCGGGCCATCCGGCCCTTGGGCGGGCTGGCCGCTCTCGGGGCACTCGCTCTCGGCTTCCAATTGGTCGCCGGGGACAAGGACATCTCCGGGGCGATGTACGTCGTCATCTCGACGTTCTGTCTGATCTCTGCCGTGCTGATGATCACCAGCAAGAATCCGGTCTACGGGGCGCTCTGGTTCGCCCTAGTGACACTCTGCGTGTGCGGGCTGTTCCTGTTGCAGTCGGCCCCGTTTCTCGCCGCTGCGTCGATCATCGTGTATGCGGGGGCGATCATTGTGACGTTCCTGTTCGTGATGATGCTGGCCCAGCAGTCGGGGGCATCGACCTATGACCAGTCTTCGCGGCAACCGTTTGTGGCCTCGGTGATTGCGTTCACATTGCTGGGGATGCTGCTCATCACGTTCCAAGCGTGGGGCGTGCAGCAGGCGAAGCTGAAGCACGACCGTAGTACGGCCACCGACGCCATCACCGCTGCTGAAGTCACCGTCACTCTCGTCCACGCCGACAGCCGACCAGAACCCGCCAGCGTCGATGACGACGATGATGTTCCCCCTCCGCCCCCCCCCTCCGGTCCTCACGCCTCCAGCAAACCACTGGTCACGGAGCAGATCGGCGAGCTGCGGGGCCTCGGTCGGGCACTGTTCAGTGACTTCCTGTTTTCGGTGGAAATCGCCGGGACACTGCTCTTGATCGCCAGCATCGGAGCCATCGCTTTAGCCCCACGTCGGGCGCAGGGGACGCTATGAACGGATCCATCCATCCCACACTGCTGGTGTCAGCCGCCCTCTTCGCTCTGGGAGCGATCGGGTTTCTGACTCGTCGCAACCTGATCCTGATGATCCTCTCGGCCGAGATGATGCTGCACGGCGTCAGCTTAGCGATGGTCACATTTGGCCAGATCCATCACAACAACGAGGGGCAGATCTTCACGATCTTTGTCCTCACGGTGGCCGCGTGCGAGGCGGGTCTGGCTCTGGCCCTGATCCTCTCGCTGTACCACCGCACCAAGTCGCTCGACATGGACCTGTGGAGTGCCCTCCGCGAAGACGACATGCCTTCGCCGGTCGGCCTCGACAGTACCTCCGGACCGGCGGACATTGATACTCGACCGGTGCAGCCGATCCTGACTCCGGCTGGCCTGCCCCTGGACCCCAAGACTCCTCTGCAACCGACCCGCACCAGCCGCGAGGAGACCACCACCCATGTCTGATTACGCTCAACTGATTCTGTGGCTGATCCCCGGTGCCCCACTGATTGCAGCCGGATTCATCGCGCTGTTCGGCAAGCTGTTCCTGGGCGAGCGGAGCCATGTGCCGTGCGTGGCCGCACTGGCGGTGGCGTTTGCATGCTCGCTGGCTTTGTTGATCTCGATCGTACCGACCACGTTTGAGGCGAAGCTGACCCCCCGGGGGCAGGCGACTCGCGATTCCTATCCTGCCGGCGCGAGAGCAGATTATGTGCCTCACGAAGAGCACGTCATCTCCCCTCAGAAGGGGGCCGTGGCCACCGGCTATGAGTGGCTCGACATCGGCATGTTTCAGGTCCGCATCGACCTGCGGGCCGATGCGATCTCCGCCATTATGCTGGCCATGGTCACCGGAGTCAGCTTGCTGGTCGCGATCTTTGCCAGCGGATACATGCACGGCGATCCGGGATATGCCCGGTTCTTCGCGGCGGTGTCGCTGTTCGTCTTCTCGATGTGCATGCTGGTTCTCTCCGGGAACTTCGTCCAACTGTTTATGTTCTGGGAGGCAGTCGGCCTGTGCAGCTACCTCCTCATTGGGTTCTGGTTCCAGAAGCCCAGTGCTGCCGCAGCTGCCAAGAAGGCATTCGTCATCAACCGCATCGGGGACTTCGGGTTGATCACCGCCGTGTTCCTGATCTGGAAGACGTTCGGTTCGGTCGACTTCCAGACGGTCCTCTTTGATGCCGCCCAGTTGAAAGCGATCCACGCCGCCCATCCGGGGACGCTCCCGCTGATCTGCCTGCTGTTGTTCATCGGAGCGATGGGCAAGTCGGCCCAATTCCCGCTGCATGTCTGGTTGCCGGATGCGATGGAAGGCCCGACCCCGGTCAGCGCCCTGATCCATGCGGCGACGATGGTCACGGCGGGCGTCTACTTGGTGGCCCGATGCACGCCGCTGTTCATGTATGCACCCAATGTGCAGCTCTTCGTCTCGGCCATTGGGGCGACCACAGCCCTCATCTCGGCTCTCATCGCGCTGACGCAGTACGACCTCAAGCGGGTCATGGCCTATTCGACGGTCAGCCAGCTGGGGTTCATGTTCATGGCTCTGGGAGCCGCCGCTGCCGGAGAGAAGGTTGCCACGTTCGCGGTGATGGCCGCGATGTTCCACCTGTTCACGCATGCGTACTTCAAGGCGTTGTTGTTCCTCGCCTCGGGGAGCGTGATGCACTCGATGGGGGACGTGATTGACATGCGGCGGTTCAGCGGGCTGAGGCACGCGCTGCCGGTCACGCACTGGACGTTCCTCTGCGGGGCCCTGGCTCTGGCGGGCTTTCCGCTGATGGCCGGTTTCTGGAGCAAGGACGACATCCTGGCCGCGTTGGCGAACGGCATGCACAGCCAGCACAAGACGTTCTTCACCGTAATCTTCGCGGTCGCCGTGCTGACGGCGCTGCTCACCGCGTTCTACACCTTCCGGGCGTACTTCATGACCTTCTGGGGGCCGGAGAAGTTCCCGGAAGAGGCGCTCCAACCGCACGGGCATGGAGCCCACGACGACGACCGCGGGCATGCTGTAGTTCACGACTCGCACGACCATGCCCATACTGAAACTCGCCCGCACGATGCTCCGCCCGCGATGGCTTGGCCACTGCGCATCCTCGCCGTGTGTGCGGTCGGGATCGGATTCGTCGGTCCGCTGCACCTGTTCGGGGTCTACTTCGAAGCCACCCCGGGACTGCCGCATGCCGCCGAGCATCACATGCACTTCGGACTGATGCTGCTCAGCGCGGTCATCGCCCTGTCCGGCATCGGCATCGCCTACAAGTGGTACGTGCTGTCCCCCGAGATCCCCGCCAAGCTGGCCACCGGGTTGCGTCCGCTGTTCGCCCTCTCCCAGGGCAAGCTCTTCTTCGATGAACTGTTTACGGCGATCCTGGTGGCACCGTTGCGTCTGTTGGCCACGATCTGTGCCCTGTTCGACAAGTACATTCTGGACGGAGTCGTGGACTCGTTCGGAGCCTTGCCGAACTTCTTGAGTCAGGCCCCGCGCCGACTGCACGGCGGGTTAACCCCCGCCTACGCCGCCACCATGTTGATTGCCGTACTCGGTTGCATCCTGTGCGTGATGCAACTGTTCGCGGGAGAGTGAGCCACTGGGCTTCCCGGTCTGTCATGACAGGCTGGAAGCCTATCCCACGTTCCGTCTCTGATCCCTTTTTGAACTGTCGTCCCCGATGATCGGTTTCCTCATCGCCTTGATGATCCTGCCGCTGGCCACTGCGGTGCTGCTGATGCTGTTCCGCGATTCGGCGGGACAGAACACGGCCCGCTGGATGGCGCTGATCGGTTCCGTGGTCACGCTGTGCGTCGCGGTGACGGCCGTGGCCAAGTACCAGGAACTCCTGCCGATGCAGGCCAGTCCGCCCTCCCAGCCGCGCGTCGAGTGGCGGCACACCTGGCTGACTTACACGCCGCAATTTCCGCTGTACGGAGTGGATACGCCCGCTCCCGTGAAGCTGGAGTTCTACCTCGGGGCGGACGGGATCAGCCTGAGCCTGATCGCGCTCACCGCGCTGCTGACGATCAGTGCGGTCCTCATCTCCTGGGAGACGATCAAGGAGCGGGCGGCGGAGTTCTACATCTGCCTGCTCGTGTTGGAGGCGTGTCTGATCGGCGTGTTCCTGGCGTTCGACCTGCTGCTGTTCTACGTCTTCTTCGAGTTCACGCTGATCCCCATGTTCTTCATGATCGGTCTGTGGGGCGGGTCGCAGCGGAACCATGCGTCGATCAAGTTCTTCCTGTACACGCTGGTGGGCAGCCTGATTACTCTGGTCGGTCTGGTGGCCCTCGTGTTGACCGCGGTGAAGGGCGGAGTCACGACGCCGTTCTCGATCCCCGCACTCGCTGCACACTTCACGGCCCATCCGATTCCGATCCAGACCCAGGTGATCCTGTTCCTGACCCTCTCGGCAGGGTTCATGGTCAAGGTGCCGCTGTTCCCGTTCCATACCTGGTTGCCCCTCGCACACGTCGAGGCCCCCACCGCCGGCTCGGTCATGCTGGCGGGCGTGTTGCTGAAGCTCGGCAGCTACGGGTTCCTCCGCATCTGCCTGCCGATCTATCGCCAGGCGTGCGAGCAGGTCGGGCTGCCGCTGATCGCGACGCTGAGTGTGATCGGCATCGTGTACGGCTCGCTGTGTGCCCTCTCGCAGCGGGACATCAAGAAACTCGTGGCCTATAGCTCAGTGGCTCACCTGGGGTTCTGCATGCTGGGGCTGTTCGCTCTGAATGCGGAGGGGGTCACGGGTAGCGTCCTGCAGATGATCAACCACGGCCTCTCGACGGGGGCGCTGTTCCTCCTCGTCGGCATGGTCTACGACCGTTACCACACGCGGCAGTTGGATGACTTGGGTGGCCTCGCCAACCGCATTCCGCTGATCGCCGTGGCGATGGTGTTCACGTCGATGGCGAGCATCGGCCTGCCGGGCCTGAACGGGTTCGTCGGCGAATTCTTGTCGCTGGCCGGGATGTTCCAGGTGCCCGTCGTCGGCCCGTTCTACGCGGTCATCGGCACCTCGGGCGTGGTGCTGGGGGCCTGGTACATGCTGACGATGGTGCAGCAGGGGTTCTTCGGACCACTGCGGGAACCGCACGATGTGCATGAGCCGGTCAAGGACATGAGCCCGCGCGAGGCGTGTGCGTTCCTGCCGCTGGCCGTGATGTGCGTCTGGATCGGAGTGGCCCCGCAGCCGTTCATCGACCTGATGAAACCCGACATCCAGGGGATCGTCAGCGGGTACGGCAGCTCCCATGTCCGGCCCAGCGGGGGAACTCCGGAGACGCTGTCGGCAGTCCACCGGTAGAGACCAGAGCGTCAGGGAGTGTCGTCTTTCGCTCCGCGAATGAACGTCCTTTCGCGGAGCGAAAGGCGACTCTCCCGACTCAGAATCGCGGGCGACAAGTTCAGTTCGAAGTTGAGTGAAGCACGGGGTGCGTTGTGGGATTCGAGTCGATTAACTCTGCGGTGAACCTGGTGCTGCCCGAGGTGGTGCTGATCGCCACGGTGTGCCTGATGTTCCTGGCCGCGCCGTTCCTGGTCAGTGAGACCGGAGCCACGGTGCCCGGCATTCGCCACCGCTGGGGGGTACTGTCGCTGTTCGCCATCGCCGTGGCGGCATGGTTCTGGGTGCAGTCGGTGCAGGTGCCGGTCAATGACGGGCCGTTCCGCCTGGACGGGTTGGTGTACTTCATTCGCGGGACCACGCTCGGGTTTGGGGCCATCATCGCCCTCTTGCTCTGGAGTCAGGTCGACGATTCGAAAGCTGCCGAGTGTCAGGCGCTGCTGCTGGCGATTCTGGCCGGAGTGAACTTCACCGTAGCGGCCAATGATCTCGTCGTGCTGTTCTTGGGACTGGAACTGGTGAGCATTCCGACCTATGTGCTGCTGGCCCTGCCCCGTCGCGAGCGCGAGTCCCAGGAAGCGACCATCAAGTATTTCCTGCTCAGCATCTTCTCATCGGCCCTCGTGCTGTACGGCTTCGCACTGCTCTACGGAGCCACCGGAACCACGCACTTCTCCGGCATCGCCGCCACCGTCGCGGGAGGGAAGTCGGGCGAGTTGTCGCAACTGCTTCCCGTGGCTGTCGCGCTCATCGTCGCCGGTCTCAGCTTCCGCATCACCGCCGTCCCCTTCCACTTCTATGCCCCGGACGTGTTCCAGGGGTCGCCCGCCTTTGCCGCCGGGTTGTTGTCGTCGCTCCCCAAGGTCGTCGGCTTCGCAGCCCTGATTCGCGTGTTGAGTCTGTCGGTGTCGGATGTCAACTTTGTGGGCCATCTCGATCTGCTCGGCCATCTGGTCAAGCCGCTGTTGTCGATGCTGGCGGTGATGACGATGCTGGTCGGAAACTTGATGGCGCTGCGGCAGACGAACATCCACCGCCTGATGGCCTACTCCAGCGTGGCCCATGCCGGGTACATGCTGGTCGGTCTGACGATTGGGGATCGCGGCACGATGGCGACCGGGATCGCTGCCCTGCTCTTCTATCTGGTGAGCTACGGCATCATGACGCTGGGAGTCTTTGCGGTGCTGTGTGCGGTGAGTTCCGCCGACCGCCCGGTGCGGACCCTCAACGATCTGGGAGGCATGAGCCGCCACCATCCCGCAGCCGCTCTGATGCTGGCGGTGATGCTGTTCAGCTTGGCGGGGCTGCCGCCTTCGGGAGGTTTCCTCGGGAAGCTGAACCTGTTCCTGGCCGCGTGGTCCGAGGGGACCATGCTGGGGCGGTATCTGGCTTACATCATGGTGTTCAACGCGGCGGTGTCGGCGTACTACTACCTGCGGATGGTCGCTGCGGTGTACCTGAAGCCGGGGACGGGGCCAACGACGACGCACATGCCCGCACCGGCGGCATTGGCGGCGGTGATCTGCACGGTGGCGACCTTGGCGGTGTTCATTGCCCCGCAGCGGATCTGGGACGCAGCCCAGATGAAGGCCAAGGTGATGGAGACGACAACCTTGCTGACGAACCCGTCAGTCGGGAGTTCGGGAAATGTTCCCGCATTCATGGGCGACTGATTCAAATCACCGTGGGATAGGCTTCCAGCCTGTCATCTTCCTTCAACAAACAGGCTTGGAAGCCTATCCCACGGTCAACTTTCTGTGACCTCTCAACAACGGAAACCTCCGACGCCCCGAAGGGGCAGCCACAAATCAGCCCAGGGCAGAGCGAAATGGCGTCAGCCATGCAGCGCCGCCCTGGGTGATCGATCACCACCGTGTTCAAAGCCCTGAAAGGGCGAAACAAACCCTCGGAAGAGATGTTTCGCCCTTTCAGGGCTACGCTGATCTTCGTCACGCCGTATCCTGGGGCGGCGCTGCGCTGTGCCCCAGGCTGATTTGTGGCTGCCCCTTCGGGGCGCAGCAGAGATGTCGATACCCAGGGATTGCCACCCCTGGGCTTTCTCACTGGGAGAAGTTTCATGTCCGCCAACCGTCGCACATTTCTGACCGCCGCGTCCGCCGGCGTACTGGCACTGTCCGCTCGCAGCGAGGCTCAACAACCCAGCCCCGCCCTGGCAAAGCCGTCTGCGATCCCGTTCTCGCTGGGGACCGTGACCTACAACATCGCCGCCGAGTGGGATCTCGACACGATCCTCAAGATACTGCCCAAGACCGGCCTCACGCATGTCGAGTTCCGCACCACCCACAAGCACGGCGTCGAGCCGTCGCTCACCCAGGAGCAGCGGCAGGAAGTCAAGAAACGCTGTGCCGATGCGGGCGTGACGATTTGGGGCCTCGGCTCCGTCTGCGAGTTTCACAGCTCCGATCCCAAGGTCGTCGCCGAGCACATCGAGACCTGCAAGCGGTTCCTCGAACTCGCCCACGACCTCGGAGCCCAGGGGGTCAAGGTCCGCCCCAATGGCCTCCGCAAAGACATCCCCGAAGCCGACTCACTGACCCAGATCGGCCAGGCCCTGATCCCCTGCGGCGAGGCGGCGGCGAACCTCGGCTGTGAAGTGTGGGTCGAGGTGCATGGAGCCGAGACCGCGAAGCCGGACCGCATGAAGTCCATCATGGAAGCCTGCGGCCACCCGAGCGTCGGCGTCTGCTGGAACTCGAATCCCAGTGATGTCGTCGACGGCTCGATCAAGCCCTCGTTCGAATTACTCGCCCCGTGGATCAAGTCGTGCCACATCAACGCCCTGTACTCGAACTACCCCTACCGCGAACTGTTCGCGGAACTCCGCCGCATTCAATACGACCGCGTCACCTTAATCGAGATCGGCGAGAAACTCGACCCGGTGAACGGCGAGTTGCTGCTGAAGTATTACCGCAAGCTGTGGCAGGAACTGTGCGGGTGAGCTGTCAGCCATCAGCGATCAGCATTCAGCCAGAGGAGAGAGTCGCCTTTCGCTCCGCGAAAGGACGTTCTTTCGCGGAGCGAAAGACGACTCTGGTTGTCTGTTAGCGCCGAACGCCTCTCCACTGAAGACTGACAACTCAAACTCTTCCTCTGGCTAACCGCTGACAGCTCCCCTCCCCCGAGCCCTCCATGTCCCCCGTTCGCACTCGCTTCGCCCCCTCCCCGACCGGTTACATGCACATCGGCGGCATGCGGACCGCGCTGTTCAGTTGGCTCTGGGCCCGCAAGCATGGCGGCCAGTTCATCCTGCGGATTGATGACACCGACCAACAGCGAAACCGCGAAGAGGCCCTCCAGCCGATCCTGCGGGCATTCAAGTGGCTGGGCCTGAACTGGGACGAGGGACCGGAAATCGGCGGGCCGTATGCTCCCTACTTCCAGTCCCAGCGCTCGGATAAGTACCGGGCCGCAGCTGCGAAGCTCCTGGCCGAGGGCAAGGCGTACAAGGATTTTGAGTCGCCCGAGCAGACCAAGGCCGACCGCGAGGCCGCCGAGAAGGAGAAGCGGCAGTACGTCAGCAGCCGCCAGTCGCTGGCTCTCTCCGCGACGGAGGTAGCCGACCTCGAAGCCAAGGGCCAACCGTTCGTGGTGCGGCTGCTGGTGCCACGCGACGAGAAGGTGTCGATCCGCGACCACATTCGCGGCGACGTGGAGTGGGACTGCAATCTGATGCCCGACCCGGTGATTCAGCGCGGGGACGGGTCGGCCCTGTACAACTTCGCGTCGGTGATTGATGACATCGACCTCCGCATCACGCACGTCATCCGGTCCGAAGAGCACCTCACCAACACCGCGGTACAGATGCTGGTCTTGAAGGCGCTCGGAGCCACGCCGCCGGAGTTCGCGCACATCCCGTACGTGGCCGCACCCGCGACGACGAAGAAACTCAGTAAGCGCGACATCGGCAAGTACCGCACGAACCCGCAGTTCAAGAAGCTGTTCGAGATGGGGGACGCGGTGTTGCCGAAGCTGGGGCTGGCGGTGTCGGAGGCCCTGAACCCGGTGATGGTCGAGTTCTACGAGCAGATGGGGTTCCTGCCAGAGGCGGTGCTGAATTCCCTGTCACGACTGGGCTGGTCGCTGGATGACAAGACCGAGAACATGTCGCTCGACTTCGTGACCGAACACTTCACGCTCGACCGCGTGGTGAAAGGACCAGCGGGCCTCGACCCGGACAAGCTGTTGGCGTACCAGGAATACTGGATGGGGCAGCGGTCGCTGGAGGACAAGGTGGCGTTGTGCCTGCCATACCTGGAGCGGGCGGGGCAGATCGCGTGGCCTGCGTCGCCCGAGCAGAAGGCGTTCGTGGGGCGGTTGATCGCCGCTCTCGGGCCGCGCTTGAAGCTGCTGTCGGACATCCTGGGGTACGAAGAATACTTCGAGGTGGACACGGCGCTGCACTACGACGAGAAGGCGTTCCAGAAACGCCTCCGTGACGATGTGCAAGCCGTACCGCTGCTGCGCGACCTGGCCGGGTTGCTGAAGTCCACACCCGACTTCACCGCCGCAGCCCTCGACCCGGCAATCCACACCTGGATCGAATCGCGCAGCCTGCAAATGGGTCAACTGGTCCACGCCCTGCGATTGGCCCTGACCGGCAAGACCGCCGGGCCGGGTCTGTTTGATTGCCTGGAACTGCTGGGCCGCGAGCGGTCGATTGCTCGTGTGGAACGAGCGATCGCTCGCGTATGAGTGTTCGACACACTTGCAACGACTCAGTACTCTCTAGCGTCGACGACCACTCTCGATGGAATCAAGTTCCATCAACCGCCGATCCGCATTAAACACCGGCAGTGGCAGACTCGCCGCGAGTTGGGTGGCCTGCACCGGGTCGAGGTCGGCTCGCTTAGTGCCGATCCCGCGATAGATCGTCAGGCCTTTGCTGCGGGCGATCATCTCGCGGCGGGAGCGGCCCTCGGGGGCGTCGGGCCAGGGGGCGGGGTGGTCGGTCCACTCGAAGAAGTGCGAGCAGACCTCGCGCATGTAGGCCCAGTAGGCCGGGTGGTCGGTCTGCAATACGAACTTCCCACCGGGGGCCAGGGCCTGCCACACGAGCCTCAAGAAGTCCGGCGTCACCAGCCGCAGCCGAATCTCGTCCGAGCGGTAGTACGGCTGGGGGTGGTAGCAGTGGATCTCGGCGACGGACTCGGCGGGGATGTGTCGCTCCAACAACTCCCGCCCCCCAATCACCGCGACCCGCAGCTGATGCAGCCCGCGCTGGTTGGCTCGCCGCGTGGCATAACGAATCACGACCGGCAGGATGTCGACCGCCAGGACGTTGCACTCTGGCTGGCGGTAGGCATGCGTCAGCGCCGATCGCCCGTTACCCACACCGATGTCGATCAGGACCGGGCCGGAGCGACCGAACAGTTCGTCCCAGTTCCACAGACCGGCAGGCAGCTTCTTGAGGGCGGTCTTGGCCCACTGGTCCGGCTCCAGAATTCGCCCGGGAAACGGCACGCCAAACTCGTACTCGATGCCTTCGTCGGAGATGTCGGTCCCGTTCACGTGTGGTCGCTCGTTCGCCTGGTCGCTGGTCTGGCCCGCAGTATGGAGAAGACCGTGTGACATCGCCAGTGCGGCGATCGTCTCTTCCCCCGGTCCGTGGGCCTGTTACAATCGGAGTTCCCTTCAGGAGTCCGCACGGAATGCTTACCCACCTCAAGATTTTCGCGGTCGAACAGATCGGCGAGATCGTCATCATCACGCCCGGCGGCGACGGGAATGGCTTTCGCTATAACGATCTGCATTCCGAGTCGAATGCGATTCGCGGCCACATGATGAAGCCGGGGGCGAAACATCTGATCGTGAACCTGGAGAAGATGGATTACTTCGGCTCCGAGTTCATTGGAGCACTGGTGTCGATGCTGCGGGAGGTCAAGACTCGTGGCCACAAGGCGTGCTTCTGTGCCGCCAATGCTCAGATGCTGGGCGTGTTGCAGAACATGAGTCTGTTTAAGCTGTGGCCGCATTATGAGACGCGGGACGAGGCGATTGCGGCGGCGACGTGAACATACGCCAACAAAGCCCAGGGGTTGCAACCCCTGGGCTTTTTGCATGAGTTATCCATCCATCGCCCCGAGATCGCGGCCCGATTGGACGGCCTCGTGGTTCTGCTGGAACATTGTGGCGAGATGTTTCGCAGCTGCGTCGTAAGCGGTTTTGTCGGCCCACGCTTCGCGCGGATTGAGGACCGTGTCTGGTACACCCTGGCAGCGGGTCACGCGGTGCAGGCCGAAGATTGGGTCGGTCTCCGTCGGAGCTGTCCGCAACTCGCCGGAGTGAATCGCGTCGATGATCGCCCGCGTTTCGGCGAGCTTCATCCGCTGTCCGACGCCGGGCGGACCGCCGGTCCAGCCGGTGTTGACCAGCCAGACCTGGGCTTTGTGGTGCTGGACTTTCGCAGCCAGTAACTCGGCGTACTTGTTGGGATGCCAGACCAGGAACGGCCCGCCGAAGCACGGCGAGAACGTGGCGGTCGGCTCGTTGACCCCCTGCTCGGTTCCGGCCACCTTCGCCGTGTACCCGTTGATGAAGTGGAACTTCGCCTGCTCCGGGGTGAGCCTCGACACCGGCGGCAACACGCCAAACGCATCGCAGGTCAGGAAGATGACCTCCGTCGGATGCCCGGCCATGCACGGCAACTTGGCGTTCGGCATGAACTCGATCGGGTAGGCTCCACGCGTGTTCTGCGAGATGCGGGAGCTGTTGAAGTCGACGTGATGGTGGGCCGCGTCGTAGACGACGTTCTCCAGCACCGCGCCGAAGCGGAGGGCTTGGAAGATTTCCGGCTCGCGCTCCCGAGAGAGGTAGCTCGCCTTGGCATAGCAGCCCCCCTCGACGTTGAAGATGCCGTCGTCGCTCCAGCAGTGTTCATCGTCGCCGATCAGTTGGCGGCGCGGGTCAGCGGAGAGCGTGGTCTTGCCGGTGCCGGAGAGCCCGAACAGCACCGAGCTGTCGCCGGTCGTCGGATTGCAGGTCGCGGAGCAGTGCATCGACAGCACCCCGCGTTTGGGCATCAGATAGTTGATGATCGTGAACACCCCCTTCTTCATTTCGCCCGCATACTCGGTGCCGAGGATCACGAGTTCGCGCTGCTCGAAGGAGAGGTCGACGCTGGTCGAAGAGGTCATGCCGGTCGTGTAGCGATTGGCCGGGAATCGTCCGGCGTTGTAGATCACAAAGTCCGGCTCGCCGAAGGTGACCAACTCCTCATCCGTCGGGCGGATGAGCATGTTGTGCATGAACAGGGCGTGATACGGACGCGAGCAGATCACGCGGACCTTGAGACGGTACTTCGGATCCCACCCGGCATAGGCATCGATCACGTACAGCCGCGATTGGGTGTTAAGGTAATCCTTGGCCCGCTCGCGATTGATGTTGAACGTGGTCTCATCGAGCGGGAAGTTGACCGGCCCCCACCAGACATCGTCCTCGGTCGCGGGATGCCGCACGACCCGCTTGTCCTTCGGCGAGCGCCCGGTCTTCTCTCCCGAATAGGCGATCAGCGCCCCGCTGTCAGCGATCGTCGTCCCCGGCTCGTGGCGAATCGCCTCTTCGTAGAGCACCGACGGGGCGGGGTTTCGCAGGACGTTCTGCACGGTAATCCCGTGCGCCGAGAGACTGAAAGACTCCATCACACTCACCTTGGTCGTTCCTTGATTGTTCACCGTTGAGCGCAAGCGAAGAATAGCAGAATGCCAGACTGACGCCTCTCCAGAGATGACGGTGGTCTCAGTCGTGAGAGCCAGTGGCCGAGTGGGAAATCGATCCGATCGATGCGATTGAGGCGTTGCTTGGCGATCCGCTGAACCGATACAATCAAAGACAAGCCGATCCAATCAACGGGTCGAAGAAACCTCAGTGGAACGCTGGTGAACCGTGTCAGAGATTCTGGAACAGCACACGGATGAAATCGAAGCCCTCCTGATCGAAATGAAGGGGCACGGCGGGGAGTTCGTGGCCCGAGACTCGGATGGCCGAGCGCTGGCATACGGAGTCTCCGAAGACGATCTCGTCCCTCAGCTGGCCGAACAAGGTCTGCAACTGTGGGATGTGCTGGTCTCTCGAATCCCCAAGTGGGATTGCGGTTCTGTGATTTAACCAATGAGTGACTCGGCAGGCACAAAGAGGAATTCCGATGGACAATGCATTGCTGCGGAAACAGCCGGACAAGTCTCTGGTGATTCAGGAGATGCGAGAACATGGGGGAGAGTTCGTGGCCCTGGATGCCGAAAGAGTGGCGATCGCCTACGGAACCACCGAAGAGGAACTCGAAGCCAAACTCGCCGAGAACGGTCTGCGGTTGAACGACTTCTTGATCTCTCGCGTCCCCGAATGGGGCTGCGAGTTCATGTTTTGATTACAAGTAAGTCAGCACTTCACCTGGAAATCTCGAATTGTCCTCCAGGAAAAAACTCTCTTCTTCCGCGTCCAATTCGAACTTGAAATACTCCAGAAACGCCCCGTGTCCTAGCACACCAAACAACGACGAGCGGATATCCGCGAGGATCAGTTCTTCTTCCCAATCCCAGCCGGACCGTGAGTTGTCAGGGGAGCGTATCGACATCGTGACTTTGGCAATGTATCCCGTCAGACGCTGCCCAGAAACTGACATGAAGGTCGTTGTCTGGAGTGAGTCCAAATCGAGGGCGAGGTGCCGTGCGAGACTCAGCGGAACAGTACTGCAACTCGCCCCGGTATCGATGAGAACCTCCCGGTGGATGATTGAGCTATTCGGAGTGGTGAGTCCCAACGAAATGGCAGGGTACTCCAGACATTTCCCGTTTCGAGGGACATGAATGGTTTTCGTGTCGAATCGAATCCGCATCGTGAAAGCCTTGACTCGTGAAAAGTTGTGTCTCGATTCGTTCGCAGTATCGGGTTTCGAAATCATTCGTCAACGTGTGGGCGTTCGAATTATGGTGCAAGTGTAACAATTCGTATTTGCTTGAGAGTGTGAGAATCTACTTTGAAGTGCTGACCATTGAACCAATGGCCAGCTTCGTGAAGTGATCAATCACCACGGGCAGCCACAGTGCCGCGGTGTAGTGCCCGCCGATGAACGCCAGGCGGGGCTGGTGTCGAGCGAGATCACCGCGTCACACCCGCCAGCATCCGTGCGTGGGCCACCGACGTATCGACACTCATCCGTAGTTGGACGCTCCAGCGACCATCGTCGGGGGCGGTGAACTGCCAGTTCGGGACGACGCAGGCACTCTGGTGGACCAGTTCGAAGCCGCCCTCGGACTGGCTGACGGTTTGGATCGGGAAGGTCCAGATGTCTCCGGTTTGCGAGCAGTCGACAGCCACATCGACCCCCAACCATTCATCGACGAGGCCGACCCGCTCACAGTTCTCCAGTACCTGCACCGACTCCAGACGGCCCCGCTGTTGTCCCGTCGCATCGTAGAAATACCGGTCATCGGCCCCGGAAGCGAGAGCGGCAAAGTTCCACTCGACGGCGAAGTGCATGGGTTCGCCGGGGGTGAGTCCCTCCAGTTCGTAACGCACCTCGAGTTCGCCGGAGGCTGCGCTGTCGAGGGCGATCGTCTTGGTCACCTTGACGGTTGAGTCCCCGGCCAATCCCGTCCGCGTCAGGATCGTCTCGACGCGGCTATCGGACCGGCGCACGCGGGCTTCGTAGACACCGGTGACGAAGTTCCCCAGCTCGCCCTGCCCCGCCTGAAACTCTTCGAGCGTCGTGCCGGGTGACAGGAAGTGGTCGACTAGGCTCTTGCGCGGGTAGGTGTCGTACTGCAGCTTCTGGTCGAGGTCGGGCTGTTTGAACTTCACGAGGTTGTTGATGTCGAGTTCACTGACACCCGCGAGGTCGTTTTGCCGCTTCCCGGCTGCGAGAACCCGCGCGTGATACGGCTCCGGGCGGCGATTCAGCGTCGACAGCAGATTGATCCGCGTGGCCCGCACATCGAGTTCATACAAGTGGCCGCCGCGCGCCGGGGCGATGTACGCCACCAGTCGATCCCCCGCCAACTGAACCTCTTTGCGGGCATCGAGATTAAAATCCTGCACCTCGACCGACACCCACTGACCCTGACGGCCAGCGAGTTGTTCGAGCAGCGTGTCGGCGGCGATCAGGTGCTTATAAATCGCATTCCGCAAGTGCGGCAAATACAGCCCGCCGAATGCCCCGTGCCAGTACGGGCAATTGCACTGCCCGCGATACAACTCGGTCCGCGCCCGCTCGAACAGCACCCGCTGTCTGGTCAGTTCCGCCTCTTGCCCCCCTCTCCCCCCGGAAGAGGGGCTGGGGGTGAGGGCTGCGTGAAGCGTCTCCTCGGCCACCTCCAGCTTGCGGCTGACCTCCCGCATGCGGCAGTACATCTCGTCGCTCTCGGGGTACTTCACCAAGAAGTTCCGCCAGAACCCGGCCCGCACGAACGGCTTTAATTCTTCCCAGTCGGCGTCCTTCTCCTTGCGGCGGACGATCTCGCGGTATTTAATCTGCTGCTCCGTCGGCAGCACCCATTCAGTCATCTCGCGATAACTGGCGTCCGGCAGATAAATCTTGCCCAGCGGCGAGACCGATTTCACCGCCTCTCCCAGCGTCACCACTTGCAGCCAGTCGCGATTGGCGACCAGGGCATCCAAGAACTTCCGCAGCCAGCCGTTCGTGTAGCAGTGCTGCTTGCTCTCCGGCCAGACGCCGAACTTCTCGCCATCGTCGCCAAAGACCGCCACCGCGTGGGGGTGCTTCGACGCGAGTTCACGCAGGTGCCTGATCGTCTCCTCCGGCTCGGCATACGGGATCGTGTACCGCAACCGCTCGCTGTCCGGGAAGATCTTTAATAATCGCCCTTCGTCCTCGGTGAGATAATACCCCTGCAACTCCTCGTCCGACAGACCCGCCGACCGGAAGTGAAAGTCATCGACCAGCGTGTAATCAATCCCCGCGTCGGTGATGTCCCCCGCAAAGGTCGGCTCCCACACCCGCTCGGGGATCCACATCCCCTTCACCGTCACACCGAATAACTTTCGTAAGTATTCGGTATAGGATTTGATCTGCCCCACGCGGTCGCGGCGAGGAATGGCTGCCAGGATCGGCTCATAGAACGGTCCGCCGAGCAGTTCGATCTGCCCGCGCTCGACAAACTCGCGGACGCGGGCGATGTACTCGGGCCGATGGTCGACGATCCACTCCAGCAGCGAGCCGGAACAATGCAGCGTGACCTTCACCTCGGGATATTCCGCGAGGAGTTCCAGAATCGGCGCGTACGCATCCTGATACGCCGCCTCGATCACGCCGTCGAAGTTCCCGACCGGCTGATGGTTATGGAATGCCAGAACAAGCTTGATCGAAGCCATACGGCCTGCCTCCCGTCCGCGCGAATCCGGCCCGAGCCTCCTGATTCCCCGCGAATTCTCCCCCAGCCGCCCCGCCCTCACCCGGACCGAGCCCCACTGGATACCAACAATAGAGCATCTCTGACCGATTTCGCCAATTGAGAGTGGAGACGGATTCTTGAGGAATGCCTCAATGTGGAGGGCCTGGAGGAATGGGCAAACTGGAGGGCTGGTTCAGTGACAGTCACCTGGGTCAACGGCTCTGCTTGGGTACGTGAACCAATCCCGTATCGACCAAGAAATCGATGGTTTCCGTGTGTGCCTGGTGCCTGACGGCCAGCGGGACGATGGCCTGCCAATCCTCATCAATGCGACCGGAGATCATCGGAATACCCCAGCCCGGCGAGCCTGGAATGCCGCCGGATAGCCAATTCTCTCGACCAGCACTTGAGCTGCGGGATGACGCTCGTGAAGTCGATCACTGGCTTCATGAGCTTCATCAGCCACCTCGTAATCTTCAGTCTCCACATCAATCGCCACGAACCGTCCGCGATCTTGCGGCTCCAGGATCGCTCGGAGTTTGGAGGCGTAAATTGCCTCGCCGCGGACCCCAATCTCTTCCCGAGGCAGTCTAAGTACGGACATGCAGCATCTCCGGCGGTGGGGTGTAGCAATCAGGGCACCCCCAGCTTACCACTCTGTGGCTCCACCTCGCCAGACGACCACAGGCGACTGACGAGATACGCATCGAGTTTCGCATCCGCACTGACGACGGAAATGCCCTCGACGATGGCCGGACTGACAAGAATCTCATTCGAGAGGTTCTGGATCAGTGTCTGGGCGGTCAGACTCAGTTTGGAATCCCCTTCGACGTACCAGAACATGACATGCGTATCGAGCAACACCCTCACGGCATGTACTCCGCAAAGTCCTGCAAGTGCTCGTCGTCGTCGGAGACGACGGTGATGAATCCCTTGCCCAGCCCCGGTGTGGGACGCTGCTGGGGTGCGACTGCTGCCTGAGCTTTCTACACCCGTGCCAGCGGTGTCCCGTGATCGGTAATCGTCAATTCCTCCCCCGGTCGCAGGCTCTGAATGATCTGCGGCAGCCGGGCTTGAGCCTCCTCAATGGTGACGGTGGTCATGTCCGGTCCTCAGCGTGCTTCCTGGTCGGTGAATGTGTCTGAAAGCGAAGATGGGAGGTGGGCGATCCGCTGCCGCGTAAAAATCCGCAGCTTCGCGCGACAGGATGACCTCAAACATCCTCTCGGACCTTCTGCCACGGGACGCCTTGGCCAGCGGCAATCGCCTTCTCTGCCGCTTTCACACGCTGAGCCAACTGGGGACGATTCAGGAAATCGACATAATCCGCCAGCGATGCCAACCGTTCGGGCGGCAGACGATCCACGACATTTTTGATGGCGACGCGAAGTTCCGCAGTGTTCATGGCGTCAGCCTGGCAATGCTCCCCGTGGGACTGGGGTTGATTGTATCGATCCGGCCCTACTGTGCACTCACCATATCCGGCCTCAGCCGCTTCGCCTCTCGCAAATACACATGCTTCATCGCCGATTGCGGTTGGTCGGTGTTGACGTGCAGCAGGATGCGGATGCAGCG
Source organism: Planctomycetota bacterium (assembly GCA_043778825.1). Classification (GTDB taxonomy): domain Bacteria; phylum Planctomycetota; class Planctomycetia; order Planctomycetales; family Planctomycetaceae; genus TH-plancto1. The sequence goes on along the minus strand of JAYWFM010000086.1, from coordinate 8,963 downwards.
GGGCATGCTGTTCGGGACGGCGATTTCACTGGCACACAGCAGCGGGACTTGGCTCATGCCCAGGCTGCGGGCGGCCTCGGCGGGGAAGACGGCGTTCACGTCGGGGGTGGTGGTAAAGACCGCCGAGACAATCTCCTCGTAGGTGCTGATCCCATTGGCCGACAGGAGTTCCTGCAGCAGTTCCCGCGTGGCCTCCAGAATCTCGGTGGCCACGTTCTGCTCGACGGTGGTTGCTCCGCGTAGTCCGCGCACTGCCATGAGTCTGTGTCCTTCGCCGGGAATCGTCAGAGCGGGAGTGTATCGCACGATCCGACCGGAATGAAGTTGAGTCGTTGAGCCGTTTAGCCGCGACGCGCAGTCTTCGAAGCGGAGCGCGGTTCGGCGACCGCATCCGGGGCGACCGCTTCGCTTCGAAGACTTCGCGGCGCGGCTAAACGTCGGCGCGGCTAAACTTCCGTGCGTCTATACTGCTTGTGATCGCCGACGCTTCGAAAGCCCACCGTGTTCAACCCCGTTCAAGACGATGACTCCCCCGACCCGCTCGCTGCCGTCCCCGTGAAAGCCGAGCCGCGCCCCCCCGCGCCCCCCGCCGACTCCGGCTGGCAACTCCCCGCCGAGACCATCACGGTCCGGATTCACTGGTTCGGGCTGTGTGTGGGGTATCTGCTGGTCAATGCCCTCGGCAATCCACTGCATCGGGCCGAACTCAACGGCATCCTCACTTTCGGTGCGGTCTATGCCCTCATCGATACGTGGTGGAGTTCGCGGGGACGGGTCTTCCTCGAACGCTGGCCGCTGTTCATCTCCGTCATGGAGGCCCTGTTCATCGGCCTCCTGTGCCACTTCGATCAGGGACTCGACAGCCTCTTTCGGTTCTACTATTTCCTGTCGCTGATCGTCTGCGCCTTCCGCAATTCCCAGCTCGTCACACTCTGCACGCTGGGCCTGCACGCGGTCAGTTATCTGGTCCTGGCCTCCACCCAGCTGGACCGCAGCACCGACCATCTCCAGGCCGTCTCCCTGCAACTCGTGTTCATGGCCTGGGTCGCTTGGGCCAGCACCGCCCTCGCTTCGCTGCTCAAGGGGGCCAGCCGTCAACTGTTCGAGATGAACACCCAGCTGACCCAGAACCAGACCCTCCTCGAACAACGCATCGCCCGCCGGACCCAGGAACTGCAACAGTCGCAGGCCCTCCTGGTCCAGCACGAAAAGCAGGCAGCGTTCGGTCTCCTCGCCGCCGGAATCGCCCACGAGGTCGGCAACCCCCTGACCGCGATCAGCAACCTCGTCCAGCTCCTCAACCGGCGACCGCTCGATGCCGACATGCACGAGCGGCTGAACCTAGTCGACGAGCAGCTGCGACGCATCCAGCGGATTCTGCGCGAGTTGGTCGACTTCTCTCGCCCGGCCTCGAACACACGGACGACGTGCGATGTGCATGGGGTTCTTGATTCGGCGCTGAACATCGCGAAGTATTACAAGCGGATGAAGGGCAAGAAGATCGTCACCACGTACGGCACTGACCTGCCGCTGGTGAGCATGGTCCGCGACCAAGTGTTGCAGGTGTTCTTGAACCTGATCCTCAACGCCCTGGATGCGACTCAAGAGGGGGCGGTGATCGAACTCACCACCGAAAGGACCGAGGCAGGCATCCGCATCCTCATCCGCGACGAGGGCACCGGCATCCCCGCCGCCCAGCACGACCTGCTGTTCCAGCCGTATTTCACCACCAAGGAGACCGGCACCGGGCTGGGCCTGTTCGTGTGTCGTAACATTTTGAAAGAGGCCGGCGGGCGGATCGATCTCGTCTGTTCGACGACCGCTGGCACCACGTTCGCCGTGACACTACCGGGAGCCGGGTAACGCCGATCGTCCGAACTTGGACGGCCCTATTAAACTCGCACGGAATGGAATGACATGCCTCCAGGCTTCAGCGGATTTCCATCATCGAGCCAGATGATTCAAGCGGTCATCTGCTTCACAGTTCTCAGCACGCCGATCGCAGTCTTGCTGTGGTACGGAATTCGTCGACTTCGACAACGTCCCATGCGTTGGTGGCTGGCGTCGATCGGGAGTGCGTTCACGTCTGTCGCAGTCTCAGGAATTGATGTCTCCTGCGGTACCACCAGCGGGATATTCAGCATTTTTGCTGCGATCGCGATACCGGTGTATGTCTGTCTTGTGCTATTGATCGTGGCTGTCGCGGCACTGTTTGTGCGGTGAAGTCGTCGGGTGAGACAAGCTCGCTTTGGAGCGCTGGCCCACCATGTTCGACGTTGCTTGGTGAGCGATGGTGGGCCAGCGCCCAAAGCGGCTTGTCCCACCCTACGGCACTTGTCGAATATCTTGGTAAGCTGGAGCACGAATCATTCCCCCTCCCCCTGCCCTTCGAGCCCCCATGTTCAGCCCCCGACTCTCTACGAAGCATGTGGCCCATGCCTGCCGCTCGCTGGCGACTTCGCTGCGGGCCGGGATCGCGGTGACCAAGGCGTTCGATATCGCCATCAACAAGTCCGGCGACTCCCAGCTCAGGCGGGTCATGCAGGATGTGGCCCAGCAGATTCGCAGCGGCAGCGACATCACTTCCGCCTGTCGCAGTCATGAGGGGATGTGGCCCGACCTGTTCCTGAACATGGTCGATGTGGCCGAACGCACGGGGTCGCTGCCCGAGGTGCTGCTCTCGCTCTCCGAACACTACGAGAACAATCTGCGGCTGCAGAAGAACTTTCACAGTCAGATGGTGCTGCCGCTGGTGCAGATGACGGCGGCGATCGGTATCGTGGCGTTTCTGATTTGGATGCTGGGTGAGATGGATCTCGGCGATCTGTCGGGCAAGCCGGGCGATGCGGAGAAGCCAGCGTTCGACATCATCGGGCTGGGACTCAAGGGATTCTCGGGGTCGATGATCTGGCTCGCCGGTTGGGCCATGACGGCGGTGACTCTGTTCGTCGGATATCAGTTGGCCAAGCGTTCGAAGCCGCTGCGTGCCGTGTTGCATCGGTCGCTGCTCGGATTTCCGGTGATCGGCACCTGTTTGAGGTCGTTCGCCATCGCCCGGTTCTCGTGGTCGTTTGCCCTCACTCAAGAGGCCGGACTCCCGATTCAGGAGAGCCTCGAATCGAGTTTTTCGGCGACTGACAACGGGGCGTTTCAAGCGGCCGCGCCTCGCATCATCAACGACGTCATGAACGGTGAAGAACTGAGTGAGGCTCTCGCCCACACCCAACTGTTCCCCGAAGACTTCATCCAGATCGTCCACGTCGGCGAGTCCACCGGCACCATCCCCGAGACCCTCGCCCGCCTCAGCCCCGAGTTCGAGGACCAGGCCCGCCGCAGCCTGAACACCCTGACGATGGCATGTGCCTGGACCATCTGGCTGGGCGTGGCCGCCTTCATCGGGTACATCGTGATCCGGTTCGCGCTGATGTACGTGAGACTGCTGGAGTCACTGATGTAGAATGGAATTCATTCCGTTCCCGTGGGGCACGTTTCCGACGTGCCCGTGTCAAGCGCGACAGCGAGCGGAGGACGTAAGTCCTCCGTGCTGCTCGGCGCACAACTGCCTCTCCGACGCCGTTCGGTGGGTCACGTTGCCCGGGCACGGGGGACTGACGTCCACCCGCTCGCTATCGGTTCCGTCCGACGGCACAGACGCGTTGCAACGTGCCCCACACGGTGCTGACGGCATCTTCCCTTCGATATCGTACAATCCGCGCTTGACCCAGTGGACCTGTTTGGACCCCCGCCCATGTGGCCAGAACCTCACAACACCCAAGACCTGCTCCAACAAGCCACCGCCGGTGACGCCCAAGCCGTCAACGAGCTGCTGGAGCGGCACCGCCAGGGCCTGCGGCGGATGGTCGAGATGCGGATGGATCGCCGCCTCGCCCGACGGGTCGATGCCAGTGATGTGGTCCAGGATGTGTTCCTCGAAGCCAGCCAGCGCCTGGTCGGCTACCTCGCGAAGCCCGACCTGCCGTTTCATGTCTGGCTCCGGCAACTGGCCCAGGACCGGATCATCGACCTGCACCGCCGCCACCACGCCCAGCGCCGCGACATCGACCGCGAACAAGGGTTCCAGGCCCCTCGCTTCGGCGACCAGTCCTCCCTCGACCTCGCCGCCCAAATCCAGGACGACCAGCTGACCCCCGCTGCCGCGACCTTGCGCCGCGAGATGGAACAGCGGTTCCACGAGGCCCTCGACCTGCTCGACGACGACGACCGCGAGATTATTTTACTCCGGCACACCGAACAACTCGGCAACCAGGAAGCCGCCACCTACCTCGGCCTCTCCCCCGCCGCCGCTGGCATGCGCCACACGCGGGCCTTGAGAAAGCTGAAAGATATCCTCACCGACCGCTCGTCCGGCGGGTGATGCAACGTGGGGCGGGCAACGTGGGACGGGCACATTTGCCCGTCCTGCTTCCCTCGGTCCCAAGCTCCGCTTGGGACCGCATATCCCCGAAGCTCCGCTTCGCCACGCACGGGGAGAACCGATCCCTCTTCCAGAGACCACCTGCATCGAATCCGATTCGGGAAACCTCAACTCAGGCCGGAGTATCGCGAGATCTCAGCAGATCGAGCGGCTTGGCACGCGGCGAAGCAGAGCTTCGGGGAGAGGGGTTCCCAAGCGGAGCTTCGGAACCAGAGGGAAACGATCGAGTCGCGCGAGCGGGATCAAGGACGGGCAAATGTGCCCGTCCCACGTCACACCTTCCACATCTCCTTGAGGAACTTCTTCAACCCCGGGTCGCTCACCTGTTCGGCAGTGATCAGGCTCAGTCGCACCACCTGCCGCCCATCGCGAGCGGTGTCGACTTCGCGGGTTTCGCCGATGGTCGAGATGTGGCCGAGGCCGAAGCGGCCGGCGGGGCCGTAGAGTTCCACGTCGATCGAGGTGCGGCGTTTGGTGTTGATCTCGATCGCGGGTTTCGACTCTCCATCGAGGGTCCAGGTGACGGTCTGCTTGCCGCCCCATTCGACGGTGCCACCAGTTGCGACCCCTTCGATCAGCGTGAATAACTGGTCCAGCGTCTCGGCCTCCCAATCGACACGCTTGGCACTCGGGAAACCCTTCCGCGACAGGTGCCACTTGCGGCCCAGCACCTTCCACGGGGAGAGGTCGCCGATCACGAGAGCCGCAGCGGTGGCTTGTTTGCCGTAGCTGTCGACGGCGGCGGTGAGGAACTTCTGGAACTGGGGGGTGTCGATCTCGCGGGCCCAGTGAACGGTGATTGTGATCTCCTGGAATGGCCCCTTGAGGTTCTTGACCTTCACCCGGTCGCCGCGTCCGTAGACCGGCAGTTCGTCGAGTTGGTCGAGCGGCTTCAGGGGGAGTTGCTTCTGGAGAGTGAGTTCGTCGAACGTCCCCTTCTTCACGCGGAACTTCAGCGTCAGCAACCACTCGTCCCCGGTCTGGGCATGCAGGAACCAGCCGCCCGCTTTCTCCGCCGACATGACTTCGACCACGCTGCGATGGTTCCAGTTGACCGGGGCGAGCTGGGTGCGCTGGGCGAGGGCGTCGATGACGAATTCGAGGGCCTGCCCCTCCCAGCGGCAGGGCTTCCCCGTGTGGGAGATGCGGTCGCGCGTGTGCCACGCGCGGCCATCCGTCTGCCACGGAGTCGAGGTGTCCTTGCCGACATGGCGGAGTTCGATGTCGCCGGTCTGCTTCTTGGCCGCTTCCTCGGCGCGGAAGATTTCGATCTCACCACGCTCTTCGTGCTCGAGGATCGGAGCGAGAAGTTCACCGGTCCAGGAGCGGAGCGGCACCGGGCGCTTGGTTTCGCTTTGGTAGAGTTCGCGGCGGGCGATGGCCCAGTGTGTGGCGGGGTCTAAGCCCTGGGGTTGCAACCCCTGGGCTTTCTTGGAGACGCGTTTGGCCGTGCCAGTCATCGCACTGGAGTAATGCGCCGCTTGCATGATCACATCCTCCGGTGTCCCCTCCGCCACGATCCATCCGCCATCGACCCCGGCCTCGGGGCCGAGGTCAATCACCCAGTCCGCCGTCTTAATGACATCGAGATTATGCTCGATCACAACGACCGTGTTCCCCTGTTCGACGAGGCTCATCAGCACCTTCATCAGTTTTAATATGTCATCAAAGTGCAGCCCGGTCGTCGGCTCATCCAGGATATACAATGTTTGCCCATTGTTCGGCCTCGCCAGCTCCGCAGCCAGTTTCACCCGCTGGGCCTCGCCGCCACTGAGAGTGGCTGCCGACTGACCGAGGGTCAGATAGTCGAGGCCAATCGCGGCCAGCGTCGCCAGCGGGGCGCGAATCTTGGGGATATTGCCGAACAGTTCCAGAGCCTGTCCGATCGAGAGATTCAGCACATCGGCGATCGAGCGGTCTTTATAAGTGACCGCCAACGTCTCTTTATTAAACCGCTTGCCGCGGCAGGTCGTACACTCGACCCACACATCGGGCAGGAAGTGCATTTCAATCTTTTTCTGCCCCATCCCCTCGCAATCGTCGCAGCGTCCGCCGGGCCGGTTGAAGCTGAACCGGGCAGGTTTGTAACCGCGAATCTTGGCCTCGGGGATGCGAGTGAACAGGTCGCGAATCGGCTCCCACACGCCGGTGTAGGTCGCCGGGTTCGAAGCCGGGGTCGACCCCAGCGGCGACTGGTCGACGAGGATCACCTTGTTGAGTTTCTCCGTCCCCCGCAGCTCATCATGCGGGCCGGGAGCCTCGCCCGAGCGAGTCAGCTTCCGCGACACCGCGCGGGCCAACGTCTCCATCACGAGTGAACTCTTCCCCGAACCCGACAGACCCGTCACGCAGGTAAACGCCCCCAGCGGGATATGCAACTCGCCTCGACGCAGGTTGTTCTGCCGCGCCCCGGTGAGTTCGATCCAGGCTCCGCCGAGCGGGGCTTTGTAGTGGTCACGAATGTCCGTGAGCGGCAAGGCGCTAGCCGCCGGTTCTTCGGCCTGCGAACGGTTAGCGGAACCGGCGGCTAGCGCCTTGCCGCTCACAGCGACACGTCGCACCAGCCGCCGCACGCTCGGAATCGGAATCGACTTCTTCCCGCTCAAATACGCCCCCGTCAGCGAGTGCTCCGGGTTCGCTCGAATCTCCGCCGGTGTCCCCTCCGCCGTGATCTGTCCCCCGTGCCGACCGGAGCCGGGTCCGAAGTCATACAACCGATCGGCGGACTCCAACACCTCGCGATCATGCTCGACCAGCACGACGGTATTGCCAAGATCGCGAAGCCGGTGCAACGCACCGATCAGCCGACCGTTGTCACGCGGGTGCAGCCCAATCGTCGGCTCATCCAGGACATACAGCACCCCGGTGAGCGCCCGTCCGATCTGCCCCGCCAGCCGAATCCGCTGGCTCTCGCCGCCCGACAGCGTCGGCATCGACCGGTCGAGCGACAGATAGTGTAGCCCCACCTCGACCAGGAATTCCAACCGGTGGATCGCCTCCGAGAGCAGATCCCCCGCGATCTTCTTTTGGTCCTTGGTGAGCTTGATCGACTTCAGAAACTCCAGCGTCTCCGTCAGTGGGAGCTTGCACAGTTGCGGCAGCGTCGTGTCGTTCAGCCGCACCGAGGCTGCGTCTTCGCGCATGCGGTCGCCGTTGCAGACCGAGCAGGGGCGCTCGCCGACGAGGTCTTGGAATAACGCCCGATGCGTGTAGCTGACGCGGGTGGCCTCTTCGATCGAGGGGTAGATCCCCTTGTAGAGGAACTTGAATCCCGGCTGACTCGCCTCGGCGGGGACGGCGACCTCGCGTTCCAGCCCGTACATCACCGCCCTCTGCTGCAGCGGGGCGAGTTGATACCACGGCTTGTGCGGATCGATCCCGAGTTCGCTCGTCAGCGCCGACAGCATGCGGGCAAAGAGCCGGTTCACTCGCGGGTCGGGCCAGAAATTGACCGCCCGCTCCCACAGCGACAGATTCGGGTTCGAGATGATTGCCGACTGATCGGTCCCGCGCTCCACGCCCAGCCCCTGGCACGCCGGACACCAGCCGAGGGGGCTGTTGTACGAGAAGTTCTGCGGGGTGAGTTCCTGAAACGTGGAGGCCATGGTGCGGGGCGAAGAGGTCGGTTCCGACGGTCACTCACCTTCGCACGGAAGGCGGATGTCATACTATAAGCTGTGTCGAGTCGACAGTCCCGTCTGAGCGAGAGGAGAATCCCTGTGGGTGTGTGCATGACAGGTCCATGTTGACAGGTTCTGGCTTGACTGTGACATTGCGAGAGTTGTGACCTCGCGTCAATGGGCGAGTTTCTGTCCGTCGATAAGGAGGAAAGCCAATGCCAGTCATCTCGATGTTCTACGGAATCATTGTTTCGCTCTATTTCCTCGACACCAATCGGCATCACCGTCCCCATGTCCATGCGAGATACCAGGACGAGGAGGCTGTCATTTCAATCCCTGATGGAGAAGTCTTGGAAGGGTCACTGCCTCCCGGTAAACTCAAGATGGTGTTGGCGTGGGTCGAAATCCATCGGGATGATCTCATGGCCGATTGGGAGTTGGCCGTCATTGGGCAACAACCGTTCAGAATCGAACCGCTGAGGTAACCATGAATCCCCGAGTCCAGGCAGTGGTTCCCACGGATGATTACCAGTTGCAGTTGACGTTCACGAATGGTGAGGTCGGCTGCTATGACTGTCGACCGCTGCTCGGTTTCGGAGTCTTCCAAGAACTGAGTGACATCGGATACTTTCAACGAGCGTCTGTGGCACTCGGAACCGTGGTGTGGCCGCATGAGCAGGACATCTGCCCCGACACGCTGTATGAGGAATCCACCCGGATTACGTCGCCGGTGGCCGCACAAGGGTCTGTTGTCTGACACGTCTGTGAATTCGGCTGAGGGTGATTCCGCAACGTCGTCCGGGCACGTGGGACTTAGGATCGTTCGAGGAATAACTGTCTGATTGTCGCCTTTCGCTCCGCGAAAGGCCGGTCTTTCGCGGAGCGAAAGACGACTCTTGTTTCTCGAA
>JAYWFM010000085.1:0-13595 GCA_043778825.1 Planctomycetota bacterium | reverse complement strand
GCTCCGAAGTCAGCTGCCCTTTCGTGGCGAGGACAACGCAGCCCAGGCACTCCATGTACTGGCGAACCTGGCTGGAGATGTAGGCCGAATCGGTGAGGTGGCGGTTCAGGAACTCGTTGAGTTCGACCTCCTTCTTCATGATCTTCAGCTTCTTCCGCCCGCGAACCTCCCACGCCAAGTTGCTTGCGGATTGGAGAATGCGTTCATACTTGTCCGGGTTCGATTCTCCGACCCATTCCCAGACCGTGCGATTCCCCTTGAGCTGATTCTCGTCTGAGAAACAGACGACTTTGTTCATCAGTGAATCATCCAAGCTGCGCGAGTACGGCAGGATATGGTCGACCTGAACATCGACCGAGAAGAGCTGGGGCGGGGAGATTGGTTTTCCGGAGTACAGACAGTCGCCCCCTTGCTCCCACCACAGGAGCACGCGATTGATGAAGTCGCGAGACGGAGAGAAGCCGTGCTCGCGGATCAGGTCGGCAGCCCTTTCGCGAGTGGCTTCGCGTTGTCGCATCTTGATCGAGTCTTCGGAGCGCTGGCTGGCTCCGCCCTGGACCTCGCGCAGCAGTTCCACATGGATTGCAGTGGGCTTGCCGTACTCGCGGATGATCGCGTTGACGACCTTGCGAACCTCGTACAGGGCCTGCTTGACCAGCGGGTTGAGGATGTTCGACGGCGGCGGCGGAAGGGTATCGAGGAGGTTGACGGGCCGCTGGTCGGGGCGCAGGTAGCCTGCCTCTGCCAGAGCGCTGGGCGTCCCATCGCGCGTCATCATCAAGCATCCCTTCTCCAGTGCGGGAAGGAGCTTGATGATCGCCTTGCGACTGACGTTGAGATAGCCGGGAACGATCGGGGTCAGGTCGATGTCCGCCAGTTCGCGGGCTTGTTCCTCCGTGCAGCCCCAGTCGCGAACGGCTTTCTCCAGAATGACCGGCTCTTCATCGTCCAGCAGACTTCGCACGATCGCAGTGCGTTCGTCGTCGGGACGCTTGGACCAGCCCTTGCCAAACAGATCCTTATGCGAGAGGGCATGGTCCACCGGAGAACCGAGGAGCTTCTTCCGCCCGCCGATTTCCAGATTGAACGAATCGCCATCCAGAAGATCGAGGTGCTTCCGCAGTTGATCGAACGTGGCTTCCTTCGTCCCGGAGAGATACTTGATGAGCTTGGCCCGCTCCTCGGGAGTGAGTGGACGTGGATCGGACCGGGAGGGACAAACCTTCAGGTTGTTGACCTCATTCAACAGCCGGAACCGCTGGGCGAGTCGGTCAGCCTTCTCGCAACGCTTCTCGCCCTTCTCCAGTTCACAGCGTCCGATGGTCGAGGCGGGCCAGTACAAGGCCCGCTGAAAGAAGAGGATGCCGTGAAACCCGACTTCTTGAAGGAGCGTTCCACCGTTTCGACGCTTCCGAGGCTTTGGCTCCAAGGGGTAGGTCTGCTTTCCTCTGGCTCCATACCGCAGTGATTCGGTCAACAGGGCGGGATGAAACTTGGCCTGCGTCTCCCAGAGCAGTTCGAACTCCTTGAGGAACATCGAGCGGCTCGTGCGGAGGCCACGCGCGGGGGCTTGAGTCAATCGATGGTGCAGGAACTCGCCCAACGTGCGGTCGCCAGAAGCTGCCACGTCTTTGTCGAGTTGGGCGATCAGCTCCAGCGTCGCGGAGTTTTCTTTCTTGGCCTTTCCGCCATCGGTCTTCTTGTTGGACAGAAATCCCCGGCGCTGGGCAAGATGCAGCAGTACCCGGCCCATCTCATGCGGAGTCAGCGGTTCGTCCAACCCCTTGGCTCGCAGGGCATACGGATCGAGCGTGAGTAGTTGTGCCTCATCCGATCGATCGGCAGGCCAGAGACTGGCCTCGACCAATGCAATCCGCATCACTCGCTTACGCAAGGCCCGGCGGGCAATTTGCCGCCGCATACCACGCGCTTGGCGGCGGGCTTGGTTCTTGGGAATCTCGGTCCCCTGTTTATCGCGATCAACCCCCTCGGGAAAGATCCGGACGCCCATCGCGAGGATCGCGTACGAGTCCTCGGCGACAATCGCCCAGCCCAGGGAGTTGCTGCCGACATCGAGACCGATAGTAAACTTCACCGGCGGAACATCAGGCTGGCCCATCGTGTTCTCTCTGTTGCAATTTCAGGGGAGCGGGAGTAGAGTCACTCGCAGTGTAACCGACCCGAGTCTGTGAGTCTTACCGCAACAAGACAAAACATTCTCAGGCAACGCTCCACGGAGCGCCCGACCGCCTTGCAGGCTTGCTTGCAGGGCGGTTTTTTCATATTCGGTGGTCGCCCATCGAGAGCAAACGCCACGATGAGTCCCAATTCCCCGAAGAGGAATCCCAGTATCGCACCGTTACCAGCGGCATCTCGCCGACCGCCGATGAGTGCCCCAAGAAATGAGCAAATCACAGCGTTGACCACCACGACAACGACAAAGGAATCGGAAACCATTTAGCCCTCACTCGATTGCGGAACACTCGGGAATGATCGTACTGCACCGCAGCAGAGAGTGGTAGTGCCGGAATGCTGAACGGAGAGCATGTGGGACTGTGGACGGCTACAGCTGAGGTTGTTCGCGGACATCGGCACCCCAAAACCCACACGCATTACGGGGCGCTGTTTCAAGAATCCGGTGGATTTTCAAGAATCTGACCGCAGGTCTAGCATACGCACGCTTGTAAGCATTTCTCCATGTAAAGATCGCGGACGACGATTCCAAACCCCGCCCGGTGCCTCGATCCAGTGAGGCAACATGCGTACGCTCGTGGGAGTTTGCAACGAGCATGGCGACAGTGGACGCATCACTCTGAGGTGAAATCACTTACGGCATATTCAATCCTTGCGTGCTGGCGAGATTTCATGTAAATCGAGGCCCTCCGGCGAAATCCCCTCCTCGCCGATCCCACCTAATACAGAGGTGATCGCCTAGTCGGATGCCCGTGTAGCCTCCTAGCTTCGCGTTTGAGGCCCGTCTCGCCCCTGAGTGTGTATTCTTCGCTGCCCAAAATCGCGGGGCCGTATACGCGATCCTAGGCGTTGGACGATACGAGATACTACGCCGTTTGAGCTTCGGTTGGCCATAGCCCTAGTACCTCATGTTGTGGGAGGGTTCGCCGTAGTCCTAGTACCTCATAGCCCAACCGACACAGCCCGGAGACGAAGCTGAACCCCAGCATGCACCAGCAAGCCCATCATCATCACACTACCGCCTGTCCGGGAGCTTTTGAAAAAGAGACCCTTTTCTTGCGAACTTCCGCTCGCAATTGGCGTTAATAAAGGGGGGAGGCACGAACACCTCATGCCCCAGCGATGACCTCCCAGATTAGAAGTAGGACACCCACGATGACTGACCGCAACACCAACAAGCTCATCCTCACCGCCTGCTGCCTGTTTGGGGACGTGAGGACCAATTGCGACAATCGCGGATTGCGGAAGGCCGCAAGCCTTAGACCAGTTCCACAATCCGAGCAGAAAACCCCTTGACTTCTCCGGTCCCGGTGCGAATAATGCCCGCGATTCAGCTGCCCGGCACTAGCAACGCTCGGCACTTTGGTGCGGCTCACTACTTGCTTCCCGCTTCCTGGTCATTGCCTTCGGCTGACCTCCACACCCACAAGGAGTTGTCTGGTGTTCTCACGCCCACCTGATGGTTAAGCACGCCCATTTGTGGCATAGTCGTAGGTTTTCCCAGTACCTGTGTGGCTCCTGCACCGAGATCAACGGTGTTGCGAGCGTACTTCCACCGGTTTGAAACGATGCCTCTTGAGCTTCCCGCGAGCCAGCGGTTCTGACTCGCCAATTTGACACAGACACCTCACGGTCTGTAGTTGCTCATTGGCTATGGTGCCAGCCGAAGGCTGGCACTGTGTCGTGCAGTCTATCAATACGACAGCATACTAACGACACGATTGAATGCTCTGCTCCTCACTAGCGTTACACGTGCTGCCCTTCTCGTCCGTTGTAGGATACAGAAGTAGGCCACGACTGCGGATATTAGAAAGTGGATCATGGTCAAAAACCAGAATCTCTGTGAATACGTCGTGCCCAAGGGGTCGAACCCTAGAATTCTTCAGACAGCACGCTTGCTGTCAATTCTTCACGGGATGACTGATTACGACGATGAGCACCAACAAGGTGGCTGGATATCCATCCACTCAAAGGTACTCCAGTCTGAGGTGGGAAGGCATTACCGTGCTGTGATCGATGAGTTGGTCACTATGGGCATTGTCGAGAGTCAAGGGTCTTGGCAGCAGGGCCATAGAGCAAATGGGTACAGGCTCACTGAGAAGTTCCGTGATGGTGAACATGAGGTGAGCGAGCAAAGCCGTGGTGTACCGGCAAAGACTCGCATCAGAATAGACGACACTGACACGACCGCCCTGAATCTCGTCGCGATGTTTGACAAGGTGATGATCCCCGAAGGAGTACAGGCGGAAGGTTGGAATGGATCAGCGTTGGCGAGGATTCGTAGGGGGCAGTTCTTTGCGACACGCGGTTCGTATGGCAGACTTTTCACCAGCTTCAGCAATCTGAGCAAGGCTATCCGGAAGGAACTTCACACGGTCGATGGGGAACGCCTTGTTGAAGTGGATGTTGCCAGCTGTCAGCCACTTCTGTTGTGGCGATTGGCGCTCAATAGGTCAGGCCACAGCCGCACAGAAACATTCTCTCCCCAGTACAGAACGCTCTGTGAATCCGGCCAGCTGTATGACTACCTGCTCGAACTCTGCCAGACAGAAAGCCACAAACAGTCCGTACCAGATCGCCTCGATGAGGTGAACTGGCCCAGAGACAAAGGAGAACTAAAGGAAGCGTTTCTGAGCATGCTGTTTACAAGAGTAGGCCCCATGCGACGGTCCCCGGTCTACAAACTATTCAAGAAGGCATTCCCAGATATGGCACGGTATCTTGTTGCCAGCAAGAAGAAGAACTATCGACAGACATCCTGGGACTGCCAGTTGCTGGAATCGCAATTGATTGTGGATGGTGCTTGCACCTCAGTCCTGGCGAGCTATCCGGAGGCGGTGCTGTTGACGGTTCACGATGCAGTTCTGGTTCAGAAGAAGTTCGTGGGAGTGGTTGAGTCTGCGATCCTGAATGAGTTCAGGAGCATAGGCGTGAGTCCAACATTGAAGATTGATGGAGTCTCTTCGCCATCTATGCGGTCAGGTATGAGAGATGGGGGAAGAGAAGCTCGCCCACCCCTACACACTCTCTACCCTATGTCATGTACTTCGAATGTGTAGGCCGGTGGCGTTGGCCCCCGCTGGATAGCCCCAATAGAACTACCCACTGAGGTGAAAAATGCTGGTAAAAGCAGACGTTCCGCCGTTGGCACTTCGAAGCCGCGAAGCTGCTCTCTCTCTTGGTATCAGCGAGCGGACACTGGCACGACTTAGGGCCACGGGAGACATTCCATTTGTCCGCGTAGGGGCAGCAATTCTTTTCCCTGTTTACGACCTGTCCGCATGGTTGGCGAGAAAAACAGAGAGAGGCACGCTCGTGAGTATACAGGAGTAGTCCACGGAAGTATTTTTGCCCTCCTACGGCGATCACTACCCTCAAGAACACCGACTTGCCGTGGCGATGTGCTACCATGCGTCCCGGCAAACAACCTGAAAAGTGGAGTCGAGATCATGGCGAGCATTTCGGAAGACAAGAATGGTTTGCGGCGGATTCGGTTTGTTGACGCCAGCGGACTCCCCTTCCTCGCCCTAGAACGGGAGACGGGAGTCATTCGGCAAACCCTGACGCCGTTCGCCCGTGGAGAAGCGGGCATCAGTGCCAATGCCGCCGACAAGTTGGCCGTGTACTTCGATCTGGAACTCCGACCGGCGACACGCAAGGCCGCGACGAAAACAACGCCGAAGCGGAAGGGGAACTGAGGAATGGCAGGTATCACAACTGACAAGAATGGTCTGAGGTGTCTCCGGTTCATTGACCCAGATGGAAAGCGAAAGGCGATCTATCTGGGTCGCATGCCCCTGAAGCAAGTCAATCAGGTCAGGGTCCATGTCGAGAAGCTCTTGATGGCGGCGATCTCGCGTTGCACCGTGGAGGCTGAAACGTCCCGGTGGGTCGCAACTCTGGATGATGTTCTGCGGGGTAAGCTGTCGAAAGTGGGACTGATCCAAGCCCGAGAGACGGCCACCCTGGAAGTCTTCATCGACTTGTACATCGCCAGCCGGAACGATGCGAAGTCGTCCACGAAGACGGTCTGGAAGCGGACGCGGCGTCATCTGCTCGCCCACTTCGACGGCAAGTCGCCGTTGCGGAAAATTACCAAGTCCGAGGCGAAGGGGTTTCGGCAGTACCTCATCAGTGAGGGGCTGGCAGATAATACCGTTCGCCGAACTTGTGGGGTGGCCAAGCAATTCTTTCAGGATGCTCTCGACCGGGAGTTGATCGACGCGAACCCCTTCAAGCAACGGGACATCCCCACCACTACGGGGAGCAATCAAGAGCGGCAAGCGTACATCACTCATGAGACCGCCAAAGCCGTTCTGGACGCATGCCCGGACGCGGAGTGGCGTTTGCTGTTCGCCCTCAGTCGATTCGCCGGATTGCGTTGTCCGAGTGAGCATCTCGCGTTGCGGTGGTCCGATGTGAACTGGGAACGCAGCCGGATGGTTGTTCGATCTTCAAAGACTGAGCATCACAAGGGCGGGGCACAAAGAGCGGTTCCCATCTTCCCGGAACTGCGGCCCTACCTGGAAGCGGCCTTTGAACTGGCCAGCCCTGGAACCGAGTACGTCATCAACCGGTATCGTGGAGGCGGAACCAATCTACGAACACAACTGGAAAGGATCATCAAGCGGGCGGGGGTCAAGTCGTGGCCGAAGCTGTTCCACAATCTCCGAGCCAGTTGTGAAACGGACTTGGCGAAGATCCACCCCATCAAGGCGGTCTGCGACTGGATCGGCAACAGCGTCACTGTCGCACAGCGCCACTACCTGCAAACGACCGAAGCGGACTTCGACAAGGCGGCGGGTGTTGAGGCATGCCACAATCCATGCCAGACAGTATCCGCCACGGCTCGCCACGAGCTGCCAATTGCATCGCACAGCAAGGTGAATCACTGGATACCTAGTGTTTCGCCGAGCCGGGTAGTGGGCAATGAGGGACTCGAACCCACGACATCCACTGTGTAAGAGTGGCGCTCTAACCAACTGAGCTAATTGCCCCGACGGCGGCATCTTCGTGGTTTCGGGGCTGGCTGTCAAAGAGGCGCTGAGGGGCGAATCCGACAATCGCTCGACGCGCCGTGGCGATTCTGCACGGCAACGCACTTTGTGAAGTTGGGTAACTCTTCCCTGACTGAAAACTGATGACTGATGACTGAAAACCAACGCACTGTGAAACAGTGCGTTGCCGTGGCAGTTCGGTCTTACCTCTTTCGCTCGGGCGACCGATCATTTAGCATGGATGTGTCTGGGGCGTGGTCGCGGGGAGGAATGCTCCTTGGGGGCTGGGCTGCATTTGAGATGAGGGGCAGAGAGCATGCTGACATTCACCGGCGATGGCAAAGCGACCACTTGTGACGGGCGGACCCGGCGGGATTTCCTGCAGGTCGGGGCACTGGGGGCGATTGGTCTGTCGCTCCCGCAGTATCTGGCAGCTAAAGAGCAGTCGGGTCAGTCGGCCAACGACGACCGGGCCTGCATCATGATCTTCAACCTCGGAGCACCGAGTCAGCTCGACACCTTCGACATGAAGCCCAACGCTCCCGCCGAAGTGCGCGGACCGTTCCAGGCCATCAACACCTCGGCTCCGGGAATTCAGCTCTCCGAGATCCTCCCACTGCATGCCAAGATCGCCGACAAGATTGGCTTCGTGCGATCGGTGCATCACACCGGGGCGGCTGTGCATGATGCCGGGTGGCAGATGATGCAGACTGGTCGGCAGTTTTCGGGCGGGATCAACACGCCGCATGCGGGGGCGGTGCTAGCGTACCTGCGAGGGCGGAAGACTGACTTGCCACCGTTTGTGGTGCTGCCGGAGTTGATGGGTCGCGGGGGCGGGAACCTGCCGAATGGTCAGGCGGGCGGCTTCCTGGGCAAGGCGATGGACCCGTTCGCTCTGATGGCCGATCCATCGGTGGCGAACTTCAAGGTGCCTGACCTGCTCCCGCCCGCAGAGATTGGAACCGTGCGTCTTGATCGTCGTCGCAAGATGCGCGACATTGTCGATGCGCGGGTCAGTGAGTTCGAGGCCAGTGAGAGTGCGGCGCTCCTCGACGGGAACTTCCAGGCGGCGTTCCGGTTGATGACCTCGGACCAGGCGCGGGGAGCGTTCGACCTCGCCCAGGAGAAGCCCGAGGTGCGTGAGCGGTACGGCATGAACCGGTTTGGGCAGTGTTGCCTGCTGGCGCGGCGGCTGATCGAAGCGGGGGTGCGGTTCGTCACGATCAATACGTTCCTGACCGTGTTCGACGAAATCACCTGGGACATCCACGGGTCGAAGCCGTTCACCTCGATCGAGGGGATGCGGGACATCGTGGCCCCGATGTATGACAAGGCGTACTCGGCTCTCATCGAAGATCTCTCCGAGCGCGGCATGCTCGACAAGACGATGGTCTGCAACTTCGCCGAGTTCGGCCGCACCCCCCGCGTGAACCCCGCCGGAGGCCGCGACCACTGGCCGCAATGCTACACCGTCTACTTCGCGGGCGGCGGCGTCAAGGGCGGACAAGCGGTCGGTGCCAGCGACCCCATCGGCGGCGTCCCCGCCGATCGCCCGGTCGGTCCCGGCGAGGTCGTCTCCACAATCTTCCACAGCCTCGGCCTGGATCTCGACACGATTCTCCCCGGCCCAGCGGGTCGACCGTTCCCGATCGTGGACTTCGGGAAGCGGGAGATTCACGAGTTGTTCTAAGTTGGAGTTCAGCCTTCAAGTTGCCACTCACCGCAGCAGACGACTCACCTTGGCGAGGCCCGTCCAGCTTCAGAAACTCGGCCTCTCGACGGATTCCGCCAGTCTGCACAAGGAGTCGTAGCCCCATGTCGGTCTTCACTGCGGTCATCGAACGTTGCCCCGAAACCGGGCTGTATGTGGGGTACGTTCCTGGATTTCCGGGAGCCCATTCACAGGGCGAAACACTGGCAGAGCTCCGAGAGAATCTGCATGAGGTCGTGGCCATGCTGCTGGAGGACGGCCCTCCCACACTGGAGTCTGAATTCGTCGGGACGCAAACCGTTGAGGTGGCTTAAGCATGCCGAAGCTCCCCGTGCTGAAGCCTCGCGAAGTGGTCAGACTGCTCATGAACCAAGGTTTCGTGGAGGTCCGTCAGCGTGGTTCGCACAAGCAGTTTCGACACGCCGATGGCCGGGCCACGACAGTCCCGTTCCACTCCGGAAGAGACATCTCTCCCTCGCTCCTGCGGGTGATTGCGAGGGATATCGGAATGTCAGCTGAGGTTCTACTTGGTATCAACGATTCTCTGGGCCTTGATCGACTCCCTGACCCGCATGATTCGGAAGAGACGAACGATTTGCCTGAAAGTGGTCACGATCTGTGTGAGCCGTGACCGGACTTCAGCGGTCAGTCACTCCAATGAGTCACCGCTTGGCTTCAGTGACCTGCATCAACATGCCGCCTTCCCCGATCTATCTCGACCACAATGCGACGACGCCTCCGGACCCGGAGGTGCTGGCGGCGATGGAGGTTGCCTGGAGAGAGGCATACGGCAATCCCGGCAGTCGTCACGCGGCAGGTCGGCGGGCGCGGCGGGCGCTGGAAGAGGCCCGTGAGTTGGTGGCCGCAATCCTGGGAGCCAATCCGTCCGAAGTCGTGTTCACGAGCGGCGGGACCGAGGCCAATAATGCCGCGATCTTCGGGCTGACGCAGGGCCGGTCCGGATCGATCGCCCTCCCGCAGGGGGAGCATCCGTCCGTGGAGATGGCGGTTCGGCGGTTGGAGTCCGCTGGTTGGTCGCGGGTGACGCTGCCGCTCGATGAACGCGGAGTGGTGCGGCCTGAATCGTGGGCCGCGCTCGACTGGTCCCAGCTACGATTGGTCGCGCTGCTCCTCGCTCATAACGAGACAGGAGTTGTTCAACCGATCGGAATCGAGGCGTCCCCGAGTGTCGTCTTTCGCTCCGCGAAAGAACGTCCTTTCGCGGAGCGAAAGGCGACAATACAGGCGGAGCGAAAGGCGACACTCCCGGCAGATGTTTCCACCCCAGTCCTGGGCGAACTGGCGCGGCTGTGTGCCGAGCATCATGTGCCGCTGCACTTGGATGCGGTCCAAGCGGTCGGCAAGATCGATGTCGACTTTCATGGGTTGGGGGCGACGACTCTGTCACTCGGGGCGCACAAGTTCCACGGGCCGCTCGGGATCGGAGCGCTGCTCATTCGCGAGGGGACGCGCCTCGGGCCGCTTCTCTTCGGCGGGCATCAGGAGCGCGAACACCGCGCGGGGACGGAACCGGTGGCCCTCGCCGTCGGACTGGCGAAAGCCCTCGAACTCTGGCACGCGGACCGGCAACGCATTCGCGAACACCTCACGAGCCTGCGAGACCGGCTCGAATCTCAACTGATCGAGAGCAGTTCCCCGGTGGTGGTGCATGGAGCCGGTACTGAGCGGCTGCCGAACACCTTGAACGTGGCGTTCCCCGGTTGCGATGGCGAGGCGTTACTCGTGGCCCTCGATCTGGCGGGTGTGTGTTGCTCGATGGGCAGTGCCTGTGCCAGCGGGTCGAGCGAACCGGCCCCGATCCTGCTGGCGATGGGCTGCCCGCGCGGGCTGGCCCTGTCCTCATTGCGGTTCAGCGTCGGGCGCAGGAATACCGTCGAAGAAATCGACGAGGCAGCCCGGCGGATCGCATCGGTAGTGCAGCGAATGCGCAGCCGCCGGGCTGAATTCTCGTAGCCACCTTCGCCAGAAGGTGGGCTGAGGCTCTCGACGTTCTCGGTGGCCAATAGACTTCCGAAGTCTTCGGAGACTTCGGAAGTCTGTCCCGTGTTTCACGCGGGTTCCGGCAGCCCGCGTTCTGGCGAACGCAGCTACGGGGCACTACCCCTTCACGCGGTAGCCGATGGCTTGCAGTGTTTGACGCACGCGATCGAGTTGCTCCCCCTGGATCTCGATCTCGTTGTCTTTCAGCGTGCCGCCGGCCCCGCATTGCGTCTTGAGCTTCGCAAGCAGGCCCGGCAGGTCGTTCCATTCGGACAGCAGCCCGCGCACCAGCGTGACCCGCTTCCCGTTCTTTCGCTTCTCAATCAGGATCGAGGCCGTCTGCTTCTCGGGAGCCACACGCACCGGCTCCGGAGGCGGGCACTGGCACTCGGACTCCAGCTTCCCGCAGCGTTCGCACTCGGGTGGTCGGTCGAACGGGGTGCCTTCGAAAAGTCGCACGGGAGATCCTTTCGTAATGAGGCTGATGGCTTTTGGCTGATGGCTGATGGCCAGCAGCCTCTGGCCATCAGCCATCCGCCATCCGCCAATCTAATCCACCGATGCCAGCGGCATGCGGAACGTCTCGGCCACCGCTGGGTGCGTCACCCGCCCCTGGTAGAGATTCACCGCCTCGCGCAGCCCCGGAATCTGGCGGATCGCCGACGCGAGATCCTGACTGGCCAGGGTCATCACATATGGCAGCGTCACGTTGCACAAGGCATACGTGCTGGTCCGCCCCACCGCTCCCGGCATGTTGGTCACGCAGTAATGGACGATCCCGCCCACAACATACGTCGGCTCCGAGTGCGTCGTCGGTCGGCTGGTCTCACAACACCCACCCTGGTCGATGCACACATCAATGATGACCGCCCCCGGCTTCATCAGCTTCAGGTCTTCGAATGTCACCAGATTGGGGGCCTTGGCTCCCGGAATCAGCACCGACCCGATCACTAGGTCCGCCAGCCTCAGCTGTTCCCGGATGTTGTGGCGATCACTGAACACCGTGTTGACGTTGGGAGGCATGATGTCTTCGAGATACCGCAGCCGGTCGACGCTGATGTCCATCAGGCAGACGTTGGCCTGGAACCCGGCAGCGATGCGCGCGGCGTTCTTGCCGACGACTCCACCGCCGAGGATCAGGATGTTTGCAGGGGCCACACCGGGGACGCCGCCCAGAAGGATGCCGCGTCCCTCTTGCGGGCGTTCGAGGAACTTGGCCCCTTCTTGAATGCTCATGCGGCCCGCGACCTCGCTCATCGGGGTGAGTAACGGGAGGTCGCCCTTGGAGCCCTTCAATGTCTCGTAAGCGATCGCGGTGACACCGGTGTCACACAGTGCCCGCGTCAACTCTTCGTCGGCGGCCAGATGCAGATACGTGAACAGCATCTGCCCCGGTCGGAAGAGGGCGATCTCGGCAGGCTGCGGTTCCTTGACCTTCACAATGAGTGCCGCTTCATGGAAGACCGCCGCAGCGTCGGCCACGATTTCGGCCCCGTGGATGGCGTACTGCTCATCCGGGATGCCGCTGCCCAGTCCCGCCCCGCGCTCAATGAGGACGCGATGCCCACGACGAGTCAACTCCTCGACCCCGACCGGGAGCATGGCCACCCGGTACTCGTCCGATTTCACTTCGCGCGGGACACCGACAATCATGGGAATCTCCTGGACCTTGCTGGGGGCAGGCTGGCCGCTATGCGGCACCGAACTGGATGACACATCGCGGCGATCTACCGTCTGATTACCCGAAGCGAGGGGGCGGTTCAAGAGCAATGGGTGTTGCAACCTCGTAGGCGATGTCGCTCCGCGACTCGCATTCCGCAGGCAGAATGAATCTGTTACGGAAGCCCCCCTGATCCTACAGTTGTTCTTCTGAAGGAGTCTCAGTCGCGGAGCGACATGAGCTACGACTGGCGATGTCGAAAGTCACGACGCGGAGAGTCGTGCCACAATGGCGAACTTCTCGGCTGGCCGATGTACTTTGGTTCCTCGGCGGGACTATAATGAAGCGTCGATGCCTCGCGCGGGTCGATTGGCTCCCTCCTGACCCGCCCCCCTTCGGCTCCTGGCCGCTCCTTCCGGACTCTTCCCGTGACATTCCGCCGTGTTGTTGCTGTCGGAACCCTGGTTCTGCTCAGCTGTTGTTGTCTCTGGCTCACCGGCTGTAAACCGGATGTGGGGATTCATCAGGTCCGCGTGAAGGCGGAAGACTCGGAACGCCGGGGCACGAAGCCGACGCTCCCGGCGGCGACGGGCGAGGCATCCAAGCCGGACGGTCTCAAGTACGTGACCCCGGCGGGTTGGACGGTCAAGGCCAACGGCCCAATGCGGTTGGCGTCGCTGGACATCATCGACGGCCAGCAGAAGTGCGATGTCAGCATCATCCGCCTTGGCCCCGATCAGCCGGTGCTGGAAAACGTCAATCGCTGGCGAGGGCAGATCAAGCTCGCTCCTGCCACGGAGAACGAGCTGCAACTCAAACCGATCAAGTGCGGGGGCCACGACGGGCAGTTGGTGCAACTGGTCGGCGACACCGAAACGATTCTGGGAGTCATCGTCCCTCAACCGGATGCCACCTGGTTCGTGAAGTTGCAGGGGCCGAATGCCCTGGCCCTCCGCGAACTGGAAAAGTTCGTGGCGTTCACCGAGTCGATCGAACTGCCGTGAGGAGTGTCGCCTTTCGCTCCGCGAAAGGA
>JAYWFM010000084.1:0-5773 GCA_043778825.1 Planctomycetota bacterium | reverse complement strand
ACTCGTTATGCATTATGACGCATTGGCGTTGACAAGTCCATGCTCGGCCATACAATCACGGTATTCTTCGACCGCATTTCTGCGGTCGAATACCTGTTCGGCGGCGGAGGTGCTTCGATGGCGGAAGCCCCGCCCACCGGCTCGGGATTGTCACCGGCACGCAGGTGGGCCAACATCGGCCTCGTCTCCGGGCTGGTCATCGGCTTCCTGCTCGGGTTGGCGGAGGTCACGGCCTCGGTGCGATGGGAGGGCGACACCCAGCACCCCGTGTACCGGGTCCGGGTGTTGGGAGTCGTGGTCTTCCGCTACCCGGAGGACGGCGAGTTGTACCGGATGCGTCCGGGGGCGCAGGTGTTTAACGCCCGGCAGGACATCGCCTGGGGGTCGGCGCTGGCCGGCGGTGTGGTCGGCTGGGTCGCCGGGTATCGCCTCGGACGCCGAACCAGGCGCTGCACCTGACCCGGCCCGCATCAGCGCTTCTGGGAGTTCATAGCTCACCTATGCGGGCCGGGCAGGTGAGCTGGGTCGTTCGGCGGCGGTGAGAGCCACACGTTCGGTAGGGAGCACGATGCTGCCTGGCAGACAACTGCGAGCCGTTTTTGTCCTTCCAAAGGGTCGTCGCTCATGCTCCTGTATCAACTCGTCCCCGTCGATGGCAAGAAGTTTGAATCCCTGTTGAATGGGCCGACCGCGTCCCAGATCAAACAAGTCGTGGCTCTCCTCGCCGACGAGCCATATGCGAACGAGTGGTTCGAGGAAGAACCTCCGGTGTGGGGCGAGAACCCGGCCGAATGGGTACGGGCGAGGTTCTCTGCCGACGATTGGTACGCCGACCTGCGTGAACCGGAGATGCTCGCCTGGCAACACGCGATGCGCGGGATCCTCGGAACACGGGCAATGCGGTCGAAGGCACGTTTTACCCGGCTCCCCGTCGATGGCATTCCGGAATTACTGTTCCGTGTGGCGATCGAAGCCCGAGAACAGGCTGGGGAGGATGCCAGTTTCCTGCGGATGACCCCCTACCGCTTGAACAAGCTGCCCGCCAAAGTTACAAAGCAAGCCCCGCACCTGAGAATCTTCTGGCCGGATCACGCCTTGGTCACCCCGGCGGCCGCAAAGTCGATGGTCGAAGTGTTCGCTCAATACGACTCACTCGTGGACGGTTTGAAGCCTCGGAACGCCGATCTGAAACAGGAATTCGGCTTGTACGGAGTTGAAGTCCAGCGGGATGTCGTCCATTTGGTGACGTTCCTGATGGAGATTGTCCGATTTGGTACATACTGGTACGCCCCCGTGGACACGTGATATCTTATTTGACAGGCAGGCCAATCGGCGCTGTGGCATCAACCGGCCGAACCAGGCGCTGCAGCAGACGGCGGGGCACGATAGGTTTCTGGGACTTCAAGCTCACCGATGCCCCGCCGCGGCTGAGCTGGGTCGTTATGCGTCTGAGGCGTTGCCCCTCACGCAATGATCCCCTGAATCACCTGCCCATGATCGATATTCAACTGCTTCCGACCCGGCACCTCCAGCTTCCGTGAGTCCAGCCCCAGTTGCTTCAGGATGGTCGCGTGGATGTCGGTCACGTAGTGGCGGTGTTCGACGGCGTGGAAGCCGATTTCATCCGTCGAGCGGTGAGCATTCCCACCCTGCATCCCTTCGTTACCTTCGTTTCCTTCTGTTCTCATCTCTGCCCGAATCCCCGAAGATCTCCGAAATCAACAGTCAGTGAAAGCCACCCGCTCATCGGCTTTGGATTGCGTGAAGTCTATTGAGGACAGAGGACAGAGGACAGAGGGCAGAGGATTTGAACAGAAGGAAACGAAGGGAACGAAGGAAGAGGGAGTCGGTGACACATGGAATGAAGCGGCCCGGTGCGGTTCTCCACGGCGTGGAAGCCGATCTCGTCGGTCGAGCCAAGGTGAACCCGCCCCAGGATATCCTTCCCCCCTTCCCCCCCTTCGTTCCCTTCGGTTCAATTCCTCCCCTACTCCCGGTTGCAGCCCGGCAGGTACATCCGGCTCAACCCGTCGCTCAGCTTGATCTCGTGGAAGTTGAGCAGCAGTCCCACCGGAACATCCAACAACTTCATGTATCTGAGCAGCTGGGCCTTGTGAATCGGGATGATATCCTGAACCGCCTTGATCTCGATCAACAGGCATCCGTCCACCAGGAGATCGAACTTCAGCACCTCATCGAACACGAAGTCCTTGTCGTGGACCCTGACCAGTTCTTGACGAATGACCGGCACACGACGGGACTCCAGTTCGTGGATCAGGCACTTCTCATAAATGCTCTCCAACAGCCCTGGCCCCATGAGCCGCGCGGACAACTGCTATGACAACGCATTCGCGGAAAGCGGGTTCGGAACCCGCAAGAGCGAACTCGAAATGACCCGATTCGATCATGTCCCCGCAGCTCGCCGCGAGATCGGTGACTACCTCGCGTACTACAACCTCGAACGCAAACACAGCTCGCTCGACTACCTCTCCCCCCAACAGTTCGAACTCCGCCATACCGGTTCCACAGCCGGGAGAAAATAAGGAGTTGGACTGTCCTTCAAACCGACAGCACCGTACAGGCAACGCCGTCAAATCCAGTTCCGATTTGGACTGATCCTCAATCATGCCGCCACCCTCATGTTGAGTTCATCCAGGATGGCGTTGAGTTTGTCTCCGAAGAGTGCAGACGCGAGGCCGAAGCCGTTCGTAGTCCCGCCTTTAGGCGGTCCGTAGAGGGCGATACGCAACGGAGAAGACCGGCTAAAGCCGGGACTACGAACGGCGGGATTCATGGTTGATGATCGTTATGCCGTTCGGCGGTATCGCAATGGCCGCTGTTGTGCCGCCTCGATAACACTTCATAAATTGCCGCCAGACCGGGGTCGGTTTGTTGCAACTGGTCAATCTGTTCGGCGACGGTTGGATCCGTGACGACAACTTGCACTTTTGCCCCTTCGTCCATCTGTACGGGCTTCAGAGGGCGAAAAATGCCCTTCTCAAAAACGGCCGGAATCGCGTTCATGATTTCTCCTGATGCGGCAAGCCTCTGGTTCATCTCGTCCAACAGTATACCAAGCGGGTCGCCGAAAGGTTCCTTCGCACGCCCCAAGCCGTTCGTAGTCCCGCCTTTAGGCGGTGTTGTGCGGGGGGCGGGCGGGGGGGGAAACCGCCTGAAGGCGGGACTACTAGCGGAGGGGCGGGAGACCGGCTAAAGCCGGGACTACGAGCGGCGGGACTACGAGCGGCGTTACACATCCCATGTGTCTCCGTAGTTCAGCACGGGGTACTCACGCCACATGTCCAGCATCCAGTTTCTTCCCTGAGTCTCCAGATACCAATGCACGCTGGAGTACGGCCAGTCCGTCCACTTCTCGACGTATCCGTGCTTGACCGGGTTGTTGTGGATGTAGTTCAGCGTGGCATAGTAATGGCGTTCGGATCGCATGCAGCGGTCATGGCTGCGAAACCAGACTTTGCGCCCAATGATGTTGTCCTCCATGTTCATCGTGTGGGACGTTCTTCCGTGAAGTTGCCCGAGTCGGCGTGAGAACTCCTGGATGTCCTGAACCCAGACGAGTACATGGTAGTGATTCGGCAAGACACACCAAGCGGCACAGGGGACGTCCAGTTCTTGCAACAGATTGAGCAACTCGGATTCGAACCACGCCAAGCGTTCTGGTGTCGAGAGAATCTCTTGATGATCGAAGCAGGTTCCGGTCACGATGCGATACCCCGCCGGAGCTTGCAAGTGTGGCGGACTGTGCCAGGGATACCCTCGCTGGATCCGCTCGACGACAGCGCGGGACCGTTGCTCCGGAGTCCATCGGCGGTAGTCGTACATGCTGGTTATCCTCGCTGGTGGTCCCACCGCTCGTAGTCCCGCCTCCAGGCGGTCTTCGCTGGACGGGAGGTGTGTTTTACGGGGGTGGCGGGGGAGGACCGCCTGAAGGCGGGACTACGAACGAGCCCCGCACTGGGGCGGCGTGGTCGCTATCCCACTGTGTCCTGAGCTTCGACTTCCTCGCCATCTGGGAGACCGAGATTCTCGGACAGTTCAATGGTCTTGCCGTGGATGATCCCTGTGAGAGTTTTCATGCTGTCCTCCGTCATGCCGCCAAAGCGTCGTTGAGTTCCAAGAGTAGTTTAGCCAATTTCTCACCGAACAGTTCATACGCCCGCCCCAGACCACCGATCTGGTTGAAAGGCACTTCCTCCTGATCGATGGCCAGGCTCGTGGCAATGTGGTCTTTGATTGAATCGAGCCACTTCCGCTGCTCGGGCGTGAAACTGACCCCGGCAACTGCCTGACCGACCAGCCAGGTTTGATAACGCACTTCCACGGTGAGGCCGACCGGAGACAGAGGCGTCTTGGGATCAATGGCATGACGCACCAAGGCGATCACGTCGACCAGCTGCTTGCCGTCTCGCTGGCGGACATTCCCCGGCTCGATGATCTTGTAGGCTTGCCAGAGCCGATTCAGAGATTCCGGATGAGCCGGGTCGACGTAGAACGGTGGCTGGCTCAGTTTCGCTGCCAGCTCCTTCACGTGCTTGAACTTCAACCCGGCTCGGTACGGCTGGCTGTACAAGACTTGCAGGGGTTCGATCTCATCCTTGTTGTCTTCCAGAAACTGCCGAAAACTGGTCAGCATCGACTGGGCCTTCTGTAATGCGGCCTGGCTGAATCCGGCTTGAAGCAGCTGATCGGGTGTTTGCTCGTCGATGATCTGTTCCAGAGACCGTTTCGCCGCCAGGATCGCATCCCGGAGTTTCGGATTGTGGAAGGTCTTCAGGGCCGCTGCCATTTGCTCTCGTTCGACTTGCTCGACTTGTTCTTCGGTCGGCTCCTGATCATCTGGGACGTTGAACTGCTCCACAGCGAGCTGAGTATTGGTGTCGGGATCAAGACTGCTGAGTAACTCTGCACTGAGTACGGTGAGCGACTTTCCGCCCGATGCCTGCTCAATGGCCGCTTGCTGGATTGGGTCGACTTCCAGTTCGAGCCGGGACAGGCGAGACGCCAACGTCGAAACCACGTCCGCATTCGCAGCCCCCGCCGCCACGAGCTGGAGAATCTTGTCGAGCGATACGGACGGTTTGCGGTCGAGCGGCTTCGAGGCGGACTTGTCCTCCTCACACCCCCCGACGGCATCGACTCTGACGAAGTGAGTCTTATGACTGGCATCGGGGGTCACGCTTTGCAGCACGTCCGGATCGACGATCCGGCAACCCCGGCCCTTCATCTGCTCAAAATAGTCGGATGAACCATACTTCTTCAGCAACCAGTCCGATTCTCTACGCCGACAACGCATCCCTCAATCTGATGCACGCCAAGGTTCTGTTCTCACATAAGAAGGTCGTGGACTTGCTTGACCCGACGCAAAAGGGAGACAAATCTGCCGCTGAGCGACACCATCTTTTTGCCAAGAAGTACCTCAAGAACCAAGGTATGACTGCAACACGAGACACGAACCAGATTGCGAACATCGCACTGGTTGAATGGAACGACAACATCGGGATTTCCGGTGACGCTCCCGACGAATACTGGCCCGTTTACTCGAAACGTTTTTCCGATTCCGAACTCGCCAAAATGTGTCATTGGCACGCATTGCCGGTCCATTGGCACACGATGGAATACCGAGAGTTCTTGGAAGCCCGATGAATGCTGATTGCTAGAGCGGTTTCATACGTGGTCTTTACACATTGAATCCCCAGCCCGAAACCGCCTCCCCAGGGCACACTTCCTCGCCCCGAAGGGGCCGGACTCGATA
>JAYWFM010000083.1:0-13604 GCA_043778825.1 Planctomycetota bacterium | reverse complement strand
TCAACCCTCAACCCTCAACCCTCAACCCTCAACCCTCAACCCTCAACCCTCAACGATCCCCCATGGCTCTCATCGACGAAGACTATCTCCGCATCTCTCTTCGCTCGGAGGCGTTTCGGATCAGCTTTGAAGAGCCGTTCCGGGCTGTGTTCGGCTTGGCGCTGGTGGGAGCGGTGAGCTGGTTCCTGGCCAACGGGGTGACCCAATACGCGATTCTGGGGCTGCTGGTTCCGGTGGCGACGGGGGTCATGTCGGCGATCGGAATCGAGTTTCTGCGCCGCAGGTATCTGTTCACAGTCGGTCCCGAGGGACTCACCTGTTACAACTTCTGGGGGTTCCAGAAGACGACCCCCTGGGGGACCATGCGGCAGGTACACAGGTTCCAGCTGTTCGGCCTGGCCTACTTGCGGATCGAGGCGGACCATCAGCGGAGTGACATCTGGTTGCCGCTGTTTGTGGCCCGGTATGATTTGCTGGTGGATCTGGTCGGGGCGCAAGTGGATGAGCATCATCCGCTGTTGACGCAGCTGCGGCTGGCGGGGGAGTGATGGGCGGTTAGGCGGTCAGCGGCAGCGGTCAGCAAGTGGGGCGGAATGGTAGGGCTTCCCAGGTGGCGAAGGCAGGGAATCTCCACAGGGAAGTGGAGTTCGTCTCAGCTGCGACTCCTCTTTGTCCCGCCAGGGACACCCGATAATAGCCCACCGATTTATCGGTGGGTCCACAGAACTCTCGCGGCCCACAGCCCCGGCAGGGGCGACAGACCCCCGCGCCGTCGCCCCGCCGCCTGCGCAGTGGCCACGGTTTTCGCAGGCTTCTGCCGTCCCTGGCGGGACTGGTCGGTTCGTCGGGGGCGCTCTCCCACCGTTGAAACGGTGGGCTATTTTCGGGTGTCCCTGACGGGACAGAATCCGGGGTTTCCGCGGGAAACTCACATGTTGGAAGCCTTGCCCCTTCAGGGTGCGGAGGTTGTCGCGATGAGAGTGGCCTGCTGGCTGATCGCTGAAAGCGGACGGCCTTCCCCTTTGGGTTGCGGCCTGTAGGCTGCGCTGAGTCGTCCGAAGTCTGTGTGTGGAGCAGGCGTCAAACGACACCCGTCACTGATCTACAAAAAAAGCCGCGAGGAGCTTCCTCCTCGCGGCTTCGGAATTCATTGACTCCACCGGGAGTTACTCCGGCTTCTTCTCTTCCGGAGCCTGATCCGGAGCGGGAGCTGGTTCCGGAGCGGCCTCGCCGTCCTGGTTCATGCTGAACAGCGGACCGGCGGTGATGCCCATTCCGCCCTTCAACTCGCGAGGCCCCGTAGCGGCTGCAGCAGCTGCCGCACCGCCGTCAGTCTTCGGACCGGCCGGAGCCTTGTACTCTTCGATCGGGGCGTCGAGCTTGCGGGAGAGACCGATCTTGCGATCGGCACTGTCGACGCGGAGCACCTTGACCTCGATCGTGTCGCCGACCTTGACCACCTCTTCCGGGTTGGCGACCTTCTGGTCGGACAACTCGGAGACGTGGAGCAAGCCTTCGAGCTGCTCTTCGAGTTCGACGAAGACACCAAAGTTGGTGATCTTGGTGACCTTGCCCTGGACGATCGTACCGGGGGCGTAGCGTTCTGGAATCGGGCCCGACCACGGGTCTTGATCCATCTGCTTCAGACCCAGCGCGATCCGCTTCCGCTGCTCGTCGACCGAGATCACCTGGCAGGTGATCGAGTCGCCCTTCTTGAGCATCTCGCTGGCGTGCGAGATCTTGCGGGTCCAGGACATGTCGCTGACGTGCAGGAGTCCATCGACTCCCTCTTCCAGCTCGATGAAGGCCCCGTAGTTCGTGAGGTTCCGCACGGTCCCGGTGACCACTTGGCCGATCGGGTACTTGGCGGTCACGTTGTCCCACGGGTTGGCCTGGGTCTGCTTCATGCCCAGCGAGATTTCCTGCTTGTCGGTGTTGATGCCCAGGACGACCACGTCGACCGGATCGCCCGACTTGACCAGTTCGCTCGGGTGACTCACCCGCTTGGTCCAGGACATTTCGCTGATGTGAACCAGACCTTCGATGCCGTCTTCCAGCTTGACGAAGGCCCCGTAGCTCATCACGTTGACCACTTCGCCCTTGATCCGCGCTCCGACGGGGTAACGCTTGTCAATGTCGTCCCACGGGCTGGGCAGCTTCTGCTTCAGGCCGAGCGCGATCTTTTCCTTCTCGCGGTCGATGTGCAGGACCATGACCTCGATTTCGTCATCGATCCGGACCATTTCGGTCGGATGGCCGATGCGGCTCCAGCTCATGTCCGTAATGTGCAGCAAGCCGTCGATGCCGCCCAGGTCGACGAACGCCCCGAAGTCGGCGATGTTCTTGACCGTGCCCTTGCGGATCTGCTTGACTTCGAGTTCGGACAGCAGCTTTTTCTTCATGTCCGTGCGGACATCTTCGATCAGCTTGCGGCGCGAGACGACGACGTTCTTACGCACTTCGTCGATCTTGAGGATCACACATTCGACATGGCGGCCCATGAAGTCGCCGATGTCGGAGGGCCGTCGGATGTCGACCTGGCTGGCGGGGAGGAACAGGTTCACGCCCTGAGCCCCGGGGCCGGAGTCCTCACCGCGAGCAATGTTGACCAGCAGACCGCCCTTGATCTTGCGGACAACGGTGCCGGCGACGCGATCGTTTTCGTGGTACTTGGCCACGAACCACACCCAGTCGCGGGCGCGGTCGGCCTTCCGCTTGGAGAGCAGCACGAGGCCGAAGTCGTCTTCGACTTCTTCCAGCAGGACTTCGATCGTCTCGCCCGGCTTCGGCACGACTTCATCCGGTCCCCACTCGGACAGATGCACGATGCCTTCGCTCTTGTACCCAATATCGACGAGCACTTCATCGCCTTCGATGCGAAGGACGGTGCCCTTGACCAGTTGATTGACATCGAACGAACTCGCCTCGGCATAGAGTTCGTCGGCATGTTCTTCCGCTTCCGCGATTTCGCGGAGTGCCATCCCCATCGAGAGTTCGAGCTCCGCGTCATCGCACGGGAATTCTCGAAGTAAATTACGATCGACCATGTAGAGACCTTGGATCTGTTGCGCTAGAAAGACGGACCGCCCGCCCTCACCAGCTTGGTGGTCGACTGACTCGAAATTCTGTAGGCACAACGCATTGTGACAACAACAGGCCCGCATCTTGCCAACGAAGATGCCACCAGACCTGATTCGAAAACCAGCCGAAGCGGGGAAAGCTAGCGAAATAGTGTGTCTTTGTCCAGCCGAGACGGGGGTCGGGAGTCGGGAGTCGGGTGTCTGGAGCCAGACAGCGGATGGAGCCGATCCCTCTGGCTCCCGACCCCCGACTCCCGACTCTTCATCCATTCGACTTATCCAGGAACAGCACTCGCAGTTCATGCAGCGAGCGTTCCAGGATCTTTGCCTCGTTGGAGTCCAAGTTCCCCTTGGTCTTCGACTCCAAGATCGCCAGCAGGTCGATGAAGTGCCGAGCCAGCGGGAGCCGGACTTCCGTGTTCCCTTGCGGATCGGGGATCAGACCGAGGGCCAGGATCGCCTGACTGCTGAGCAGCTGGATCAGGATGTCAAAGCGAGCGGGTGGGATTTCTGGCGTTTGCGGGGCGGGATCGGCCATGGGTAGCTCCGGGCAGGGGTTGGGGAGATCGCCCCATCTTATTCCGACTCGACGGAGGTGCAACCGCAGGGGGCCTCTCGCGGTGGACGCGGTGGAGTAGTCCGCGCGCACAGTTGCCGGAGAATTGGGCAGGCTGAGGTTTTCCCCTTCGTACTATCGGTTGAAATCCAAGGATTTCAGCGGTTCTGGAATGCTTGTGGCCATGGCACATGAGTTGCCTACACCACTCTTCTCACGAACAGAGCGAGTGTGGTATGACTGGGGGTGTGGCCGGGGTCGATCCTTGTTGGATCGAAACCGGGCGAGCGCCCACGCCCCCAGCCATCCACACTCGCTCTTTCTTTTTGGATATTCCCGATCCTGCCATGAATAGCGGTCACTCGGGATCGAACAGTTCGTCTGATATTACCGGCGTCCGTGTGTGCATCACAAAAGTAGGCAGCGGTCAGAAATTCACCACGGAGGCACGGAGAACTCCACATGTGCGAGAACGCACGTGAGCCGTGCTGGTCGCTCGATTGGACAGGATCAACAGGATCAACAGGATGGTTTTCGCCGTTGATACAGCATGTGGGCATCCTGTTGATCCTGTTGATCCTGTCAAATCTTCCTCGTCCGTTGGCAAAGTGTTGCCAGTCAACCGAGAGTTGCTCTGCTCCGTGTCTCCGTGGTGAATCTCTGCCTACTTTTCTGACGCACACACCCGGCGTCCCGCGCCCCGCGCCCCGGTGGACTGTTGCAATTGGGAAACATTTTCTGTGGCGAGCCGACCACGCCCGATTTGTGACCTATGGTTGAGCGGAGAAGCCTGAGATTGGGACATCGTTCCCGGACTTGGACGCGCTTCCCGCTTGCTCGCAGAGACGAGTGAGTGAACTGATCCCCCTCGCAGCGCATTTCACGATCACAACGGAGTCCGACACATGGCACCTCCCCCACGTCCGACGAATGGTCCCCCCAATCGGATGATGAACCGTCAAGAGAACTCCGCCGAGGAGTTCGAGAAGCTCAAGCGGCTGATCCACGGCAAGCTGGTCGACAAGCTCGACATGAACCGCCTGGGTGAATTGCAGGGCGACTCGCTGCGCCGGGAGATCCGGCTGGTGGTCGAGCATCTGTGCGACACCGAGAACCCGCTGCTCAACCGCTCGGAGCGCGAGCGGCTGATCGAAGAAGTGCTCGACGAGACGTTCGGTTTCGGCCCCCTGGAAATCCTGATGAAGGAGGAGGGGATCGCCGACATCATGATCAACGGACCGAAGAAGGTCTTCGTGGAAAAGCATGGCCGCATCATCAAGCATGCGGTGACGTTCCGCGACAACGACCACCTGCTCCAGATTCTGGACCGCATCGTGTCGCGCGTCGGTCGCCGCATCGACGAGACCTCGCCGATGTGCGATGCCCGTCTGCCCGATGGATCGCGTTTGAATGCCATCATCCCGCCACTGGCCCTGGATGGTCCCGCGATCACGATTCGAAAGTTCGGATCGAAGCCCATGGCGCTCGAGGACCTGCTGAGGTTCGGTGCCTTTACCCCCGAAATGGTGATGCTCCTGGAAGGCTGCATCAAGGCTCGTATCAACATCGTCATCAGTGGCGGGACCGGCTCCGGCAAGACGACGCTGCTCAACACGCTGTCGAGCTTCATTCAGCCCGATCACCGCGTCATCACGATCGAAGATGCCGCCGAACTCCAGCTGCAACAGGACCACGTGCTGCGACTGGAAACCCGTCCGGCCAACATCGAAGGCAAGGGACGCATCACCGCCACCGACCTCGTGAAGAACGCCCTGCGGATGCGTCCCGACCGCGTGATCATCGGGGAATGTCGCGGACCCGAAACCCTCGACATGCTCCAGGCCATGAACACCGGTCACGATGGATCGCTGACCACCGTCCACGCCAACAACCCGCGCGACGCTGTGGCCCGTATCGAAACGATGATCACGATGGGGGGCATGGATCTGCCGCTCAAGGCGATTCGCCAACAGTTGGCGTCGGCTGTGGACCTCGTCATCCAGGCGAGCCGTCTGCAAGGGGGCCCGCGCAAGATCACGTACATCACGGAAGTCCTAAACATGGAGCAGGACACGATCATCATGCAGGACATCTTCCGGTTCGTGCAGGACGGCATCGACTCCGATGGAAAGGCGTACGGTCACTTCGAAGCGACCGGGGTGCGTCCGTCGTTCATGTCGCGTCTGGAATCGGCGGGCGTGCGTCTGCCGCAGAACCTGTTTGCCGCGCGGTCGCTCGGTTAAGTCGTGCGGTTTCGGATTGCGTACTCATCGAGAACAGCGACCTCCGGAGGAGACAGGAACACTAATCTCCACTGATCGACACTAATCCAGAGGAGATTCGTGTTTATTAGTGTGAATTAGTGTTCCAAACTTCCAGCTTGAATACTGATGCGGAAACGCGGTCAGTCGCAGTGATCCGTCAAAGGGGAGGATAGGCTCCCTGTCTCCGACTCCCCCCATTTTTTCACCCGTTCAATCACCACCAACCGAATTCGAGGCCCACAGCAGTCCGCGTGCTGCTGGTCCTCGGAATCCCCCCCCTGTGGGAACCGTGTCATGGATCCGCTGCTCATTTCGGGACTCGCGTTCGCCGGTGTCACCGGATTGGTCTTCGCGCTGGCCACTCTGTTCGGTGATCGCAAGAACAACTCCGTCGAAGACCGACTTCAAGTCCTCGCAGGCAAGAAGCAGGCCGTGGACACGACACTGTCCCGCGAAGCTCTGATGAAGGACGGGCTGGAGGGGCTCAACGGCATGTTCAAGTCGATCGCCGATCGATTCGACCTGAAGCTGATGTTCGCCCAGGCGGACTCACCCATCTCCCCGGAAACCTTCATTCTGATCAGCGGAGGTTGCGGCTTATTCGGCTGTGTGGTGAGCTTCGCCGTCGTCCCTCAAGTCGCGTTCGTCCCCCTGGCCGCCATCGCGTTCTCCTCCCTGCCCCTGCTGTGGATGATGTTTCGTCGCAGTAAACGACTGGGCAAGTTCACCAAGCAACTGCCCGAGGCGTTGTCGCTCATCGCCCGAGCCTTGCGTTCGGGTCACAGCCTGGCCTCCGGGATGAAGGTGGTGTGTGACGAAATGCAAGACCCGATCGGGAAGGAAATGAACATCACCTATGAGGAGCAGAACCTCGGCATCCCGCTCGATCAGGCCCTCAAGAACATGTTCAAGCGGGTGCCGAATCTCGACCTGAAATTCTTCGCGACCGCTGTGGCGATTCAGCGTCAGTCGGGTGGTGACCTCGCCGAAATCCTGGACAAGATTTCGCATGTGACCCGCGAGCGTCAGGAGCTGCTGGGCCACGTGCAGGCCCTGACCGGGGAAGGCCGCATCAGCGGGATCGTGCTGATGGGGCTGCCGATCGCGATCTTCCTGTGCGTGTGGAAGATGAATCCGGACTACGTGATGATTCTGTTCACCGATGAACTGGGCCGCAAGATGGTCGCCGTGGCCATCGGCCTGCAGATGCTCGGAGCCTGGTCCATCAAGAAGATCGTGCAGATCAAGGTGTGACCCGCAGGGCCTGCTCCACAACACTCCCCCACTCCCCCTCTGCTTCTCCCCGACAAACCAACCCGCAAGTCACGGCAAGCCCGGAGCGCCCCATGGACACGACCTACCTGATTCCGTTCGCCATCGCCGGATCGATCACTGCCGGTGTGTGGTGCGTCTCCTCGCTGTTCTTCGGCGAAAAGGAGAACCGCACCTCCGAACGTCTCAAAGAACTCCGCGATCCTCGCCGCCGGAAGGATCGCAAAGAGGAAAACGTCACCGTCGGCGGCATGCTCAAGGCTGCCGCTCCGACCCTCTCCAAAGCCCTCCAGCCCAAGAATGAACTGGAGCAGAACGCACTCAAGGTCATCCTGGCGAACGGGGGGTTCTCGTCCCCCCACGCCCCGATGATCTACCTGTCGCTGCAGATGCTGTGCTTGGGGGTGTTCGCCGTCCTGGGAGGCGGGATCGGACTTTGGACCCTGGGAATGTCGACCAATGCCCTGATGGCGGTTGTCGGAGCGGGAGGTGTCGGGTTCTACATTCCCGTCCTCGCGCTGCGCGTGATGGTCTCCATGCGGCAGGAAGCCATCTTCCTGTCGATGCCCGATGCCTTGGACCTGCTCGTGGTCTGCGTCGAGGCCGGACTGGGCCTCGATGCCGCCATGCGCCGCGTCAACGAAGAGCTCGCCGATACCGCCGTCGAACTCTGCCAGGAGATGACCGCCTGCAACATGCAGCTGCAAATGGGCCGAGCCCGCCGCGAGGTGCTGCATGACCTGGGCGTGCGGACCGGAGTCGACGATGTGAAGACCCTGGTGGCGATTCTGATTCAGGCAGAGAAGTTCGGCTCTTCGATCGCCAACGCCCTCCGCGTGCAGTCGGACAGCATGCGGATCAAGCGGCGTCAGATGGCCGAAGAACAGGCCCAAAAGACCGGCGTGAAAATCATCTTCCCGCTGGTGCTGTTCATCTTCCCCGGCATCTTCGTGGTCCTCGTCGGCCCGGCAGCGATCATGGTGATCCGCCAGATGCTGAGCGATGGCATGTGATCCGACGGCAGACCCTCCGCTCGACCGCGACAGTCAGAGCTTGGGGCGGGGGCGAGGAGCCGGAGTAGCCCCCCCGTTGGCCTTCTTCTCCAACCGCTTCTCGATCAACTGCTGGAGCAGGCCGCCCGCACTCTGGAAGCCGATGCGCTTCCCGAAGTCACCCAGCGCCTTGCCATCCAATTGAGGCTTGTCGAGCGTGCCGCCCATCAGGAATGGGATCACTTCGCCCTGCAGATTCGCCAGCAGGGGTTTCCCCGCCGTCCACTTGTCCGGGATCGGCACGGTGAGCTGGAAGTCGATCGACTCATCCAGTCCGACCGACCCTTCGCTCTGCACGATGACATCGCCGAACCCGACCTTCAGGTCTTTGTGATAGACCCGTCCCTCGAAGACATGGAACGGCACCTGCTGCTTAGCAACCTGCATCCATTGTGCATTCGCGCCCGGCGGGCGTCCCAGGATGGTTTGCAAGCCGCCGATGGCTTGCACGATCGGCCGCGTCAGCGGACCGGGGCCAGCCTGAGCCGAATGGATGTCGATCACCCCCTCGAAATCCCCCGCATAGGGAGGGGCCAGAGCCACCCGCGCCGGTGACGCCGACAGCGAGAATTTCCCCTCAATGCTCGTCGCGGACCCCAGAATCGGCGAGACATAACGCAGCCAGGTGTCGCTCATCTCCTGCGTGAAGTCGACATTCTCGAACACCGGCCCGCCATCAAAGGCCAGGTACTTCCCCTGGGGAGTGAACTCGATACGCGGTGAGGCCACCCACCGCCCCGCGCCGATCGGCAACCGGTTCGGGTTGATCGACAACTGATTCTCCGACCAGTCGACATTCACGAGGGCGTTCTCCGACTTGAACCCCATCACGTTCGCCGAGGTCCACTGCACATCGGCGTTGACGCGCAGCGGGGCCACTGAGCCAGCGGCCATCGTCGGGGCCGGGTCGCCGTTCACGACGGGCACGGGGGCCTTCGCAGCAGCTGTCCCCGGGCGCAGGGCTCCCTCCACGCGAATCTCGCCCAACTGGAGTCCCTCCACTTGAACCCGGCTGGCCCACTCGGGAGGCAACTCGGCCAACAGATCGGCGGGATTCAGATCGCTCTTTCCGACCAAAGCACAGATCGCTTGGCCCGGCAGATCCCTCACCGTTCCGGCGAAGTCCGCATTCCCCATCGGCGTCCTCAACTGGACCGATTCGAGGGTCAGCAACTGCCCGGCCAGGTCGCCGTGGCCCTCAGCGATCAGTTTGAGATTGTCCCCGGTCCAGCGGAACGGTGGTGACTGGGCATCGGCGGGACTGAGCCGCACATCCAAATGCGGCAGCTTGATCGCCGCCGCCAACAGCAGTTCCTTCTCGGACGGCACCACTTCGGCACTCGCCTCCAGCGAAACGACGCCCGACAGATCGCGACCCGACGTGAGCGTCCCCAGCCACGGGGAAAGCACCGCCAGCGGCAGGGACGGCACCGAGAGTTTCAGCTGGCCACTGCCAATCCCGGGTTCCGCTCCATCGGGCAGATTCCAACTCAGCGTCCCGGTTAGCGGTTGCTCGACGGCGGGTTCGCGGAGCAGAGCGGTCAACTCGCCGACGAGTTCCTCGTCCCCGGTCTTCTGGCTTTTGAGGGTCATCTTCTGGAGGTCGATGATGGCGAGGAGCTTGCCTTCGACGGGTTGTTTCGCCGGGGTCGGCGTGGCGGGGAGTGGCTCCACGACTCCGGGTTGTTCCTCGACCAGCGCCGGTGCCAGCGGGGCCGTGTCCACATCGTCCGGCGGAACCTCATGCGGGTCCGTCGTCGGCGATGTCGCTCCGCGACTCGCATTCTGATCGACATCGTCCGGCAGTATTTCCTTCGTCGCCGGGGCCTTCGCCGAAACGACCTGCCCCCGAGTCTCCGCGCGCACCGTGATCTCCCCCTCATTCAACTGGAGGTCGATCAGCGAGCGCTTCCCGCTCCCCTTCTTGGCGCGGAGTCGCTGCCTGAACTGGTCGTAGTTGGAGACTCCGCCATCGACATACACCTTCAGCACCGGCTTCTCGACGACAATCGCTCCCAGGTCATCCGTCGACTGCGCCAACTCCCACAGCGACCGCGAGAGCGTCACATGCTGGAGCGTCAACGACGGGCGACCCTGGTCATCCGGGATCACCACATCGTTCAACTGCATCGGCGACAACCACCCGACACTGGCCGAGCCAATCACCACCCCCGGCGGCAACTCGGCCATCAGCAGGGCCGGTAACTGATTTCGCAGACTGGTCCGCATGACGATCTGCGGGGCCAGCCCGACCAGCGCCAACAACACCAACATCGGCAGCAAGCACCCGCACCCACCCTTCCGCACCTTCTTCGGCGGAGCAGCCGTCGGAGTTTCTGCAACGGGCGTCTTGACGACCCCAGAGGCTCCCGCATCAGTCCGTGTCGTCTCTTCCACCATCACGCACCTCCCTGCTCCTCGGAATCCAACGCGGTCCGATGATCGTGCAGGACCGTATCTTACGCCACCGAAGGCCGCGAGGGGAGACCGGACAGCGACTTGTCACGGCAATGCACTTTGTGAAGTAGGGCTACTCATCTCTGACTGAACACTGATGACTGAAAACCAACGCACAGTGAAACAGTGCGTGGCCCTGTTCTCGATTCTCCGGGACTCGCCTCCAGGCTCGATCTTCGCGTATGATGCCGTGGCTCGTTCGCTCGCAGGCACCGGATTCGTGAATCCGGTGCGGAACTTGGGCGGGTGGGCGGTGTTTCTTTCCTGCGGGGGATCGGTTCTCCGCTCCGATGAAGCGTGCCTGGGTGGGCGGGATGGCTGATCCTGCAAGCCGGGCTCGTTGATCGGTGGCCCCTTCACAAGGCATCGGGACTCGTGACAACCACCAGTACCGCCAGCAATCCCTACCTCAAAGACCCGGATGTCCAGCTGATGCTGCGGGTCCGGGAGGAGGATGAAGCGGCGTTTGCCCAGATCGTGGCCACCTACCAGGACCGGCTGATCGGCCTGCTGACGAACCTCATCGGGGATCGCACGACCGCCGAGGACGTGGCTCAAGAAACCTTCCTGCGGGTCTATCGGGCACGGCACGGCTACGAGGCCAACGCCAAGTTCTCGACCTGGCTGTTCAGCATCGCCCACAACCTGGCCAGCAATGCACGGCGGACTCTGGGGCGACGCAAGGAGACCCAGCTCGTCTCGGCCCCCGACACCTCCGGCCCGCAACCCGGTCCCCTGGCCCAGGCTGTCCCCGAGAAGTCGGCCCTCATGCCGTCTCGCATCATGGCCAAGGCCGAACTGATGGAGAAGGTCCAGGCGGCGATGGAGACCCTCAACGACCGCCAGCGCATGGCTCTGCTGCTCCACAAGTTCGAGGGGATGAGTTACATCGACATCGGAGCCGCCATGGAGATGACCCCGCAAGCCGTCAAATCACTGCTCTCGCGGGCCCGCGATCAACTGCGCACGGCTCTTGAGGAGTACGCCCAATGAGGATGCTGCGAAGCACGAAAGATCGCAAGTCCGACAACGGCCGAAGTAGGCTGGGCTTTAGCCCACGCGTCGTCGATGATCGCACTCCCGCGTGGGCTAAAGCCCACGCTACGGTGACTTTTCCCGGAGGCGTGCATCATGAGTAAACTCAAACGTGTCTCCGTCGAGCATCGCGACAACTTCGTGGCCTACCTGGATGGGGAACTGGAGCCCGCCGAGGCCCAGAATCTGGAACGAGTCCTGGCCGACAGTCCGGTGGCCCGCAAGGATGTCGAGCTGCTCGTGCGGACCTACGACATGCTCGAGCTGCTGCCCCGGCCGCAGGCGACCGTCGAGTTCACCCAGAAGACGATGGCCACGATCAAGCTGTCCGATATCAAGACGGATGTCACGCAGTCGGCGTGGTACAAGCGACTGCATCTGGGGATCGTCGCCCTGGCGGGGGCCGCCTTGCTGGCGGTGACCGGACTGCTGGCGTATGGATGTACCAGCCGCCTAGTCCCGACCGAGGACGACCTGCTGCTCCGCGATTTGCAGGTCATCCAGCATCTCGATGAGTACAGCCAGGTCGGCCAGTTTGAGTTCCTGGAACGCTTGCAGGGACAGCCGTCCCTGATGCAGGGGATCAGTGATGAAGTGAGGACCTCCCGTGGCCGCTAAAACTTGGATCGGATGGGGTCTGGCCATGGCGGGGGCTCTGGCAGCCGGACCGCTGGTGTTGGGACGCGGCGACCCCGCGCTCAATACGGCGCATGACGAAATCGCCCACATGTCCGAGGTCGAACGGACCGCCTTGAAGCGGAAATACGACCAATATCTCGCCTTGAATGAAGAGCAGCGGACGGCGCTCCGCAGCCTGCACCAGCAGCTCGAAGCCGACCGCGCCGGCGGAGCGCGGTATCTGTCCACGCTGAACGACTATTGCGACTGGCTCAAGACCATTGATGCCTGGCAGCAGAACGAACTGGCCCACATCGACGACCCGCTGAAGAAAGCCAAACGGGTCGACGAGATTGCCAAAGAACGCCACACGAAATCCCTGGCCAACGCCGCCGCGAACGACGACGAAACGCCGCCCGGCATGGGCTTCGGACAGGCCCCCATCATTCTCACCGAGGACCAGCTGAACAAGGTCTTCGACACCCTGGCCCAACGCCTGCCTCCCGAGGACCAGAAGGCATCCGAGAAGGAGCATGGTCTGCGGCGGATTGGCCTCCAGATCAGAGCTCTGAAGCAGAAAGTGTCCAAGCTCGATGCCTTATTCCGAGCTATTCCGGAGTCCGAATTGCAGGAGATGGTGGAAGCCAGTGGCAATGCCGACCTGTTGGCGGTACTGACCAACACCGGTGACATGCCCCGCATGGAGCGCAATTTCATCGTCAAGAGGAGCCTCTGGGTGTCGGTCGTCGCCCAGTTCCGACGAGAAGCGACTGCCGCCACGGATGCTGAACTGAAAACATCCTTCAACACCCTGACGAAAGAAGATCAGGATGAGCTGCTGCAACTGCGAGCGGAAGACTTCAAGAATGCGATGCGGCTGCGTCATCTGGCAGCCGATCCCGTCATCGCGGAGCTGCGTCACTTGGGGCCGCAGTTTGACATCCTGACGTTGATCGAGCGCATGGAAGGCCACGGAGGCTTCCGAGGGCCGAATGGGGGTGGCCTGCGCCCCAGGAATCCGAACGGAGATCGACCTCCCCCCGAGGGTCGTCGTGAGGGAGGCCCCCTCGACCGCCGAAACGGCCAACGCGGCCCCGGACCAGACGGCCCCCCTCCCCGACCGAGGGAGGGCGATGGACCGCCGCCCGATCGCCCCGAAGGCGAAAACCGTCCGTAGGCGATGTCGCTCCGAGGCTGTGAGTTTTTCAAAACCAAGCCTGGCAAAGAACGCCAGAGGGCGCTACAACTGCGAGATGGACGCATCATTGCA
>JAYWFM010000082.1:0-2369 GCA_043778825.1 Planctomycetota bacterium | reverse complement strand
TACAGCCACGTCGGTTTTCGTGCCGCGTTACCCGTGGATGCTGTGAAGGAAGTGATGAAACGCAAACATGAATCAGACCCGAAGCTTGGCTGGCACGGTTGGCCCGCCGATGCCCCGGCTGCGGCGATTGCGCCGTTCAATGCCGAGCAAGCCCAACACCATCAGGCGGCGTGGGCCAAATACCTCGGCGTGCCGGTCGAGTACACCAACTCCCTCGGCATGAAGTTCCGCCTCATCCCCCCCGGCGAGTTCCTGATGGGGAGTACGCCGGAGGAGATCGACGTACTCCTCCGGATGGTAAAAGGTGACAAGGGCTACAATGAAATTATGAATAGTCACGGTCCGCAGCATCAAGTGAGGTTGACGCAACCGGCTTATCTCGGTGTCCACGAAGTGACTCAGCTTCAGTACGGCCAAATCATGGGGGAGACTCCGAAC
Organism: Planctomycetota bacterium; assembly: GCA_043778825.1. Classification (GTDB taxonomy): domain Bacteria; phylum Planctomycetota; class Planctomycetia; order Planctomycetales; family Planctomycetaceae; genus TH-plancto1. The sequence goes on along the minus strand of JAYWFM010000082.1, from coordinate 1,931 downwards.
TACTTCTCTTCCACAGGTATTGGTAAGGATTTAGTCGTTGGCATGGACACGGCCCAACATCCGCAAGATGGCAAGTCTTGGAATGAATGCACCGAATTCTGTACGAAACTCAGCGACCGCGAAAAACTTCAACCACACTATCGACGAGTGGGTGAAGAGGTGACGTTGTCGAATGGAAACTGGTACTGCTTGCCAGCAGAAGCACTGTGGGAGTATTCCTGCCGAGCGGGGTCCACCACCAGAAATTCAATCAGTGGCCGAGACGAAGACCTCGCGAAAGAGGGCTGGTTTGACACGAACGCTGGTTTACGGACCCATCGTGTAGGCGAGTTGGCTTCGAATGCTTTCGGGATTTATGACATGCACGGAAACGTGTGGGAGTGGGTCCAAGACATGTGGTCCCTGACGTATTACTACGACGTTCAGGACACAGTTGCAGTCGATTCAGCGGGCACGTTGATTGCCACGTCTCATCGAGTGATTCGGGGAGGGAGTCTTTTTGATGATGCGTACCGCTGTATGGGATCAAGTCGCGACATATTTACAGATACTGCTGGTAAACACAACATTGGTTTTCGTGTCGCACTATCCGTCGATGCGGTTCGTCAAGCGTTGAAGGTGACCGGTCCAGCGCTGCCGAAACCACCAGTTCCCGTCCCCGCGAATGCGAACTGGACGAACCTCTTCGATGGCACCACCACCACGGGCTGGAAGACGCTGGGGCCGTTCCAGGTTGAGGCGGGGCTGCTCAAGGCGTCGGAACACGGAGTGGCGGTCACGGAGATGTCCTATGACAACTTTGAACTGGAGTTGGAATGGCGAGTCGTGGCGGGCGGGAACAGCGGCGTGTACTACCGTGCCAATCCGGAAAAGCTGGGAACCAGCTATACCTTCCCTGGGACCGAGTTCCAGTTGCTCGACAACGCGCAGCACCCGGATGGCCAGAATCCCAAGACATCCGCCGGGGCGCTGTATGGCGTGATCCCGCCGGAAGGCACATTCACCAAGCCCGCCGGGGAATGGAACACCAGCCGCATCGTCGCGCGCGGTCCCCAAGTCGAACATTGGGTCAACGCTCAGAAAGTCCTGTCTTACGACATGGATTCCGACGCCTGGCGGCAAGCGCTCACGACCGCGAAGAATGCTGTCATCGCCACCAACGCCGCCTCGCGGGCGGGGGTGATCGCCTTGCAGGGACACACGGGCGAGATCGCCTTCCGCCAGATTCGGATTCGCGAGATTCCGGCAATGGCTCCGAAAGCCACAGCCTCAAAATTCCCCCCGCTGGCTCCGGGGTGGTTCGAGCGAGTCTCGAAGCTGCCGCCCGAGGAGCAGGTCAAGGAGGTCTCGCTGGAACTGAAGCGGCGGAATCCCAAGTGGGATGAGAAGCTGGATCATCGGATTACGGATCGTCGCATTGATTTGGTGATATTCGACAGTTCAAAGGTCAACGACATCATGCCGCTGTCCGTTCTCACGCAGTTGGTCGTGCTGGATTGCCATGCCGTCAAATTGCCGAGTCGCCTCACAGACTTGTCACCGTTGGCGGGCATGAAGAATCTGCTTCACTTTGCTGTAGATGGCTGCACAGATTTGACCGACATATCCCCACTGCGTGATGCACCACTTATCACTGCCTCGCTCAATGGGACGGCGATCACAGACCTCTCACCGCTGGCTGGCAAGCAGCTTCGTGAGCTATATCTTGAGGAATGTCCCGAACTCACCGATTTGTCGCCACTCAAGGCAGCACCACTGCATGGAATGTTGTGCATTAACTGGAGTCGCATCCGCGACTTGAGCCCCCTTCGGGCCGTAAGGGTTGGAAATCTGGTTCAACGCACTATTTGGGGGGATGGCATCGGCAAGGCGTTAACCTTGTAGGGTGCACTTGGTGTGATGCAGGGTCACGAGTCGTTCCTTCAGGTGTT
>JAYWFM010000081.1:0-5789 GCA_043778825.1 Planctomycetota bacterium | reverse complement strand
ACCCACCCGCAGTCCCCTCCCCCACACAGCCGGGCCGCATGGGGTCGAGCAGTGTAAAACCACCGCCACCTCGTGTCAACGATCCGAAGACTGTTTTTTCAAACATCCTTCGCATTGCCGACCACCATGGAGACATCCGGAATCGAACCGGAAACCTCCTGCTTGCAAAGCAGGCGCTCTGCCAATTGAGCTATGCCCCCGAAACTCATCTCCAGGCACGCCGGTCCAGTTGCCTGAACTGTGTACACTGACTGCTTCGGCTTTTCGTCGAGTGGGCGTACGTGGATTCGAACCACGGACCTCAGCTTTATCAGAGCTGCGCTCTAACCAACTGAGCTACACGCCCGACGCCTGATCCCGCCGTGGTTAGTGGCGGGCGAGAAAGGTTAGCCAGTCCCCTCCCCGTTCGGCAAGTGAACTGAGGGAGAATCTTGGGATCGAATCTCAGATGCGTGGATGATGACCTTGTTTGTTGACATTTCTGGATCGGATGAGGTTCGGGCGTGGTTGGGTGATCTTTGTCATCTCCGACAAAAAGTCGAAATAGCGTGGGCTTTAGCCCGCGTTTCCCTGAAGATACCACTCTCGCGTGGGCTAAAGCCCACGCTACGGCTCCGTTGGCCATGCTGCTGGCTGCGATTTTTCCTCGAAATCAATCAAGATCGTTGTATTTGTTGCATTTCGACGAACAGCTGGTTACGTTGTTCGGTCCTTTCTCGTCTTGATCGACATTCGACGGACCACACACAACGATCGGGCACGATGCTGCCTTCGATCGAGCACTTCACAGGACTGACGACGATGCAACGTTGGCTGGTTTGGGGTTGTTTTCTGCTGTTCTGCCTGGGCTTGGGCAATAGCCTCACTGACTTTTCGGTGATGGCTCAAGAAGCAGTTCCAGCAGCTGCGGCGGCAGTTCCTGCTGCGGGTCCGGCGGCAGCGGCCCCGACGGAGCATAAGGCTTCCGAGAGCAAGCTGGTGTGGATCATTGTCACATCAGGGTGGATCGGGCTGTTTTTGTTGGTGTTGTCGGTGTACTTCATCGCGACTGTGGGTCGGCTGTTCACGGAGTTGCGGCCGATCAAGGTGATCCCGCCCGAGATCGTCGATCAGTGTACCGCCGCGTTGGAGAAGCGGGACTTGAAGGGCCTGTACGCGGTGGTCAAAGAGGACACGTCGGAGTACTCGCGTCTGGTTCGCACAGGGATCGCGGAATTGCCCGCTGGTCTGCCCGAGGCCCGCTCCGCGATGGAGCGGATATTCGAGGTGATCTACTCCGAAGGGGAGCGGAAGATCTCGATGCTGGCCGTACTCGGCACGCTGGGGCCGATGATTGGCCTGCTGGGGACACTCAAGGGGATGATCGGCGCGTTCAGCGTCATCGCGATGAGCGAAGGGACCGCGATGAAAGCCAGTGAGGTCGCTGGTGAGATCTCGGAAGCCCTGCTCCTGACGTTCGAGGGGGTGCTGCTGTCCGTGCCCGCGATCTACCTGCATGCCGTGTTCCGCAACAAGATCAGCCACCTGAACAATGAGGCGTTCAACAAGGCCGAAGAACTGGTGACCAAGGTCGCCAGTATGGCCAAGCGCCCGGCCGCGGCCGCGGCCGCTGCCCCGGCGGCCCCGCCCTCGGCGTAGGAACCTGCTGAAACGCACCGTGGCACGGGTTTCCAGCCCGTGCGTACTGAGAAAGCACACATGGGCAGGATGCCCATGCCGCGTGGCAGGACTCCCCCCTTACGATCCCGCAGTCAGGAATTGTCATGTCTGGAGCGAGCGCCGAAGGCGAGGCCGATCTCACGCCGATTCTTGACATGGTCTTCCAGCTCATCACCTTCTTCATGCTGGTGATGAACTTCAAGGCGGCTGCGCTCGACCTGACCCTCAAGCTGCCGGTGGTGGGCTCGGCGATGCCAGTGGACACGGATGGGAAAGAGGAGTTGCTGATCCTGAATCTGTCTCCGACCGGTGATTTGACCGTGTATGGCCAGAAGGTGGAACTGGAACGCTACATCGCCGTGGAAGCGGATGTCAGCCGCATGGCTGCCAAGGGCAAGGGTCTGGACATCAAGGCGGGCGATGAATTGCCGACGACGATCGTGATTCGTTCGGACGAGAGCTCCCGGTTCAAGGATTTGTATCGCGTCATCAAGGCGTGCCAAGATCACGGCTACCGCAAGTTTGCTCTCAAAGCCAACCGTACAGGAATGTAATCCATGTCTCGCCATCGCCGGAAATCCAGTGACGTGAAACTCAATCTGGCCGCCATGCTCGACATGGCGTTCCAGTTGCTGGCGTTCTTCGTGCTGACGTTCACGCCGGACCCGTCGGAGGGGCAGATCCAACTGCGGTTGCCGCCACCGGAAGCCATCAAGGCTGCCGATGCGATTGCCAAAGCGGGCCAGGACAAGGACAACACCAACCCGATCGAGGGGATCGAGACGCTGGTGATCAGCGTGTTTTCCCGGGGAGATGGGTCCATCGAATCGCTGGCGGTGGGGGAAGGGGTGGTCGGCGGGGACACCCCGGACAAGGCCAAGGCCCTCGAAAGCCGACTGCGGATCATCCTGGACGACCCGGATGCCCCGTTCAAGCAGGTGATTCTGCAGATCGGATCGAAATTAAGGTATGATGAGTTGATGAAGCTGATTGATGTCTGCACGCGACAGAAGCTGCCGAACGGTGACCCGCTGACAAAGTTGAGTTTTGTGGAACTTCCCGAGGGTGAGGCAGGAGCGAAGTAGCCATGCGTCCCGCATCCCGTGGATCGACCGGTTTCTTTACGACGCGCGAGATGTTGCGGCTGAGTTCGGCCATCTTTCTGCTCGGGATTGTGGGGCTGTTGTATTTGCAGGCGAAAAAGTCCTCCTCGTGGCGGACGATCGCCACAGATCGGGCAGCCGATGAGTCGATCGCCGCAGCCCCGGTCAATCCCGATACGCCCTGGAAGGAACTCGTCGTCCCGCATCCCGGACATACGGATGCGGAGGAGATCGACGCCCTCCAGGAAGAGTTGCAGGCGGTCTCCGACATGGCCCCGCTGCTGGGCGAGGAGATGCCTGCTTATTGGCGGATGGTGAAGTGGGCCTACGCGGTTTCCGGAGAAGATCTCAAGAAACAGGCCCGGTCCGATCTGCTGTTTACCCACCTGTTCCAGGCTCCCAGCAAGAACCGCGGGGCGCTGGTGAATGTGAAGCTGCGGGTGCGGCGGATGAGCCAGCATGACGCCCCGGAGAATTCCGCCAATGTGAAGCAGGTTTACGAGGCCTGGGGGCCCACCGAAGAGTCTCAGACGTTTCCGTACTGCGTGGTGTTTGTCGACGTTCCCCCGGGGGTGAAGATCGAGGCCAACGCCTTCCTGGATGCTCGCTTCGTGGGGTTCTTCCTCAAAAAGCTGGCCTATGAGGATTCGTCGGGGACCAAGCGGACAGCTCCCCTGCTCATCGGGCGGATGATTTACGACGAAGAAGCGCGGACCCGGAACGCCCCCAAAGAGCCGGTGAACGTCAAGCTGATCGTGGGGATCGTGGTGGGATTGGTGGGGGTGGTGCTGCTCATTCAGTGGTGGGCCGGCAAGACACCTGAGTCGCTCCGACTCCCCGCGATCGACGATGCCACGGTCGACTCGTTTCTGGGGGATCTGGAGGTGGGTGGACCGGGGACTCCGCCGCTGAAACCGCCGGAAATCCAGCCTCCGGATTAAGTGGCCGGATTGACTTGACAGTCTCCATTGGTGACAATTCACGGATTCAATCGTTCACGGTCTGCGTACTGCACAGTCAGTTCTGTTCTGGGGGTTATTCTGATGTCCACGCCCGCTCCGCCCGCTTCCGACTCACTCGTCAACGACTTCCTCGCCACCGCCAAAGCCTGGGCGATTGTTCAGGGCAAATGGTGGGGGATGGCGATTCTGTTCCATGTGCTCGGGCTGGGCCTGGTGGGCCTGCTGGCCGGGACCGTGGCCGTGGTGATGAACAACGGGGAACTGCCGCCGCTGTTCGAGTCGGTGAATGACACTGCGATTCCGGAGTCCGACCTGACTCAATTTGATATCACGGATGCACCGCTGGAAGCCAGCGTGTTGACGACCGAGTCTCTGATGATTACCGAGCCGCAGACGATGGCTGCGGATGCCCAGTTCAACGACGACTCGGCGGTCTTCACGGAATCGGGTGGGGGACTGGCGTCCGCGACGGACGAGAATGCCGTGGGGATGGGAAATTTCATCGAAGCCACGGGGCCGGGGGCCTCGGGGAATATCGGTGCCGGGACGAGCAAGGGGTTGGGAACGAAAGCCGGCAAGGGCGGCGCTGGCGAAGGATTCGGCGACCGTGGTTCTGGCAGCCGGAACGCCACCCCCGGCGGGACGAAGGCCACCGAGCGAGCCGTGAGCGGCGGGCTAAGCTGGCTGGCCCGGCATCAGAACGTCGACGGATCGTGGAGCTTTGACGCACACACCAAGCATTGCAAAGACACCAGTTGCACCGGCGAGGGGGACAGTAAATCCAATGCGGCGGCGACGGCTTTTGCCCTGTTGCCGTTCCTGGCTGCGGGCCAGACGCACAAATCGAAGGGGCCGTATCAGGCGACGATTGCCAAGGGGATCGGATTCATGGGCCAGACGGCCAAGGCCGATGGCAACCTGCAGGCGGGCCAGGCTTCGATGTATGCCCAGGGCGTGGCGACGATCGTCCTGTGCGAAGCGTATGGGATGTCGAAGGATCCGCGACTGCAAGCACCCGCGCAGAAGGCCATTGACTACATCTGCAGCGCGCAGCACCCGGAACTGGGCGGCTGGCACTACTACACGCCGGGGACGGCACCCACTGCGGGCGACTTGTCGGTCGTGGGATGGCAACTCATGGCGCTCAAGAGTGCCAAAATGGCTGGTTTGAATGTCCCGCCGGTGGTGTTGGACAAAGCCCAGAAGTTCCTGAAGTCTGTGTCGAAGGGCGAAAAGGGCGGGCTGGGTAGCTACATGGTGGAAACCGCGCCGAGTCCGGCGATGACCGCCGTGGCGTTGCTGAGCAAGCAGTTTCTGGGAGCCAAGCGAAACGACCCGGCGATGGCCGAGGGGATGAAGTACATGATGGCCAACTTGCCGGGCAAGGGGGCACGGAACTCGTACTACTTCTACTATGCGACGCAGGTGATGCACAACCTGCCCGGCCCCGAGTGGGATGATTGGAACCGCACGACGCGGAAGTACCTGATCGAGACGCAGGAGAAGAAGGGGTGTGCTTCGGGGAGCTGGAATCCCGAACTGCCGGCGGTGGATACCTGGGCTGGTCCCGGTGGTCGGCTGCTGATTACTTCGGTGAATACGCTGAACCTGGAGGTCTACTACCGGTTCCTGCCGCTGTACAAGCTCGACAAGACGGGCGAGAAGGAGATGGAGAAGCCGAAGTTCGACCTGAAGTGAGTGGAGCGGTCAGCGGGGAGCGGTCAGCTTTCAGGCATCCGCCAGAAAACTCTCCTCGTCGAGGCGACCTCTGCACCCCGAAGGGGTGAGACATCACAGCCCAGGGTCGCGACCGCAGGGAGCGCACCCTTGGGGCAACATGCCGCGAGGAGACGAACCCTGAAGGGCAACGCCGTGAAGGATTTCTCAGGGATCACGCTCACAAGGTGGCCAACACGCTTCCGGCCCCCTCTCCCCCGCGATGGATGTGGCCTTCACGATGTGCGATTTGCGGGGGAGAGGGCTGGGGTGGCCTGGTGAAACGGGCGGAAGTTGGGGGGCTTGGGTTTGCGGGGAGAAAGCGAATCTGTTGCGCTCAGCTGACCCC
>JAYWFM010000080.1:0-5798 GCA_043778825.1 Planctomycetota bacterium | reverse complement strand
GTCGGCAACCAATAGAAATGTCATGTTTTGCGACCAGTAGAAATGTCACATTCTGAGGTATCAGTGGCGGTCATCATGCGGTCTCCTTTTGGAGATCGGCATGAGTGTTTTGAAGATGAGTCACAAAGAGCGTCAGCGGGTCGAGGTGTTTGCGCGAGTGAAGCGACGGGAGCTGACGCTGACGAGGGCGGCGGAGTTGATTGGGCTGGGGTATCGGCAGGCGTTGCGGAGCTATGCCCGGTATCAACAGCTGGGTGATCGGGGGGTGGTGCATCGGGGGCGAGGGAAGGCGTCGAACCATCGGTCGGCGCCGGTGAATCGCCAGCGAGTGTTGGCTTTGTACGCGAAGAAGTACGGCGACTTTGGGCCGACGTTGGCTGCGGAATACTTGGTGCATGAGGATAAGTTGCGGGTGTCGGTGACGACGTTGCGGCGGTGGTTGATTGCGGCTCAGTTGTGGAAGCCCAAGCCGCTTCGCAGCCCGCATCGCAAGTGGCGCGAGCGCAAGGCGAACTTTGGTGAGCTGGTGCAGATTGATGGTTCGCGGCATGCGTGGTTGGAGGGGCGCGGGCCGCAGTGGACCTTGATGGTGATGATCGATGATGCGACGAACTGGACGTATGCGAGGTTCTATGAAAGCGAGTCGTTGGAATCGGCGATGCGGGTCTTTCAGGGGTATGTCGAGTGGTACGGATTGCCGAGGTCGTTGTACTCGGATCGGCATGGGATCTATGTCACCACGCGCGATGCGACGGTGGATGAGGCACTGGCCAATACGGCACCACCGACTCAGTTTGCTCGCGCCATGAAGACGCTGGGAGTGCAGCTGATCTTGGCCAACAGTCCGCAAGCGAAGGGCCGCGTGGAGCGGCGTCATCAAGTGTTTCAGGACCGCTTGGTGAAGGCGTTGCGACTGAAAAAGATCACGACGATGGAGGCTGCGAATGCGTTCCTCGACAGTGCGTTTCTGGCCGACTTGAACGAGCGTTTTCATGAGACGGCCCGCTCACCTGCGGATGTGCATCGCGATGTCCCGCGCCACCTGCCGCTCGTCCACGTGCTGTGTGTTCAGGAGGAACGCGTCGTGCAAAACGATTGGACCGTGTCGTGGTGCAATCGCATCTTGCAGGTCTCGGAGCGACATCAGAAGCTGACCTTGGCCAAGAAGAAAGTCATGGTCAGTCAACTGCTGGACGGGACGTTGCGACTGACCTATCGCGGACAAGAGTTGTCGTGGCAGGAACTCCCCGCGCGCCCGCCACGCATCGTTCGTCCACCCGCCAACCAGCCGAAGTTGAAGCCCACGCGAAAGCCCTCCACGCCCGCCGCCGACCACCCGTGGCGGAATGGGAAGTGACGCCGCACCAATGCCCCTCCCTCAGCTGTCCAGAGCTACCCATCCCGCCCCCGACCAGCACCCCCTCCTCAGCCCCTCCCCCCCTTCCGCCGCCGCCGTGGGGGCCGGGTTCCGCTCCGGCTCGCTACGCTCACCTGCGCTCCACCCGGCCCCCACGGCGGGGTGTGCCCATGTGACATTTTCACATGGTCAAACCATGTGACATTTCTATTGGTCGCTGACACACACGTTGCGAATCACTGTTTGGAAAATGGTCACTCAGTTAAGATATCTTGTGACCGATCGGAGGATCTCGCCTATGGCGTACCAATGTGACACTTCCCAATCCACTAGGAAGGCAGCACAGTGATTCCAAAAGGATGGAACATCCGTGGCGGGAAAACCCAGACCGACTCCCTGTTTCCTGGACGAAGTGGATTATCTAGGATTCAAGAGTGGGCAGCAACTTTGGAGATCCCAGGACCAGGAACGCTACTACACATGGGATTCGCTTCACGGCGAAATCGAAGTGTTCAACAAACGAGGAAAGCACCTCGGTGCATTAGATGCCGTGACTGGACACACCATCAAACAAGCTGTGCGAGGGAGAACGATTGATGTTTAATCCCAATGACACATTCGTGAACCTGTGCCTCTCTGGCGAAGCATTCGCCCATGAGATCGACGACTTCGTGGATGCCTGGCACGACGGGAATGATCCGCGAACCATGAGCGATTTTCTCGGGATGACCGACGAAGAGTATGCGATCTGGGTGGAACGCCCTGAGACGCTCCGCGAAATACTCAACGCACGACAACAGTCACTTCCGCACAAGAAGATGATCATTCAGTAGAACGAGGGATCAGTCCTCATAGGACAGGCACTCCCGCCCAACCCTCTTCGCCGCGAAAGCGGCCACAGCATCTAGCCGTGGGCGCAGCCCACGGACCCGTATCCGTACGCTCTCAAGCCGCGAAGCGGCGACAGCCCGCGTTGATCTGCATCGAGAACGTCATTCAATCCAGGCGACCGATCGCCAATCCTTCTGTCGCCGCTTCGCAGCTCAGACCGGTGCCGCCCATTTGTCGCTCGGCGACTCATCCGCCGGGTGCCCGTGTTGAGTCGCCCACAGGTGGTGAATCCCGGTTCCAAGTTCCGGCCACGCTCGCCAGCACTGGCGGCCCAAAGCGGCTGCCAGTGCCCCCCCAAACCAATCCCCTTCCGGCTCCCGAGGGGCCTCTCCGTCAGTGGCACCCGGCGCGGCGGCGGCAGCCGGAAGAGGTTCTTGAGTCGAGCATCTCATCCGAGCAAACCTCTCGTGCCGCTGGCACACAGGTAGCCCAAAGCGGCAACCTGTGCCACCCCGCTATCTGGTGATCCCGTACAGGCGAAAGATGGCGATCAACCGCAACTCGGTTCCCCGGTTCCCCCGCGACCGAATCCGCGACATCACCTCGGAGCGTTTCGATTTGGAGAAGACATCGGCCACCATCGTGGCTTTCCGCACGGGGTGGGAAGAGGTCCGGAGAGTGACACCTTGACAACTTCGAGGGATACATCAAGAGTGCAGGCAGGTGGCACGCCCGGGAGGCTATGCTTGAACACTGAATCGAATCCAGCTATGACACAGCCTTGATGGCAAGTCGCGACACACAGCGAAATCAGTGTCCCCGGCAGCGGCGGAAAGACTATGACGCAGCGAGGTTCGACGACACACAGCCAAAATCCGAGCGAGCAGCCTACTTGGCTCTTCAGAAGGCCCCGTCCTCTCGATCGGGCTCGGAATTCCCAAGTCGAGAAATTCTTCCGGTCCGACGATCTGGCGAACGCCGTTGTGCGGGAGGGCATTCAGAACTCGCTGGATGCCGCTGTCTCCGATGGATCGACTGGAACAAAGTCGATCAATGTTCAAATCTCCATCGGAGTAGTCGCCCCCAGCGCGATCGTCAGCATTGTTCCCGAACTTTTTGAGCACTTGGACGCAGTTCGCGAAAAGTTGCCGGAGATTCCGAAACGAGACGAACCCGTCCGGTATCTCGCGTTCGAGGACTTCAACACGATTGGCCTGACGGGTGATGCAGACGAGTGGGATCCGCCGGAAGACTCAAAGAATGCCTTCTTCAATTTCTTCCGTGGCGAAGGAGTGACCAGCAAGTCAGGCAACCAGCGGGGGCGTCACGGTGTGGGAAAGGTCGTATTTACGACCGCCAGCCGCGCGAAGTCCATCTACGGGCTGACAGCCACAGCGGAGTCCGGTCCCTTGCTCATGGGAACTTCGACACTAACCTTCCATAGACGGCACGGTGTTTCGTATGACCCCGACGGATGGTTTGGTGCCAGGAAAAAAGTAGGGGAAGATGATCACATTGTGCCTGTCAGGAATTCCGATCTGATCGAGCGGTTCTCCAGCATCTTTGGACTGGAACGGGACTCATTGCCCGGACTGTCGATTGTCGTGCCGTGGCTCGACTCCTCAGTCGATCACAATTCTGTCGTCAGTTCCGTTCTGCGGCAATATTTTTGGCCGATTCTCCAGCGACGATTGTTCGTGGATGTCAAGTCTGCCGAAGTCGGTACAACTCGCATCACCGCTGACAGCCTGACCCAGCTCGTTTCCGAATTGAAGAGCGATCCCCCGGAGATCGCTGATGACTTGCGGGCGAATTTCGATCTGGCACTGTGGGCGAATGATCTCGCACAGAAGGAGATTCCGTCCGCTCTATTACCTGCCGGAGACGGTGCCCAGAACTGGGATTCGTCGCTGCTTCCAGAGGATGTCAAATGCCAGCTTCGAGATGACTTGGCGAATGGTCAGCCGATCACATTGAGAATCCCGCTGACCATCCGTAAGAAGGGTAAGCCAGCCGCACTTTCGGAATTCCATATCCACATGCGGGCTGATCCTTCATGCAGGGAGGGCAGCGTGCTGTTCCTCCGGGAGGGACTGCTGATCTCCGGTGTCAAATGTACTCGACGCCCAGGGTATCGAGCCTTGGTGGTCATTGAGGAAGGACCGCTGGCTTGGTTTCTCGGAGATGCGGAGAACCCGTCCCATATGGTGTGGGAAAAGGAAAGCCTGAAGAATGCATACATCTTTCCCCCCAGCTGCCTGAAATATGTCGTCCAGAGTGTACCCAGCCTCTTGAAGACCCTGCACGACGAGCAAAAGACCGCCGACGCGACGCTGCTCCTCGATCTCTTCTCGTTGCCTGCGGACAGCTCAACTCTGCCCCTCAAGAAATCCGCGAAGAAGAAACCCAAGTCCGGAACGGAAACTGACCCGAGCCAGCTCGTCATCAACAGCACGAAACTCAAGAGGTACTCGCTGCTCAAACACTCCAACGGCTTCGTGATTCGGCGGGGCGATCCCGAATCGGAGCCTCCCAAGACCATTGATGTCGAAGTCGCCTATGGTGTGCGTCGCGGAAGCCCATTCCGGAAGTACCGCCCGGCGGACTTCGATTTGAAAACTCGATCATTCAGCGTTGATGTCAAAGGCGGAACAATCGAACACCGAGACCAAAACAAACTGCGAGTCAAAATCGACAGCAGCGATTTTGAAATCGCAGTGACCGGATTCGATACCAATCGCGACCTGTACATCGACCCCAGGTTGGACCGCAACACAGTGGAGGTGAGTGATGGCGAGGAGGATTAACTTCACGGGCCGCAGAAAGCTCATGCTCGCGGACATCCACATTCAACTGGATCAGAAGGAGTCCGATCTGTCATTCCGAGCCAACCTGCGATTGGATGACTACAAGTTTCCTCATGACGCACACGTGTTTGTTGAGGCGTATCGCGGTCTCTCCGCCCTCTGGAAGCGGTTTGACTTTGGCCGTGTTGGACTGCGACAGACCCCACCCGATCTCTCCCTCGCGGAGTTCGACCATCCACAAGGGATTCTGTTTCGAGTCAAGGTTACAGCCGCCAGCGAGAATCGCGGCCGCCTGCTCGGCGAAGCTGATGGCGTCCGGCCCCAACTGCCGGGAGAAGACGAGCTTCCACCCAAGAAGTTGATCGATGTGGATCGCGAAGCGATGAAAGGAGAACTCTGGCGAGTGGCATTTCCCGAGACTGGGGCTGAAGTCCCGACTCTCTTCATGAATGCCGACATCGAGGATTGGCACTCAAAAGCCAAAGACCCGGTCTTTCAGGCACTGGTGATGCCCGCTGTGATGCGACAAATTCTCGCCCAGGTCTTGATCGTCGATGCAGATGTGGGAGACGAGGATGATCCGACCTGTTGGCAGCAACGGTGGTTGCATTTTGCGGAATCACGACCGGGCATGATGAATCACCCGGAATGCGATGCGGACGATGTCACGCATGCGGATCTGATGGATTGGATTGATGACGCGGTCCGCGCGTTCGGCCAGCAATCCGGGTTGGTGAACCACTTACTGTCGGTCTGGAACGCGGAAGGACAACCATGAACTTGCGTCGTTTGACTCCCCTGGG
>JAYWFM010000079.1:0-32525 GCA_043778825.1 Planctomycetota bacterium | reverse complement strand
CGTGAGCCTTCTTCCAAGTCCTGTGGAGCGGTGACACTGTCGGAACCTGGAAGGGCGTTCCGATCATGGCCTACTTTTCTGATGCACACACAGTGGCTACGGGGATATCCCTTCGTACGGTTGACCGCTTCCGGTTCCCGAGGACAATCCATCTTGTGTGAATCATGCCGTGCCTTCAGGAGTGTTTGGGATGTCGACATCCGTTGTGGAAGAAGTTCTGGCTGCCAGCCGCAAGTTGCTCGCCTGCATCGATGCGGGGAATTGGGGCGAGTATGTGAAGCTGTGCGATGAGTCGATCACCTGCTTCGAGCCGGAGGCACTCGGGCACTTGGTGGCGGGGCTGCCGTTTCACGAGTTCTACTTCAAGTTGCTGGCCAGCAATTCACCGCGTCAGTCGACGATGGCCTCGCCGCAGGTGCGGGTGTTGAGCGAGACATCGGCACTGGTGACGTACGTGCGCGTGGTGCAGAAGCTCGATGGTCAGGGCTCACCGGTCTCGGTGGCGGGGATGGAGACTCGGGTGTGGCAGCAGGTCGATGGGAAGTGGTTGCATGTGCATTTCCACCGCACGCCGTGTTAGGGGGAGCGGTTAGCCTTCGGCGGTCAGCCGTCGGCGGTCAGCCGTCAGCCGTCAGCCAGAGGTGGGCAGCAATCAGCCCGAAGTGGTCCGGGAGCCGATGCGGGTGACACACACGCCGCGAGTTATCCCTAATGGATTTCAGCCCATAGCCGGTGGTCGAGCGCAGCGACACCACCGGACAATCTCTGCGAACTCGTCTATCCCGGAGGGATTGCAGCCTTTCGAATCGTTCTCACGGCCACAGCGGCTGAAATCCCTTCGGGATGGGGACTGGCACACGACAGACTGTCTTGTTAGCGGAATGCGAGTCGCGGAGCGACATCGCCTACATGGTCTCACCGATTTCAAAGGAGAACTCCATGCTCACCCCCTCCCGTCGAGGCTTTCTGACTCGCTTGGCCGCGCTCGGCCTCAGCACCAGCGGATTCGCACGAGTCAGCCTGGCCGCAGAGCCGCCGAACCTCATCACTCCCGAAACGAAGGTCGCCATCCAGGCGGGCCTCAAGTGGCTCAAGGAGCAACAACGCAAGGATGGCTCCTTTGGCAGCGTGGCCCGGTATCAGGGGAACGTCGGGATCGCGGGGTTGGTGGGGCTGGCGTTTCTCTCCTCGGGCAGCACGCCGGGACGGGGACCGTATGGGTCAGCGCTGAACCGCGTGATCGATTATCTGATCGCGTGCAGCACCCCCACCGGGTACATCGTCGAGTCCGACAGCGAGGCGGAAAGCCCGATGTACGGGCACGGCTTCGCCACGATGTTCCTGGCAGAAGCCCTGGGGATGTCCGAGCGGAACGATCTGTCCAAAGTCGTCCGCAAGGCGGTCGCGCTCATTCTTCAAACGCAAAACGATGAAGGCGGCTGGCGGTACTTCCCGACTCCCAAAGAGGCCGATGTTTCCGTGACCGTCTGCCAACTGATGGCTCTACGAGCGGCCCGCAACACCGGCATCTCGGTCCCGAAGGAGACGATCGATCTCGGCGTCAAGTACATCGAGAAGTGCCAGAACCCGGACGGGGGATTTCGCTACAAGATCTTCGACTCGCAGGAGAGCCGGTTCGCCCGCTCAGCGGCTGCGGTGACGGCGCTGTATACCTCGGGTATCCACGAGGGGCCGATTCTCGACAAGGGGCGGACCTACTTGCGGCAGTTCCTCCCCGGCATTCGGGGCATCCACGAGAACGACTTCTACTTCTACGGACACTACTACGCCGTCCAGGCCGCGTGGCACGCGGGCGGCGACTTCTGGACCAGTTGGTATCCCGCCATTCGCACCGAACTCATGCGGTCGCAATCCGCCGATGGCAGTTGGTTCGATGCATGGTTCGGGAGCGAGTTCAGCACAGCGATGGCACTGATTGTGTTGCAGACGCCGAATCATCTGCTGCCGATTTTTGACCGGTAGTTCCCCCGTAGCTGCGTTCGCCAGAACGCGGGCTGAGGGAACACGTATTCGAACTCGTCTCACGCCCACGCAGGGATTCCTGGCGGCGACAACGCCGATACCAATTCGCCCGCGTTCTGGCGAACGCAGCTACGGGATCGCTACCACTGCACCCCGAGCATCACGCAGCTCAACCCGCTGCCGATGCCGAGGAGGGCCACGTTCTCGCCGGGTTGCACATGCCCGCTCTCAGCCCCGAGAGCCGCAGCTGTCGGCAGGGCGGTCGAGCCGGTGTTGCCGAGGGTCTCCACCGTCGGGTAATCCAGCGACTCTGGCAAACCCAGTCGGTCGAGCAACAGCTTGCGGTGGGCTTTACCAACTTGGTGCGTGAACACCTTGTGGACATCGGACTGTCTCCACCCGAGCCGGGCCAGCAGTTGCGGCCATGTCCGCTCGGCGAGGTTCACACCCGCATGCAGCAGAGCCTCGGAGTCGGTCGACATCTGCGGGCGGCCATCGGTCGTGACCGCCGGATCGACTCCCCCGGCACAGAGTTCGTGGGCTGCGGTATCCGCCAGCATCGCTCCGCCGAGTAGTCGATGTCCCGTGCGGCTCAGCTTGCGATCGCACAGCAAAATCGCCGCCGACCCGGAGCCGATCGTGAGCGACGCGAAGTCGGCCTTGAGCGCCGCCTTGAGCGCCGAGCGGTCTCCCCCCGCAAGGCCGTTCAACCGGTCGATTGTCCCCTCGACCAAGCTGCGACCGGTTTCGGTGCCGACGACGATTCCGGCGCGGATGAGGCCCGCCTCGATCTGATCGGCGATGAGCAACGCTCCGTTGAGCAGGCCCAGGCACGCATTACTCACATCGATGACGAGCGAACTCGCCGGGAGCTTCAGCGCGTGATGTACGCTGGCTGCGGTGGCGGGTTCCATTTGATCGCGGCAGACCGAGCCGTGGATCAACGCCCCGATCTGAGAACGGTCAAAGCCCGTCTGTTCGAGCAACTGCTCGGCGGTGCGAGCACTCACCGATCCGGGGCGCGTGCCGGGGTCGTAGAACCGGCGCTCGCGGATGCCGCTCATTAACTCGAACCGACCGACATGCAGGCCCAGCCGGGAATAGACCGGCTCCAACCGGCGCTCGATCTCCTCCGAGGTCACCACATGTGGCGGGAGCAGGCAGCTGAACGCCTCGATGCAGACATTCTGGTATCGCATGGGCGTTCCGTGGGATAGGCTTCCAGCCTGTCAAATTCATCGCCAAGAGGACGCCAGGCGGGAAGCCTATCCCACGCAATCTCAGACAGGCGGGAAGCCTATCCCACGGTGGGGTCAGGCGTTCGCGGTCTGGCGAATCGCCGCCTTGGTCACGAGCGATTCGACCTCGGCAATGTCGGCGTACTGGCCGTGACGGTCCGATTCAAATTTGTCAGTGAAGACCGGCGGCATGTCGAGCGCCACCGCGCTGCGGACAAATCGCAAGCCACGCAACAGGATTTCCTGCTGCTTCGGAGTCAGTTCAATGTGCATGGAATTCATCAGGTTCACCGGAAGCCGGATTGTCCGACTGCGAGTCAAGCCTCTGTTGATCGTCCATGAACAGCGAGAGCAAACCCCAGCCGATGGTGACCGCCACTCGGATTGAGCGACAGCTTGAAGCGACACCCCACGACGGTCCGCCACGCTGGCGGTGTCTTCGGGGCGATCCGGGTCGCGAGTCTTCGCGAACCGGAAATCACACCATCCCTTTCCCATGCAAGGCTCATGCCGAAGCGTGGGAAAGAACTTCGATCACTATTCTATCATCGTCTGGCAAAATGTCAGCCACCGCACGGAATTCTTTGAAGCGGCATTTCTTGCCGAAACGGAGCCCCAAACCACTCGCCAGCCAGTGCTGCACCCCCGAACTCTTGCCCCAACCTCACAGTTTGCCCACTCCACGAGTCAGGCCAGCTTCGGTTCGGTCGTCGCTCGCAGTTGGCCTCGGCTGTAGGCTTCGGCCATGGCCTTTGGAATTTCTGCTTCGGCGAGGACGACTTTGGCCTGATTTTCCTGGGTGAGAGCCCGCATCTCCTGCTCCTGGGCCACGGCCTCGGCGCGGCGTTGTTCGGCACGGGCACGGGCCACGCGGACATCGGCCTCGGCCTGGTCAGCCTGCAGGCGGGCACCCACGTTGGCTCCGACGCTAATGTCGGCAATGTCGATCGACACAATTTCGTAGGCGGTTTGCGAATCCAGACTCTTCCGCAACACGTTCTGGGCGATGAGCGTTGGATTCGACAGCACGTCCTGGTGAGAGTCGCACGACCCGATGGCGGAGACGATTCCCTCTCCCACGCGGGCGATGATCGTGTCCTCGGTGGCCCCGCCGATCAACTGGCTGAGGTTCGTGCGCACGGTCACGCGGGCTCGGGCCATCAACTGAATGCCGTTCTTGGCGACGCCGTCCAGTGTACTGCGTCCGCGACGCGGATCGGGAACATCGATCACCTTGGGATCGACGCTGGTTTTCACAGCGTCGAGTACATCACGCCCGGCCAGATCGATGGCCGATGCCGTATCCCAGTCGAGAGCGATCCGCGCCCGGTGAGCAGCAATCAAGGCCCGCACCACCTTGGTCACGTTCCCGCCCGCGAGGTAGTGGGCTCCCAAAGCCGCTGTGGAAATGCTGTCGAGACCGGCCTGCACCGCACTGATCTTGGCCTCCACGATGGTTTGCGGATTCACCTTGCGCAGCGACATGAAGATCAACGCCAACGGACTGATTCCGGCGCGTGTGACATACGACCGCAGCCACAGATTGAAGTACCGGATAAACAGGAAGAACATGATCAGACCGACGACCACCATAAAGGCGACCAAGATCCAGAAGATCGTTAACCCCACCATCTTCGTGATGTCATCTGCAGCCAGCAGACCCGCCCCGTCCAGCGCCAACGACTGCTGACAAATCAGTGACTGCATCGAAATCATGGGTGGTCTCCGGGGGGGTGAGTCATGTCAGCGCGTGGACCCCGCCGCCCGCGACAGTGTCCTCCAACGTGCCATGCGGCGATTCTAGGCATCGCCGGGTCCGATTGCCAAGTTGCCGAGATCACCGTTCCCGAGACTCTGCGAAGTCAAACCCGACCAGTCTTGACGATCCGGGGGCGGAGTCCCTAGTCTCCCGCGCGGTGGTCGAAAGAGCGAATCACAAAAGCCCGCGGGTTGCAACCCCTGGGCTTTCAACGAAACTCACACTCACGGTTGGATTCATGGCTGAACTTGTTGCTCCTCATGGTGGTTTGTCCGAGCCGGTGTGCTGCACTGTCGCAGCTGGCGAAGTCGCAGCGTTCCAGGCCGAGGCGGCGGGCCTCGTCAAGGTGCCGGTCTCGCAGGCCGACCTCTCCAGCGTCTACCGGTTCGCCGATGGCACGCTCAGCCCGCTCCAGGGACCGATGACCTCGGCGGTCTACAACCGCGTCCTCAATGAGTCGGTCATCGAGAACAACGGCCAGCTGTATGCCTGGACAATCCCGATCGCTCTCCCAGTGACCGCTGCTCAGGCCAAGGAATTGAAGGCGGGCCAGAAGGTCGCCCTCACCAACCCCGCGGGCGAGATCGTCGCGACCCTCGATGTCGAAGATGTTTACGCCTGGCCGAAACTCAAGTACCTCCAGAGCGTCTACCTGACTGACCGCATCGACCACGCCGGGGCCAACATGGTCCTGGATGGCGAGAAGGCCAACTCCCACCTCATCGGCGGCACGATCCGCGCTCTGCCCCAGCCGAAGAACGCCAAGTTCGGTCAGTACGTGCTCACCCCGCGCGAGGTCCGTAAGCTTCTCGCCAGCACTGGCTGGAACGCAGCGGTCGCCTTCCAGACCCGCAACCCACTGCACCGGGCTCATGAGTATGCGCTGGTCTACGGCCTGGAGACCCTGATTCGTCAGGGTCTGAACGCCGGAGCGGTGCTGAACCCGCTGATCGGTGAGACCAAGGGTGACGATGTCAACGCCGAAATCCGCATGGAGACCTATGAGAAGCTGATCAGCGAACGCGCCCTCGGTGACGGCGACAGCGATGCAGCTCTCTGGGGTCCACGCAACGAGTCGGTGCCGGACCGCGTCAAGCTGCTCGGCCTGGACATCAAGATGTTCTACGGCGGCCCGAAGGAAGCGGTGATGCACGGCATCTACCGCCAGAACATGGGCTACAGCCACATCGTCATCGGTCGCAAGCACGCCGATGTGCCGTACGCCGATGGCGGCAACATCTGGGGCGACTTCGACGCGCAGGAGATCTTCAAGAACCTCAAGGGCGACCTGAAGATCAAGACCGTCAACGTCGGCTTCGCCGCCTACTACGAGTCGTGCGGTCGCGTCGACCTGTGTGAGAAGCATAAGGACGAGAAGCCCGTCTCGATCTCCGGCAAGGATGTCCGCGCCAGCCTCCTCAAGGCCGAACAAGTCGACCCCCGCGTCATGCGCCCGAGTACGAGCCGCATCCTCGGTGCGGCGATGAAGACGGCGTAATCACGCTGGTCTTCGGGCAGACAGAATCGAAAAGGGACGAGCTGCAAGGCTCGTCCCTTTTGCATTGAACGGGAACGAGTCCGTTCGATCTTCGCCTACGCCACCCGGCACCGGCTCGCCAGTCCCGCCAACTGCTCGTACAGATCCACCTCAGCCGCCAGCGAATCCGCCAGCCGGTACTTGGTAAAAGCGGGGACCAGTTGCCGTTCACTTGCGAAGAGCTGGCTCGCACGCGAGGTCAGTTGATCGATGTCCCCCAGGGGAGTGGCCCCTTCCGGGTACAGTTCGCGGAGGACTTCGCCGACGCCGCCGTGGTCGTAGCCGATCACCGGTGTCCCGATGGCCAGGGCTTCGAGAACGGTGCGTCCGAACGACTCGGGTTGGGTCGAGAGCGACAGCACCGCGCGCGAGGCGGCGTAGATCTCGCGGATGTCCGAGCGGTGGCCGGTGAGTGTCACACGGTCTTCCAAGTGCAGTTCCTGCACCCGCTGTCGCAGTTCATCGGCATAGCCAGCGCGTCGCGGGTCGGCGTCGCCCACAATCAGACCGTGGACGTTGTGCCCCTGCTTCACCAGGCGCGAGATCATCACCAGAAAATCCTCGTGACCTTTGAGGCGGGTCAGTCGACCGGCCAGCGTCAGCCACTGCCGACCGACCGTCTCGGGGTATTGAGCGGCCCAGCGGCTGTGCCACTCGGCGGAGGGGGCCAGCCCGTGCGGGAACTCGCGGGGGTCGATCGCGCGCGGGACGACGGTGATTCTCGAGGGATCGGTGGCGGGGTAACTGGTGCGGATGTAGTCGGCGATGCAGCGCGAGACGGCGATCACCGCCTCTCCGCTGGCCATGATCGAGCTGAACTTTCCCACGCTGTAGAACCCATGCACCGTCGTCACGAACCGGGGCCGGACCGCGACTAGGAGTGACTTCCACGCCAGCCACGCCACCCAGGCCGGGATGCGGGACCGGACATGCAGCACGTCCACCCGCTCTTTGAGCAGCAGCGACCGCAGCTGAAAGACGTAGCGGGCCGTCCAGGGGGACTTCTTCCCAATCGACCAGGTGACGTGCTGCGAACCCGCCTGTTCCAAGGGAGCGACCAGCCGACCGCCGCCGGAAATCACCAGCGAACGATGGCCGCGGCGGACCAGCTCACCCGCGATTTCGAGCGTGCCGCGCTCGACGCCGCCCCCCTGCAAATCGGGCAGCACCTGAACCACGGTCAATAATCGGCCTGCCATCTCAGCTCCCTCGCGACATCATGCAACCGGGACGCTATGGGATCAGGCCAATCGTGGTCAAGATGGGACATCAGAGGTAGCGTGGGCTTTAGCCCACGCGAGAACGATTTCGATGATACTTCGCACGGGCAGAAGTGAGACATTCTGACGTAGTCACGTTTCGCCAGAACGTGGGCGAATTGGCTCGCGTCCCGCCCTCTGGCGAGGGGCAGCTACGTCTGATTTCGGGCCGCGTGAAGTATAGATGCGTGGGCTAAAGCCCACGCTACGGCCACATAGTCCCTTCGGGACTTACACCAGTTCCACAATCGGCTTCCCTTCCGGAAGCACTTGCAGCGGTCGGCGGGCCTGGTCGTAGAACGTATGTTGATAGTCGACACCCAGCGTGTGGTACATCGTCGAAAGCACGCAGCCCGGCGAGTACGGCTTGGAGATCGGGTACTCGGCCTTCGAGTCGGTCTCGCCGATGACCTGGCCCATCTTGAGGCCGCCACCCGCGAACAGGACCGACATCGCCCCCGGCCAGTGGTCGCGGCCCGCTCCGCCATTGATGCGCGGCGTCCGCCCGAACTCGCCGAACGTCATCACCAGTACATCGTTCGCCAGCCCGCGATCGAACAGATCCTGCACCAGGGTCGCCACCGCTCCGTCATAATTCGGCAGCAGCTTCGTCTTCAACTGATTGAAGTTGTCGCCGTGAGTGTCCCAGCCGCCGCCCGCCTGAATCGTGACATAGGTCACGCCCGACTCGACCAGCCGCCGGGCCAGCAGGCAGCTTTGCCCGAGGTCGTTTCGCCCGTAGCGGTCCCGCAGCGTCGGGTCTTCTTTCGAGATGTCGAACGCCTGCAACGCCTTCTCATTGACGACCATATTCAGGCCGTCCTGGTAGAACTTGTCGAGCTGGCCGAGGTCGCCCGCCGTGTCGACATCGCGGCGAATCGTGTCGATCTTTGAGAGGAGGCTGCGGCGGTTTTCCAGCCGGGCTAGGTCCATGTGCCCATTGAGCTTGAGGTTGCGGACCTTGAAGTTGTCGCTGTTCGGGTCATCTTCGGGAGCGAACGGGTTGTATGAGGCCCCGAGGTACGCCGCCTTGCCCAGGCCCAGGCTGCGGGGCAGGTTCACGTAGGCGGGCATCCCGTCGACGTTGGCCCCCTTGAGGTTCGACACGACCGAACCGCAGGCCGGGTAGATGTTGTTGCCGACTTCAATCGTCGGCTGCCAGCCGGTCAGCATCCACTGCGACCCCATGCCGTGGCCAGCCTGGGTGTGTGTCGCGGAACGAACGATCGACATCTTGTCCATGAGGCGGGCCTGCTTCGGCAGATGCTCGCCGATGTCGATCCCGGAGACATTCGTCGGGATCGGGCGGAACTCGCCGCGATACTCCAGCGGAGCCGATGGTTTGAGGTCATACATATCAATATGGCTCGGCCCCCCCGCCAGCCACACCTGAATCACCGCCTTCTTGGGCCGACTCCCCTCCGCTCCGACAGCCCGCTGCTGTGCCCAATGGGCCATCGACAGACCGCCAAACGCCAGCGCCCCGACCTGCAAGAATCCACGTCGGGAGACGCCATCGCATGTCCGGGAACCGGCAAGGTCAAACTGCAACATCGTCGGGTCTCCGAGTCGTTCGGCAGGATCAGCGTGCGCATGGGGGTAGCGCGGAGAGACCCTCATTGTAATCGACCATGCTTGATGCGTTCCAGCGGCATTTCGCCAGAAACCGCCGATTTTGAAAACGCCGAGCCCGACCGGACTCCCCCCCGTTGAGCTGAGACGCGAAGGCTCTGTGCAGCGGAGCGTGCCCGCAGAGTAACACCGGTTGCCGCTGGGGGCGAGCTGTATGCCACAGGCACAAGCGGTTCGCTGGAATGCGACTCTCGGCGCCAGAACTACGCGGCGACGCCCCCAATGAGGTGATCCAACAAGCCGTCCGCGACTCGATCCACGCCAAGTGGGAAGGCCACGAAATCCTCGCGTCAGTCGAGCCCACGTTTAGCCGCGACGCGAAGTCTTCGAAGCGGAGCGCTGTGCCAAACCGCAGCGAGCGGGGGACGTAAGTCCCCCGTGCCCGCGCGACGTGACCAAACCAGACGGGGTGGCTCAGCACGAACACATCGCTCGAACACGTGGGACTCACGTCCCACGCTCGCTGTCGATCTGCCTGTCGACGCTCTTCCCAGTGACGCCAGAACATCAGGGATTGAAAGGTGTGCTGGTCTTCCGTACAACCTTGTGGCTCTACAACCCAGACGCCCCAAGCAGCGTCTGGGCTACCCCGCCAGTATCCTCTGGCGACATCCCGAAAGAGTTCCTGTGTGGAAGGCCCTCTCCGAGCGAACCTCTCGTGCCGCAGGCACACCGGTAGGCCCCGATCAGCCAACCGGAATCACCCAGCGCCATTCGTTCTTGACACGGTTGTTTCTCCCGGTCACTTTTCGGGCGAGTTCTGCACACGGATCTCGCGAGGAGTTGCGGCACCATTGCCAACTGGCTGTGCCTCGAACGAGCCAAGTTTCCAGGCGATCAGTCGTCGCTGTTCGTCGGCAGCGGCCAGCACGGTGCCATCTGCTGAAAAACCGAGTCCGCCAATCGCCAGTTCAAAGGGTTTGAGTCGATGGAGTACCGCACCCGTTCGCGGGTCACGTAGCGTGAGATCACCGTTTTGCCCGCCCACGGCAGCCAGTTTGCCGTCCAGGGAGAGCTCCACAGCCGTCACGTACCCAGTCTGGCCATTTGATGGCATCCACCGGAATGTTTCGCCCTGTGTCTCCAGATCGACGCCGACGATCGAGCCATCGCTTTCCTGTCGAGCGAGGATCTTACCGTCATCAACGAGCCAGTATCGATACGGATTCCATTCTCCGGCGAGCGGCACTTCGTCACCCGTTTCAGTGTCGAATACCCGCAGCTTCCTGCCTTCGTGAACGGCCAGTCGCTTGCCGGAACTGGAAAAGATAATGCCTCGGCAGTTGGCATCAGCGTCCAAATCGGTGGCCAGGGTCCGAACCAGCTCACCGGTCTTCAGATCGAGCAGCAAGAGCTTCGGCGGAAGCGGCTTGCGAAACAAACGTTCGAAGGTCCAGTTTCCTGAGCGAACTGCCATCAGCTTCCCATCGGGACTCGGCCGCATCGCCGTGTACTCCTCGCCGTTGCGACTTTGGGTTTGAAGTTGGTACTGACCCGTAGCAGGATCGACGCTTCCGCAGAAATACTTGTGGATCTTGTCAGTGTCAACGACCTTCCCCTCGACCCAGAACGTTCCATCAGGCAAAAGCGCCCAGGTCGGCAATTTTGCAGCGAATGGCTTCCGGTTCGAGGATGCTTCCCAAACGGGCCAGTGCTTCGCGCCCACCTTTGCGCTGGCGACGGACGCGAGATTTGCAACATGCACGACGAACATATCCCCAGCCATGGAGACTTCGACCTTCCCGTCATCAAAATGACGAAACAGATTGCGAATTCCTTCGGGCATGCCGGGAGCCTGAGGGTGTTCCAACGGCAGATCCAGGATCTGCGTGAGCGGCCCCCCACCGGCTGGGGCGTCCGCTGAACCGACCGGAAAGAGCGAGATCGTGCCATCGGCATGTCCTACGGCGACCCACCGACCATCGGGTGAAAGCTCCGGCAGCGTGTCGTCTTGCTGGCGTGTATGGACCAGTAATTCTGCTCCGCTCTTGGTGTCAAAGACGACCAGTTGCCACCGCGAGTCGGCCATCGACGCCGCGAGCATTTGTGCTCCATCGCGCGACATCGAAAAAGTCGGTTCGTCGTTGCTATACAATTTCGCCTTGACAGTGCGAGCGATCGTTAGCTGCTTGTCACCCACCGCGATCAGTGCCACCTTCTGTTCACTCTGGTCACTCAAGGCCAACGCCGCAGATTGGCCATTGGCACTGACCGTCATCCGCCACGCACCCGGCACGTCCATCTTGGCCAGTAGTTTTCCACGTCCAGAAACGTCCCACAGCATCAGACTGCCCCCGTAGTCGCCGCCATCGACGAGTGTCAGCACGCGGTTCTGGTCGACCCAGGCGATGCCTTCCACAGCCGAACTGAAGGCTTTGAGATCGCATTGCACCTTGCCGGTGGCGGCATCCAGCACCTGAACCTGCGAGTTGTTGCCGTGCTGGATCAAGTAATTTGTGAACCACCGTTTCCCGTCCGGTGAAATCGCCGACAGGATGGGGCCGCGATCAACGACGGTGAAGAGCACCTCAGCCTTGCCAGCTTCGTACACTGCCGGGGGGATGATCACCCGGCGTCCTCCTGCATAATCCAAAGCAGACGCATTCAATCTCGTGCGATCGCCCCACTCGGAGACGGATTGCAAAGTCTGCGGATCCATGACAAACCCGTGTGAGTTACAACCCGCCATGAGCATGGGCGCAGTTTCCACCGTGAACTTGAGATACTGCTCCGCAACGGAAAGATTGCGGGGCAGGCCAGGAGCGCGGCGCGCCGAGCCAGAGGTGAGATCCCAGATGATGGTCTCGCCATCCGTAGACATCGAGGCCAGCAAACTTCCATCTGCCGAGAACTCGACATCCGCGACCGGCTTCTGATGACCCCGAAGTGTCGTCGGTTCTGATCCACGACCGCTCGCTCCAATGGCGTGCAGAGCACCGAAGCCCAGGATCAAAGTCAACCAGCTACGGCAAACGGAAGTGTGCATCGCATCGCTCCTCAATTATTTGGACACTGATCGCAAGCGGGTCACAGGTTGAAACTGCACCCATTGCGAGCGATCTTGATGATTCACCTCGGCCCCGAGTTTAACAGCGATTAAATGCCGACGCGATAGCGCGGGGTATCACCGGTTGGCTCGTTGGCGCGCTTTGATGCCTACTGTGTGCCTTGGCACAGGAGGTTCGCTGGGACGAGACTCTTGGTGTCTGAACCACTTCGGCTACGCCGCTCCGGTCGGTGCAAAGCCACCAACCGGGGCCACCCCGTGTCCACACGAGACTGAACGCATCAGGGCAGGCGGGGGCCTCGACAGGCTGAAGCCTGCCGCTCTCGGGTGCGGAGTGACGGTGGGGGAAACGGGGTGCCGTCCAATGACGAACGGACGTGCTTTCGCGGAGCGAAAGGCGACACTCTATGATACGCCGTCATGCCCCCCCCCGCATCAGCCCCCCCCGCTGCACGAGCCCCATGTACGGCCTCCTCAACATCAACAAGCCCGCCGCGTGGACCTCTCGCGATGTGATCAACTGGATCGAGCAGCAGGCGCGCAAGGTTAAGATCGGGCATGCGGGGACGCTCGACCCACTGGCCACGGGCGTACTCGTGGTTTGTCTGGGGCAGGCGACGCGGTTGGTGCCGTTTCTGCATGAGTTGCCGAAAACCTATGTCGCGACGTTCCTGCTCGGGCGGCGCAGCGACTCGGATGATGTCGATACCGATGTGGAACTCATCGCCGAGGCGCCCGTCGTCTCCACGCAGCAATTGCGGGCGGTCCTGCCGAATTTCATCGGGTCCATTACTCAGTTCCCGCCGACGTACAGCGCGGTGAAAGTCAACGGGCAGCGGGCCTATCGCAAGGCCCGTAAGGGGAAGCCGGTCGAGATGCCCCAGCGCGAGGTCGAGGTCCACCGCATCGTCCTCCTCGAACATGTCGGCGACGCGTTCACGCTGGAGATCGAATGCGGGACCGGCACCTACATCCGGTCGATCGGGCGCGACATCGCAGTTGCGTGCGGGTCGGGGGCGGTGATGTCGAGCCTGTGCCGGACGCGGATCGGGGAGTTCACGGTGGAGGCGGCGATTGCTCCCATGGAGGTCCAGCGGAGGACGATCACCGAGCAACTGCTCTGCCCGAAACAGGCGGTCCCCGGACGCCCACTGATCCAGCTCATTCTCGAAGAGATCCCGCGCGTGGAGAACGGGAACGAAATCCCCGCCCGCCCGGAGCTGGTGTTCGCGACCCGCGAGGTGGTGCTGTGCGACCCGGACGGAGTGATGATCGCCTTGGGAGATTTTGATGACGCCCGCCGAACGCTGACGCCGCGCGTGGTGCTGAGGCCGCCGGCGAGTACGTATACGCGGTCGGTGGCGAGGTCGGAGAGGGATTCCCCGTAAGACGGCCTTTCTACACAAGATTCAGAATTTAACGCAAATGCGCAAAGGCGCCAGGACGCAAAGGAAGCTGCAGAAATCATGACACTCCGCGCTGAAGCCGACAGGCCAGGGCCTCCAAGGCGTGACACTCAGCAAATATCGACACGCAAACAACCTTCGCCTCCGCTGCGACTCCACTTTGTCCCGGCAGGGACTCCCGATCATCGCCCACCGATTCATCGGTGGGTCCACGAGCCTCTCGCGACCAGCAGCCCCGGCAGGGGCGACAGACACCCCCAGTGTGGCCAATCGCCGACTGCTCGTGACCACAGTGATCGCCAGCTTCTGTCGTCCCTGACGGGACTCGTCGGTTCGTCCGGGACGCTCTCCCACCGTTGAAACGGTGGGAGATTGTCGGGAGTCCCTGACGGGACACAGGGGGTGCCTTCGGAGGGAATGCTCACCCCGGAAGCCCTGACCCTGTCGGCTCCCGCGCGGAGAGTCGAAATCATCGGTCGATTGTTTCACGCGAAGGCGAGAAGTTCGCGAAGGATGATTTGCTGAACTCATCGCGCGAGCCCATTTCCCCTTTGCGTCTTTGCGTTGAATTCGGACTTCCGTCGCCACTCCATTCGGTTCAGGAACGCCAACTCGATGTTTAGAAAGGACGGCCTGGAAAGGCCGTCCGACTGGGGATGCGATTCGTGGCAACTCGCCTAACAGTCTGGTCCCCCACCCGCTAGATTCTCCGGAGATCGAATCCCCCACGAACGGAAGCTGCCGTGACTCCACCGCGAACTGTGCCGACTCCCGCTTCCCCCGAAGCGACGACTGTCCGCTGGGTCGAGATACTGGCGGTCGTGGCCAGCGTCATGCTGTGCGATCTCACCATCTATCGCGGGCAGGGGTACATGGGGCTGGCAGGTCTGTGTCTGGGGCTGCCGCTGTTGCTGCTGTTTGGGTCGCCGATCCGTCGTTGCAATGTGTCGCTGGGGGTGATGTGCTGGTTGCTGACGGGGGTCATCGCCCGGCTGGCGTGGTGCGGGTCGCCGGGAGCGGTGGTGGTGGGAGTGGCCTGCCTGATCGGGTATGCGATGTCGCTGGCGGGGTTGCCGCCGTATGTCACGCGGGCCTTGTTGTTCGCCTCTCAGTTGATCGCCGCCGGGCATCGCGGGTTGAACCTGTATGCCTCGCGATTGGCCGTAAAAAGCAGCTGGATTCCGGGGCGCGGGAGATTCCTCTCAGTGGGATTTCCGTTGGTGGCGCTGGTGGTATTCGGGACGCTGTTCATTCTCGCGAATCCCGACCTGGTGAAGTCGATCGGGGTGCAGTTCGAGCAACTGGTCAACATGCTGACGGGCTGGTTTGAGAACTTTTCGATCCTGGAGATCCCGTTCTGTGTGGCGGCGGGTTGGCTGGTGATTGGACTGCTGCGGCCCGATCGTCGTGAACCGGAAGAGTGGGTCGTGATGGAAGAGGCTGACCCGCCCGGACCGGCCCCGCTGTTCGAGGCGTTCCGCAACACGCTGGTGATGGTGGTCGGCCTGTTCGCGGTGTATCTGGTGTTTGAGTTCCGCACGCTCTGGTTTCGGGAGTTCCCGAAGGGGTTCCACTACTCGGGCTACGCGCACCAGGGAGCGGCCTGGCTGACGGTGGCTCTGGCCCTGGCGACAGTACTCCTCTCGATGATCTTCCAGGGGCGGATCCTTCGGGACGAGCGGCTCGGAAGGCTGCGCGTGCTGGCCTGGGTCTGGTCGGTCGAGAACTTTGTGCTGGCGCTGGCAGTCTTCCACCGGCTCTCGATCTATGTCGGGTTCAACGGCATGACGCGGATGCGGACGATCGGCTGGCTGGGGATCACGTCGGTCGGGATCGGGTTCCTGTTCGTGGTCATCAAGATTTCCTCCCAGAAGGACTTCCGCTGGCTGCTCCGGCGACAGTTGTGGACGGTGTCGTTTGCGGCGTACCTGTACTTCATACTGCCGGTCGATCGCTGGATCACGCAGTACAACGTGCAGCGGGTCTTGGTGGGCGACCTGGCTCCGGTGGTGCAGATCAGCGAACACCCGCTGAGTGCCGAGGGGTATCTGGAACTCGCCCCGCTGCTGAAGTGTCAGGACATCACAATTCGCAACGGGATCACCGCGATGCTCGCCCTGCGACTCGGGGAAGCGGAGAAGTATGAAGTTTGGCGGCGCGATGCGGGCTGGACCGGCGGGCAGATCGCTGAGGCACAACTTCTCAAACAGTGGATGGCGATTCCGGACATCCTGGCCAGCCAGGGAATGATCGAGTCCTCACGGGACTCTGACATGTCGGCGTTCCGGAAGTACGCGTACCAGTGGTACTGACTTCACGGGTCGCACACCAATCGAGATCGCTCACTTAGGTTTCCGCTGAGGAAACGGCACCGTCGTCATGCTCCCGTACCCGCCCGGCCATTGGGAGGTGATGGTGGTCTCGAAGGCCTCGCCCTGTTCGGCCACGCGGTTCGCGGCGAAGTCGGCTTCGGTGGCGACCCAGATCTTCAGCAGGTACTTCCCGCCGGGGATGCGGCGTTCTTTCTGCGGCGTTTTCGCCAGCCTCGTGGCCAGCGCCGAGCCGCGTTCCAGCGACAGTGACATGTGTTGCTGCCATAACAGACCGTTGGTGGCGATCCCCCGGTCTCCGACGATGAGCGGAGCCTTGGCCCAGCCTTTGCCCTGGGCGGGGTACACCTCAGCCCGCAGAACCAGCTTGCCGTACTTCGCCGGGATGTCGGTGATCTTCAGCCAAGAATCGGTCGCTCCGACCACGTACGGACTCGCAGCGGGGATGTCTTCGGCCTTCTTGTATTGCCCGTTCGCAGCGGCCGCGTAGTCGTTCAGAAACGCCGCGAATTGCTGGAAGCTGCGATCGCCGATGACCATCTTCTGGCCACCGCCGTGCTTGACCTGCATCGTCGGCTTGGCAATCACGAGGCTCTTCTCGGGCGAGTCGACATCAATCAGGTCGTGATCGAGGAGTATCGCCAGCGTCGCCGCCGGGTCGTTGGGGACGATCCACGACATTTGATCGCCATTCTTCTTGACCTGCTCCGCATTCAGGTCCGACGAGTGACACCCCGCACAGCGACCCGACTCCAGCCAGATGTTGTCGATGAACGATTGCAGCACCCGGTCCTGCCGTGCGTGGCGAATCACCTCGTCCGGCACCGACGGGCCAACGGTCAGTTTGGTCGTTGCCGCCAGCAGTTGCGGGTCGGCCACAGCTGCGGTGATCCACGCTTTGAAGGCATCGAGTTCGGCCTTGCGGACCTCGGGCTTGATGAGTCCCGGCTTCTCGGGAGTGCGGGCAATGAAGTCGAGCAGCTTCGACTTCGCAGGATTCTTCACATCGATCATGCCGCCATTTCGCAAGGCCGCAAACGTCTCGGCCTGGCTGGGGCGGATGTAGTCCTTGAGGTCGACCCCCGACAGATGGCACTCGGAACAGCTACTGGCGTTCTGGGAGTTCATGATCGGCAGGATGCGGCGTTCGAAGACCTTCAGGGAGTCCTCCGCGCGGGCGATTCCGGCGGCCCCCAGCAGGCAACCGACCAGACACAGAATTCGCAGGACCATGTTCACGCTTTCGAGGAGAGTCGGCAGGAGAGTGAGGAAGGCAACAGCCCACTACAGTAACCCGACGCGTCAGCGAGGGCGAGCGTCTCTCGACGTTCTACGGGTATTGGGTGCATTCGCCCATTGGCGGTACTTCGCGAAATGCGAGTCGCGGAGCGACATCGCCTACGTAGCTCGGTCGCTCCGCGACCGAGATTCATGAGGGTACCGCCAATTGGCGAATGCACCCCGAATATTGGACCCACATGAGGATCTCTGGCCAACAGGGCCATCGGACACATCTGGGTCGGCCCCCTCGCTACGCTCGGCCCTCGCTGACGCGTCGGGTGACTGGACTACTCCGCGCAGGCTGCCAGTGCCTCCTCCGCGGGCGACATGATCCCATGCGACCGCAGGATCTCGGCCAGTTTCTCGCGGGCCAGTCGCAACCGGCTCTTGGCCGTCGGCAGTGGCACGTCCATGATCTGGGCGATTTCCGGCAGGCTCACTCCGCCATAGTGGTGCAGCGTGAAGGTCTGCCGTTGCACTTCCGGAATGAGGGCCAGTCCGGCTTCGACGAGCTTGGCCACCTCGCGCTGGTCGGCCATGTCCTCGGGCGCGGTCAGCTCCCCGGCGATGCGGTACAGGACATCGTCGTCCTCATCGCGCGGCCGCTTGACCGCCCGCACCAGGGCGTCGTGTGTCTTGCGGCGGATGTCGTCGATCAGCAGATTGCGAGCGATCCGGAACAGCCACCCGCGAAACCGTCCGACCGGCAGGTAATCCCACGACTGCTGATACAGCTTGATGAGCGTGTCCTGGGCGAGGTCTTCGGCCAACTGGACATCGCGGGTATTGCGGATGAAGAACCCGATCAGCGGCGATTGATACAGATCCACGAGTTCATCGAAGGCGGTGTTGTCGCCTTCTTGAAGTCGGATCATCAACAAGTCATCGTCGGTCATGGAGTACGTCGCGAGTGGCTGGAACCTGCCTGACACAATATATTCAATCGCAGTGGCAAATGACGACACCGAGCGGCCTCTCCGAGTTCCGCGTCAAACTTCCGAAGTCTCCGAAGACTTCGGAAGTTTCGGAGAACCCCCGAGGCGAGACCCCACTTGGAAAACGCGATCCCTCTGACTTTTGGACGGCGAGGAGCCTGTTCGATTCAGATCCCTTCTGAACGGCTGCAGAGCCGTTTTATAGCCCCCGCTGCGGTGACTCCACTCGGGGAGACGCTGGCGCATGCGCTGGAATCGCCGCTGGAGTACCCGAGTTTGCGGCAGGCGGTGGTGGCCGGGGATCGCGTGACCTTGGCGGTGGATCGCCAGACTCCGCAGGCGGAAACGCTGATCCTCGGGCTATGGAGGTTGCTGGAGTCGTGCGGGGTGAGTGCTCCGGACGTGACGATTCTCGTGCCCGCCACGCTGACGCCGGGAGTCAATCCCGACCTGCGGAGGCTGCTGCCCGCCGGGGTTCGAGAGCAGGTGGTGCTCAAGATTCATGACCCGCTCGATGAGACATCGACGGCGTACCTCGCGACAACGGCCGGGGGCGAGCGGGTCTATCTGCACAAGGATCTGCTCGATTCCGACCTGCCGATTCTGGTCGGCGGAGTCGGCTTCGATTCGGTTCTGGGGTTTCGCGGAGGCGGCAGTGCGCTGTACCCCGGCCTGTCGAATGTGGAAGCCATTCGCAAGGCCGTGGGCCAGGGGCACGAGGAACTGGCCCCGGACGATTCGCGCCCGCTGCGGCAGTTGATGGACGAGGTGTCTTGGTTACTCGGTTTGCAATTCGCGGTGCAGGTGGTGCCCTCGGTCGGGGATGGCGTGTGTGCGGTGATCGCGGGGCAGGTCGATGCGGCCTATCAGAAGGCGCGGGCCGTCCTCTCCGAATCGTGGACGCTGCCGACACGCACGCGGGCCGGAATGGTGGTCGTGGCCGTCGATCACGATGCCAACGGCCACTCGTGGTCGCAACTCGGAGCGGCCCTCGATGTCGCGCGGCAACTGGTTTCCAAAGAGGGCCGCATCGTGGCCCTCACCGAATTGCGGTCGGACCTGACGCCCGGCATGCAACTCCTGCGCGAGGTCCGCAGCCCCCGCGACGCCCTCAAGCCGCTGCGGGACAGCCAGCCGCTCGACATGCTGGCCGCCTCGCAGATCGCCAAGGCCCTCGACTGGGCTGGGGTGTCGCTGCTGAGCGGGCTGCCCGGTGATCTCATCGAGGATCTGGGAATGCTGCCGCTGGACGAGACGGAGGAGTTGCAGCGATTGGTGGAGACCGAGGACTCGATCGCGGTGGTGCAGTCGGCTCAACACGTGCATGTGGTGCGGACGAAGAGCAAGAAGACAGCCTGAAGGCTGAACTCCAACGAGGGGGCTGGACTCGAAACTCGACTTGTGACCGGCTCCGGCCACCCCCTACGATCCGCTCGAAATCGCAGCCACAGAGAGTGGACTGGCGATGAAGGCCCTTTGTCACACAGGACCAGGAATGAGTTCAGGTTCGTCACGGCGGGGTGATCATCGAGAGGGGGAGGGATTCCCGTCTCACTGGAAGTCATTGATCCCCGCCCCCTCAGCGCTGCTCGGCGACGACTCGGTTGCGAACGATCCGGTCTCGCAGGCGGTCGCCTCGGCCCGCGATTGGTTGCTGGATCAGCAGCACATTGAGGGGTACTGGGTCGGCGAACTCGAGGGGGACACGATCCTCGAATCCGAGTACATCTTGCTGCTGGCCTACCTGGGGCGGGGGCAGTCGGAACTGGCTCGGAAGTGTGCCCGCACGATTCAGGCCGAACAACTGCCGACCGGCGGTTGGGCCTTGTTCCCAGGTGGTCCCTTGGAAGTGAGTGCCTCGGTCAAGGCGTACTGGACCCTCAAGATCACCGGGCATGACACGAATGCCGAATACATGGTCCGCGCCCGCGAAGCCATCCGCGCCGCTGGCGGAGCCGAGAAGGTCAACAGCTTCACCCGCTTCTACTTCGCCCTGCTCGGAATCATCTCGTACCAGCAGTGTCCGGCGGTGCCGCCGGAGTTGATGTTCATCCCGACTTGGCTGCCGTTCAACATCTATGAGATGTCGGCTTGGTCGCGGACGATCATTGTGCCGCTGAGTCTGATCTGGGCCTTTCAACCGGTGGTCAAGCTGCCGCCGGAACAGGGGATCGACGAACTGTTCCTGAATGGCCCGGAGAAGTTGCCGGTGACGATGCCGCCGTCGGGGCAACTCGATGGCCTGAAGTCGAAGAGTTGGGTCAACTGGCACACGGTGTTCGGCACGATTGATGTGGCGTGGAAGACGATCGAGCGGTTGCACCTCAAACCGCTGCGCAGCTGGGCGATCCGCAAGGCGGCGCAGTGGATGCTGGCCCGGTTCGCGAAGAGTGATGGCCTCGGAGCGATCTTCCCGCCGATCATCTGGAGCATCATTTCGCTCAAGTGCCTCGGGTATTCGGAGAGTTCGCCGGAGGTGCTGGCCGCTCTGAAGGAACTGGAGAAGCTCACGATTCATGAGGGGGATGGCGCGCGTCTGGAGCCGTGTCGCTCGCCGGTTTGGGACACTGCGATCAGTGTCATCGCCCTCCGCGAGGCGGGGGTCTCCGCCGATGCCCCCCCGCTGCGATTGGCGATTGACTGGCTGCTCTCCAAGGAAGTCCGCAGCCGAGGCGACTGGTCCCTGCGCCGACCGGATGTCGAGCCTGCGGGCTGGTACTTCGAGTTCAATAACGAGTTCTACCCGGACATTGATGACACGATCATGACGACGATGGCCCTGGCGAAATGCCTGCCGGGGGACTCGCATGCCGCGTGGACAGCGGAGTTCGTGCCGGGCGAGACCCAGCCTCAACAAGTGGTTCCGAGCGACAAGGTGAACACCGTCATCTTCGGGACGACGACCTCTGGCTCGAAAGCCACTGCCGATGTGGACCGCATGCGCCCGATGTTGAACGCGATCGAACGGGCGGTGCGCTGGATCTCAGCCATGCAGTGCCGCGATGGGGGCTGGGCGGCCTTTGATGCCGACAACGACCGCGAGCTGTTCACACGCGTGCCGTTCGCCGATCACAATGCGATGATCGACCCGCCGACGGCTGACATCACCGCTCGCACGTTGGAGATGTATGGCCGCCTGGGCGTCGGCTCGCACCATCCCTCGTTACAACGGGCGATCGAGTTCGTGTGGAACGACCAGCAGCCCGACCATGCGTGGTACGGTCGCTGGGGCGTGAACTATATTTATGGCACGTGGCAGGTTCTGGTGGGCCTGACGGCGATTGGAGTGCCGGGGAACGACCCGCGCTTGCAAGCGGGGGCGGGTTGGCTCCGGCGGACTCAGCAGGCCAGCGGCGGCTGGGGCGAGACCCCGCGCAGCTATGACGAGCCGAACCTCCGTGGGACCGGCACGCCGACGCCGTCTCAAACGGCGTGGGCCTTAATGGGGCTGATGGCGGTGGGCGACCTCGACTCGGAAGAGGTCCGGCGCGGAGTGCAGTACCTGCTCGACACCCAGTTGCCCGACGGCACCTGGAACGAGCCGGAGTTCACCGGCACCGGGTTCCCGCGTGTGTTTTACCTGCGGTATCACCTGTACCGGCACTACTTCCCGCTGATGGCCCTGGGGCGGTACGCGGGTCTGCGGAGGGCTCGCGAGTGGGGGCCGTGAGGTCCGCCTGCCGGTGGCATGGCGGGGAAGCGTCCCAAGGTGATCGCCGATTTGAATGTGAGATGAGTAGCGTGGGCTTTAGCCCACGCGAACTGAAGGGGATCCGTCGATCGCGTGGGCTAAAGCCCACGCTACATGGAAAAAGGCGATCGCCCTGCCAGACTCTCGGGCGGGGGTTGCCCTTCGGCGAGATTCCAGCCATCATGTAGCGGGCACCGAACGGTCAGGCTGGTCTGACCCGTGAGAGAGGCTTCCAGCCTGTCGTACTTTGTGTGGCTCCGACAGACTGGAAGCCTCTCCCACGATCGGTGCGCTGACAGGAATTCTGCCTCATGCAAACGGCACCCTCCGTGAACGACGATGCGGCCACTTCCCCCTTGCGACCCAAGCGTCCCGTTCCGGACGGCTTGTGGGTCAAGTGCGAAAGTTGCAACGCGACCGTCTTCGGCAAGCAGGTCGACCAGAACCTCGGCCTCTGCCCCGAGTGCGGGCACCACTTCTACGTCCCCGGCCAGAATCGCATTCAACAGCTGCTCGATGAAGACAGCTTCGAGGAATGGTTTGGCGAGATGACCTCAGTCGACCCGCTGGGGTTTACCGACAAGAAATCGTACAAGGTGCGGCTGCTGGAAGAGCAGAAGCGGACCGGCCTGAAGGACGCCTGCCTGGTGGGTCGCGGTCACATGCGAGGCCGCCCGCTGGTGTTCGCCCTCACCGATTCGGCGTTCATCATGGGGAGCATGGGGTCCGTGGTCGGCGAGAAGCTGACGCGGGCAGTGGAAGAGGCGACGCGGTTGCAGTTGCCGCTGGTGATCGTGAGCGGGTCGGGCGGCGGTGCTCGCATGCACGAGGGGATTTTCTCGCTGATGCAGATGGGCAAGGTCTCGGCCGCTTTGGGACGTTACCACGATGCGGGCGGCTTCTTCATCTCCGTACTCACCAACCCCACGATGGGCGGGGTGGCAGCGAGCTTTGCGTCACTGGGCGACATCATCATTGCCGAGCCGAAGGCGATGATCGGTTTCGCCGGTCCGCGCGTGGTGAAGGCCACGGTGAAGCAGAACCTGCCCGAGGGGTTCCAGACCAGCGAATTCCTGCTGGAGCATGGATTCGTCGACATGATCGTCTCGCGCGAGGATCTGCGCGCGGAGATTGCGAGACTGATTGACTACTGCACGATGCAGTAGGGGGCCGCGCTCCGCTTCGCAAAGCCTTCGCGTCGCGGCTAAACAGTGTTTTCGTGCGCATGTCGGCGTTTCGAATTCTCTCCCACTCCCCCACTCCCACTCAATCCCCCACCCATGGACTTCCTTAAGCGGCTCTTTCAACGTCAGCCGAAGATCGAGAAAGTCGATGTGCGGCGGCGTTTCGAACTGCATGGGCGGGTCGGCCAGGGGAGCATGTCCAAGGTCTGGCGGGCCACCGATACGATTGGCAGCAAGCAGGTCGCCTTAAAGGTTCTCGACAAGCCCCGACTGGCCCGGCTCGACAAACGCTTTCAGAGCCTCGGCCTCAAGCGACCCATTGAGGGGGAGATCTCCCTCAGCCTGCGGCATCCCAACATCGTCAAGACATTCGAGCACGGCATCACCTCCGACGATGAAGAGTTCCTCGTCATGGAGTTTGTGGAGGGGGTCAGCCTCAGCTACCTCGTCGAGACCCAGTCCACCCGCATGAAGCAGAACTGCCTGTGGTACTGCATCCAGTTGGGGGAGGCCCTCGAAGCCGTCCACCGGGCCCAGTACATCCACCGCGACCTCTGCCCCCGCAACGTCATCGTCAGCAATGAGGATGTGGTCAAGCTGATCGATTTCGGCCTCGTCGTGCCGAATACCGATCCCTACAAAAGGCCGGGAAACCGCACCGGCACCGCCAATTACATGGCCCCCGAACTCATCAAGCGGCAGACCACCGACGAGCGGATCGACATCTTTTCGTATGCCGTGACCTGCTACGAGATGTTCACGAAGCAGCTGCCCTGGGACTCGGGCGACACGATGGAAAGCGTGATGCAGCACATCAACAATCCGCCCAAGGACATCCAGAAGTTCGCCCCGAAACTCGATGACCAGGTGAGCCGAGCGATCATGAAGGGGCTGGAGCAAGACCCGCGCAACCGCTGGTCGACCGTTCACGACATGGTGCGCGAGCTGCGTTCCGCCGCGACACGCCTCAAGGCGATCCCGGAAGGGTAACCGGGAGTGCCTCCTGTCAGGACTCCGGGTGGGAGACCAGCCTTTAGACTGCTCCCATGCCGCGAAAGCCTGAACTCCAATACAATCCTCCAGCCGTGATGCACGTGATCGCTGCGGCTACTGTCGAGTGCTTTAACTCGCCCGTGTGAGGTAGTTGATTTCTTGAAGTCATGACGGCTGAATGTCTCGCCATAACTCAGCTGCGACGAATCGGGACAAGTGCCCGACGTTGGTTGTTGCAATCACAAAATCGGAGACACCCAACATCAATGCTTGACCAGCCAGGATCATATCGCCATCAATGGTCTTGTCACCGGCTGTCGGTTGCCCTTGCTGGCGTGCCAGCGCCCACAGGCGAGCCGCTTCACGCATGGCGGGAGTCGTGATCGGCAAGAATTCGGACTTGCTCCCCAAGGTATCGAGAAGTGCGAGTCCGCGAGGCTTGCCAGCTCTCAATAGCTCGCGCCGGACTTCGTAGTCAGCGATTTCGGGAACAATCACTCTCGTCCCGGCCAATACCAACGTACGTAACCATTGAGCGCAAGCGAGCGCCTGTGGCGAGGGATTTGGATTTGTCACCAGACCAGGTGGCCCGGCATCCAGCAACACGACCGAGGCTACCATGTCACACCCTTGAGCTCGGGCGGATACAGCCGCCGCTCCGAGGGACGATCCGCGTCGAGTTGGTGCAATACGTCATTATTGGGTGGCTCTGCCGAAGTTGCATCAATCCACGATTGCAGTTCCGCTGCCAACTCCTCGCGCCGAGCGGCTGCGGGGCAGCTTTGCTCCAAAACCCCGATGGCATACTGATCGACCGGCATTCCCAACACCGCGGCTTCCTGAGAGAGTCGAGTCTCCAGGTCGGGGGAAAGTTCAAGCGTCAGTGTCATGTGACCTCCGTCGGGTGGGCACTGGCCGTGCCTCTCGAAGTCGTGCGTCATCGCAAATTCGCTTTCACGCTCGTTCGATAATATCAGGGGCCACGAACAACGTCACTGGGAAAGGTGATGCCACATCCACATCAACGGCCCGAGTGGTCCTGTCTCGGCGTTCTCAGCACATTCGGCTCCGTCAGCAGGCCGTAGAACTCCGGCCGGCGGTCGGCCATGCGGTCGATGATGTGTTTGTCCGGGACGCGGACGATCCGCTTTTGGCGGGAGACCAGCGGGTCGACTTCGGTGTAGAGGATCGCGGGAGCGGTGCCAGCGGCCTTCGTCAGCACTTGGCCATTCGGAGCACACAGGCTGCTCTCGCCGATAAACTGGAACCCCCGCTCCTGGCCCACGCGATTCACAGCTGCGAAGTAGACTTGGTTCTCCATCGCTCGGCAGGGGATGGAGCAACTGGCCATCGTCTCCGCTCCCGGCGGCCAGTTGGTGGGGAGGACAATCAGATCAGCCCCCAGGATCGCCAGCGCGCGGGCGGCCTCGGGAAAGGCGGCGTCGTAGCAGATCAGCATGCCGACCCGCACCCCCTCGACCTCGTGGATGGCGAACGGCTGGTCGCCCGGCGTCGTGAACATGTCGATACCAAGGTACGGCAAGTGGACCTTGCGGTAGACCCCGATGACCCCCTGCGGCCCGGTCAGGACTGCCACGTTGAACACCCGCTCGCCGTCCCGCTCCAACATGCCGAAGACCGCGTAGCTGTTGGTCTCGCGGCAGGCGGCCGTCATCGCGGCGACCGACGGGCCAGTGATCGTCTCGGCATACGGTCGGGCCTCGGCCAGTGACCCGAAGCAGTACCCCGGCACCGCACACTCCGGAAAGATCGACAGCCGCGCCCCCTCACTCGTCGTGATCCGCAGCTGGTCGATCATCCGCGCGACGTTGCCCGCGTTGTCGGTGATTGAGAGGTCCATCTGCACGGCGGCGATCTTCATGGGTGGCTCCTGCTGTTTGAGAGTGTTGACGGGAGGATCGTAGGGGGCTGAAGGGTGCAGGCCAAGGGAATTCGATGACTCCTCGCTTCCGAGTTCCTGCGGGTGGGGTATGACGGACAAGAGTGTGCGATCCATCTGTGTGATTGTCGCTGGCCCACACATTCTCAGTCTCCCCATGATTGTGTTCTTCATGATTTTGTGAATCTCTTCCTGTCGACTCCGGAAAGTCAGAGGGGCACAAAAGCATGAGGAACAAAATCATGAAGAGGCTCCTCGTATCCGCCGCCCCGCATGGTCGGACGCATTGTTTTCCTGTCGATACCCCAAGTCTGCCAAGTGCGTCTCGCACTCGAGGGGCGAATCCTTGGTAAACCTCCCTTGACTATCCACTCCCGTTAGGAAAGAATCCTTTACTGACATCCACTCGTAGTCAAGGGAGCTTACCTAGCCATGCCTCGCATCACCGGCGTCTACAAGAACCACAGCGTGGGCGGCGAGACCGTGCGGGCGTTTGTGCCAGCTCCGCTGCCGCCGAAGAAGCCCGCGATCATCCTCGATGCCACACTGGTCGACAAACACATCGCGGCCATCATCGCGATCGAACGGCTGGGAGTCGCATCGACCACGGTTCCCAGCCTGACCTGGTTCCTGTACGGGTTCGTGCGGAAGGAGGCGGTGATCTCGTCTCAGATCGAAGGCACCCGGGCCACGCTGGAGGATGTCGCCCAGTTCGAGGCCACGCACGATTCCGATCGCCACGATGATGTCGAGGAGATTTGCAACTACGTCGCCGCGCTCGAGTATGCTCGCAAGGAGATTCGCCGACCGAAGGGGCTGCCGATCTGTAGTCGGCTGCTGTGCCAGGTTCACAAGCGGTTGATGAAGGGGGTGCGGGGGGCTGAGAAACTCCCCGGCACGATTCGCACCTCGCAAAACTGGATCGGCGGAACCCGACCGGGGAACGCCGTCTTTGTGCCGCCGCCGCCTGCGGATGTTCCGGAGGCCCTCGCCCAACTCGATCATTGGATCCATGCCCGTGATCAGTTGCCGCCACTCGTGCGCGCGGGCCTCGCTCACGTGCAGTTCGAAACGATTCACCCCTTCCTGGATGGCAACGGGCGTATCGGGCGGCTGCTGGTGACGTTGCTCATCGAGCACTGGAAGTTACTCGACAGCCCGCTGCTGTACCTCAGCTTGGCCTTCAAGCGGCACCGCGATGAGTATTACCGTCGACTGAGCGCGGTGCGGACCGCAGGGGATTGGGAGGGGTGGATTGGGTTCTTTCTCGATTGCGTGAAGGAGGCTGCGGACGACGCGGTGGAGTCCTCCCGCCACATCTTTCACATGCTGCACCAGGACCGGCAAGTCGTGGCCGCTCACCCGGCAGCGACGCTCTCGGCAGTGCGGCTGTTCGACTTGCTGCCGGAGCATCCGATCCTGACGCTGGCCCGTGTGGTCGACTTGCTGAAGACCACCAAGCCGACCGCCACCAAGGCCCTTGAATCGCTGATCGCCAGCGGCATCCTGAACGAACGCACGGGCCGCAAGCGCGATCGCGTGTATGGATACCAGCGATACCTGACGCTGCTGTCGAAGGGGACCGAACTGGAGCCGGAGTGAGAGTTCAGCCTTCAGGCGGTCTGCCCGCCGTCCCCTTGTTCCCCAGCCGGTGCGAGGGAGGAGGTGGAGGAACCCAGCGCGGTCACGGACCGCAACCGAATGGGACACGGACGACGCGGACGACACGGACAGGAGC
Organism: Planctomycetota bacterium; assembly: GCA_043778825.1. GTDB lineage: Bacteria > Planctomycetota > Planctomycetia > Planctomycetales > Planctomycetaceae > TH-plancto1. Next base: position 4,652 of record JAYWFM010000079.1, on the reverse strand, counting down.
AGAGTGGTCTTTCCACGATCATTTCCAAATCCGCGTCTTCCGCGTCGTCCGTGTCCCACCAATCCGAGATGAGAACACGCAGTCCCCAGCGCGGCCCAGCAGCAACAGCTGGGGAGCTTTTGTGCGTATCACTCCCAGGAATTCGCGCAGCGTGCGAGCATGCTTGCCGTGAGTCGTCTGAAAGCACCGTGGTTCACCGCACTCTGGGAGGCTCGGTTCATCGGACAAGGGAGCCAAGCCTCCGGCAATCCCCTACCCCATGAGTCGGATGAACCCGATTTCTCCAAATCCCCATGCCGACCTTGCCCGGACGCTATGTCCGAGCGGGGTCGGCATGCGAAAATCGCCGCGCCCCTCGCAGACACTGGGGATGCCACCCGATCGCAGTGAACCGGGGTCCACTGGAAAGTACCTTCGATGACGTTCATGCAAACTTGGGAACTCCTCAGCTACGTCGTGACGGTGGTCGGCTTGCCGCTGGCCATCTGGGTCTTTATGTACGAACAGCGCAAGGAACGGGACAATGAAGACGAAGAGGTGTATCAGCTCCTGTCCGACGCCTACCACGACTTTCTCAAGCTGGTGCTGGCCAATCCCGACTTGAAGCTGCGGTCGCAGCCTCCCACTCCGAATCTGACGGAGGAGCAGCAAGAGCGGATGCTGGTGATCTTTGAGATGCTGATCGCGCTGTTTGAGCGGGCGTATCTCACCGCCTATGACGACCGCATGAGCGTCAAGCAACAGCGGCGCTGGCACTCGTGGGACGACTTCATGCGGGAGTGGTGCCGCCGCGACGATTTTTGCGTGTTGCTTCCTCGCTTGTTGCAGGGGGAGGACCAGGACTTCGTGCTCTACATCCAACAACTGGCCCAAGAGGAGAATCTGGCGGAGCCTTGAGTACGGTGAGTATCGAGCCCTGACCGCGAGGTGCATTCAGCGAGTGAGCGGATGTCAGTCCCTTGTTCCAGTGCGACTCGGAACGCAGTGCCAGCGGCGGGAGGGCGACGCTCCTGCGGAGCCGCGAGCGAGGGTGGACGTTGTCTGGCACAAGCTCCGCCTCGCATGCCAAACCGTCCGTTGGAGTCCAGCCTTTAGGCTGCGTTGTGCGTCCAAGCGCAGGTTAAAGCCTGAACTCCAACGGGGCAGATGCCCTTTCTCAATCTCCTATCCAAACCTGCTCTCCGTTATGTTTACAATGAGTTTGCGGTCACACGACATAGGTCACACGACTCCGAAGAGGACACTCCGATGAAAATCATGGTGACAGGTGCCACGGGGCTGGTGGGTTCTCGGCTGGTGCCTCTGCTGAAACAGGACGGGCACGAGGTCGTGACCCTCACTCGCCGGACTCCACGCAACTCGTCCGAACGACAGTGGGATCCCGCCGGGATACTGCCTGCGGGCACGCTGCATGACATCCAGGTCATTGTCCACCTCGCCGGCGAAAACATCGGCGACGGACGCTGGACAGCTGCCAAGAAGCAGCGGATTCGCGACAGCCGCGTTGTCGGCACACGCTTGCTCGCCGAGGCCGCAGTTGCCATCGGCGGAGCGGTGAAGACGTTCGTCTGTGCCAGCGCGATCGGCTTCTATGGCAATCGCGGGAACGAAGAGTTGACGGAGGCCTCCCCGGTCGGCTCGGGTTTTCTGGCGGAGGTCTGTCGCGATTGGGAGGCCGCCACCGAGCCAGCCCGGCAGGCGGGGGTGCGTGTCGTCCACGTGCGGATGGGAGTGGTGTTGAGTTCGGCGGGCGGGGCGCTGGCGAAGATGCTGCTGCCGTTCAAGATGGGCGTGGGCGGGGTGGTCGGGCCGGGCTCGCAATACATGAGCTGGCTCACCGTCGATGAGGCGGCGAGAATCTATGCCTTCGTTGTGCAGCATCCCGAGCTGCAGGGTCCGGTGAACGCGGTCGCCCCCCAGCCGGTGACGAACGCCGAGTTCACTAAGGCCCTGGGCCGCGTCCTGCACCGCCCGACGGTGTTTCCTCTTCCCGCCTTCGCTGCCAGGCTGGCATTCGGCGAGATGGCCGATGAACTACTCTTGGGATCGACCCGCGTGATCCCGACCCGGTTGCAAGCTGCGGGATATCAGTTCCTGCATCCCGAGATCGAGGCGGCATTGGCGGCTTCGATCCGTGCGTGAGTGGGGGGTGAGGATTCTCTGCCCCCCCCCGCCGACAGTTGGGACGCACGCAGGGGAGAGTGAGTGGCTGTTCGCCAGACAGGTTCCCGGGAAGATCCCCTCGTTTTTTCCATTGCCCCTTCGCAGAGTGGGGTCGCTCACCGTATGCTGACGAACCACAGCCGCCCACGCCTCTCCCCTCTGGTCGATCAACCATAAACCCTCAACCATAAACCTCCCTATGCCCCTCACCCTCACCCTCCACACCGCGTCGTCCATTCCTCTCGAAGTCGATTCGATTCGCATGGAGAACGTGCGGACGCAATCGGCGGACGAGGTCCAAGCCACCCTCATCCAGCGGGGGAACAAGCAGGTCGCCCTCGGCGAGTTCTTCACCGTCAGCGGCTCAGCCCGTGATGACGAATCGATGGTCTGGCAGGGCGACCTGACGAAGGTGAAGTTGATCGGGACCGGGTTGCTGTCGGGCAAGATCCTCGTCGAGGGGAACGTCGGGATGCACCTCGGGGCCGAGATGCGGGGCGGCGAGATCACCGTGCGCGGCAACGTCGGCGACTGGCTGGGAGCGGAGCTGCATGGCGGGCGGATTCGGGTGCATGGGAACGCCGGGCACATGATCGGGGCGGTGTATCGCGGCGGGCATAAGGGGATGACCAGCGGCGAAATTCTGATCGATGGCGATGGCGGGAACGAAATGGGGAACTCGATGCGCCGCGGCCTGATCGCGATCGGCGGCAAGTGCGGGGACTTCGCCGGAGTCAACATGATCGCCGGGTCGGTCCTCGTCTTCGGCGAGCCGGGTATCCGCTGTGGAGCCGGGATGAAGCGTGGCACAGTGGGTCTGCTCGGCACCTCGAACCCGGACATCCTGCCGACGTTCCGGTATGCGTGTACCTATCAACCGACCTTCCTGCGGGTGTACCTACGGTACTTGGCCAACCTCGGTTTTCCGGTCCCGGCGGAGGCGATCCACTCGAGCTACAAGCGGTACTGCGGAGATATGCTGGAGTTGGGTAAGGGCGAGTTGCTGTTTAAGGCGTGAACGTAAGCGTGTATGCCCCGTGCCTTGTCAGGACTAAATGCGGTTTAGTACTCCAGCCTTGAGGCTGTTCCGGAGCAGGCTAAAGCCTGAACTCCAACCCCGATCCCACGCCCAGACTCCAAATCGAACCGACTCTGTTTCAGAATCTGAACAGAGCGCAAAGCCGCCGGATAATCCTTTGAATCGTTACAACCGCTACAACCGGTATGTTTCCGGAGAGTGGCACAATCGTTGACTCGACCGAACGGACGACAGGTCGAGGGGTTGTGTCGCATTGACGACCAGCGCTCGGGGTTCCGGTCGTAACAGTGGTATGACTTGTGCCAATGGTAACGGTTGTGAGGACGGCAATGTCCGGCGGATACCGGCAGCCTCCTCGTTCGGAACATTCCGGGAGACCGACGAGCGACTGATGACAGCGAGCGTGTGTGGCGACGTGAGACATCGCCATGTCGTTGGTCGCTGCGGGGCACGAGTGAGGTGAAGGCATCGTTCATCGCTGTGTGGGCGATGGATGGGGTGAGTTCCCAGATGCCCGATCCAGAGCCGACTGCACGGCTCCTCTCGTTCGCCCCGCGCGACCTTCTGCATTGGGCCTCGCCCGATTTCATCAGCTGCTCGGCGTGCCTCTCGAACCTTCGAGAAGGACACATCATGTTGCGTTTGACCAATGACCTGTGGACCGATCAGGCGGGCTTCGTGGTCTCTGCCGAAATGGTCCTGATTTCCACCGTGGGAGTCATCGGAATCGGCACGGGACTGGTTTGTGTGCGCGATGCCGTGAACAGCGAACTGACCGATGTCGCCTGTGCCATCACATCACTCGACCAGAGCTACTGCTACACCGGATTCCACAGCTACAAGGACCGCTGCCGCTGTGTGACCAAGGCCCAGACCGCCGGGTCGTCGTACCCTCCCCGTCCAGACGCGGAGCCATGCGACATCGAACTCAGACGTGATCCCGCTGGTGAGGAGCTGTTGTATCCAATCCCCGAGTACGACCCGCGACCGCACTTCATCGAGCGGGACGGCGAGCGTGACACCCCGCGAGACGGCGAGGAGCCGATCATACAGGATCGCGTGATTCGGAAGCCCCTGCGGACGAAAGACTCCGACTCGGAAGACTCCAACACCCCCGCTCTGCCGCCTCCCCAGCCTCCTCTGATGCTGCCCCGGTTGACTCCCGAGCACGATCCCACTCCGGACCGCCCGAGTGACCGGTGATGGTACGTCGACCGGACATCGGCCAGTTCGCAGACTTCCGAAGGAGTGTGGTCACCATCCTACGCAAAATCCCCTGGGTTTCGGGCGACTCTTCCACCCCGCAGGGGTCGCAGCCCATAGCCGGTGGTCGAGCGCAGCGAATACCACTGGTTCACGTTCCAGCAGGCTCCCGTATCCCGAAGGGATTCCAGCCGACGCGCGGGAGTCAACGACGCGGAGGGCTGCAATCCCTTCGGGATAGGGCGGC
>JAYWFM010000078.1:0-5805 GCA_043778825.1 Planctomycetota bacterium | reverse complement strand
CCGTTGGTGCTCAGGACTTCGAAGACCTTGGTCTCGCCCGCATCTCCGCCGCCGGCAACCTGCAGTACGGAAACGTCGAACGTGCCGCCGCCGAGGTCAAAGACGACGATCTTCTCGTCCTTCTTCTTATCGAGGCCGTAGGCCAGGGCGGCCGCGGTCGGCTCATTGATAATGCGGGCGACTTCCAGGCCGGCGATTTGCCCGGCGTCTTTCGTCGCTTGCCGCTGCGCGTCGTTGAAGTAAGCTGGGACGGTGATGACCGCCTTGTTGACCTTGTGGCCGAGGTAGTTCTCGGCCGACTCCTTGAGCTTCATCAGGATGCGGGCCGAGATTTCGGGCGGGGTGTATTGCCGCCCGTTGATGTCGACCTTGACGTACTCTTCGCGACCGCCGATGACCTTATAGGGGACGATCTTCTCTTCCGATTCGACTTCGGAGTGCCGCCGCCCCATGAACCGCTTGATCGAGTAGACCGTGTTGTGGGGGTTGGTCACGGCCTGGCGCTTGGCCGGGTCGCCGACGAGGATGTCCCCCTTGTCGGTAAAGGCCACGACGCTGGGGGTGATGCGATTCCCCTCTTGATTGGGGATGACCTTGATCTCGCCGCCTTCCATGACCGAGACGCACGAGTTCGTGGTGCCGAGGTCGATGCCGATGATCTTTTCGCCAGTGACAGCCATGGGAGAGACTCCGAGGGGAGGGCTAGGGCCTAGGGGCTAGAGCCTAGGGCCGGAGGGGGGTTGATTTGCAGTCCGAGCGGATTCGGGACATATGCGGGTTATGCAAAGCGGATGCCGGATGGTGTGCGAATCGATGAACCGAGCGTAATACATGATTCTGTCGATGCTTGTGGGATGTGACCGGTGCCCCGGCGCGCCAGTTTGTCAAAACGGCAGGGGCCGCACAGTGGGGGGAATGGCCAGTGGGTGCAAAAATGGCGGTCGGGGATGCGTTGCCCACGATGGAGCGAGCATCGCGCCGCCAGTCTCTCTCTCTACTCGACTCACCTTTCAAAGTCTCTCAGGCTGTGCGACGTTTCACTCGCCTGGAGACGCTTTATACCCCGAAGAGGCTTTCGACCCTCCGTGAGAATTTCGAATGACGCGGCATTTCCTGTCTTTTTCCGTGTATTCCGTGTGTTCCGTGGTTCAATCCTCTGGTCTTGGGAAGGACAACTCGACATCGCGAAGGGTTGATGTCAATCTACTGGCACTCTGTATTGGCGAGGCGAATTCCGTGGTTTTCGCACCTGGGAAGCCCTACCGTTGAACCCCTTCGGGGGAAGGCTCCGAACGTGTGGCCGGTGGTGTGGCGTACTTCGGACGCAGACGCTTCCGGCTCGGGGCGTGAGTGGGCCAATGGACCGTCCCACCCCTTCCATTGCCGGTGCAATCGGGTAGCCTTTCCACAGACGACTGAACACTGACAACGGAGAACTCCCTCATGGTCGATGCCACCCGCTCTCGTGACTACCTCGTCCGCTACGGCACGGTGCCCGAGGTGGCTCGCTGCCAACTCGACGAGGGCCAGCCGCGCCCGCAGCGCGGCGACCGCGTGGTCGTCGAGACCCACCGGGGACAACAGCTGGGCGAGGTGCTGGGGGACGTGCGGTCCGAGTCCGAACACCCCGCCGCTTTCACGGTACTGCGTTTGGCCACCGCTGAGGACGAACACGCAGCCCGCCGCGTCGCCGAGAAATCCTCTGCCGAGTTCGCCGAGTGGACCAGCCGCATCACGGAGTGGAAGATCGATCTGCAAGTGATCGACATCGAGCGCACGCTCGATGGCACCAAGCTCGTGCTGTACGTTCTCAACGAGCGCGGCCCGGAATGCACCCGCCTCGCGATTCAGGCCGCAGCCAGCGGCTTCGGCATCATCGAGGTCCAACCCGTCGGGGCGGAGGGGCTAGTGAGCCAACCCGCCTCGGGCGGCGGGTGCGGCAGTGGCGGCGGGGGCTGCGGCACCGGCGGCGGGTGCGGGCATTAGTGCCACTTGGAGGTTGGAGTTCAGCCTTTAGGCTGCTCCGGGCGCTGCTCCAGATCAGCCTAAAGGCTGGACTCCAACCACAATTCTGAGTCCTGACAAGGCACTCGAACATCGCCCGGTCAGCAGTCTCAGGGTTCTCCACACAATCGCCGGTGGATCCCTCGCACCAGTGCCGGCCCTTCGTACACAAACCCCGTGTAGAGCTGGATCAGACTGGCCCCGGCGTGGAGTTTCTCGACCGCGTCTTCGGGCGTCATGATCCCGCCGACGGCGATGATCGGCAGGCGGCCCTCGCTGTGCGTGTGCAGGTAACGCACCACCTCGGTCGAGCGCTGCGTCAGCGGGGCTCCGCTGAGGCCGCCCATCCCGATCGCCTTCACCCGCTCCTCGGGAGTCGTCAGCCCGGCGCGCGCGGTCGTCGTGTTCGTCGCCACCACTCCGGCCAGTTGCGTCTCCGCAGCAATCGCGATGATGTCGTCCAGTTGCGAATCGCCCAAGTCTGGAGCGATCTTCAGCAGCAGCGGCTTCGGGGCGGGCTGGCTCTGGTTGTAGTCCTGGAGCTTGGTCAGCAGCTTGGTCAGCGGCTCGCGGTCTTGTAGCTCGCGCAGGCCCGGCGTGTTCGGTGAGCTGACGTTGACGACGAAGTAATCGACGTACGGAAAGAGCTTGGTCAGGCAGGTCAGGTAATCGTTTTCGGCGTCTTCGTTGGGGGTCACCTTGTTCTTGCCGATGTTCGCTCCGAGGATGATCCGCCGCTCAGTCGGGACGCGCTTGAGCCGCTCGGCCACCACATCGACGCCCGAGCTGTTGAACCCCATGCGGTTGATGATCGCCCGATCGGGGGGGAGCCGAAACAGCCGGGGCCGGTCGTTGCCGGGTTGCGGTCGCGGCGTCACGGTTCCGATCTCGACAAACCCGAACCCGAACGCCTCCCACCCCTCGTTGACCATCGCGTCCTTGTCCAGACCCGCCGCCAGCCCGACCGGATTCGGGAACTTCAGCCCGAACACCGTCCGCTCCAATCCCGGCGGTGGCCCTCCACAGGCCAGCCGAACCAGCGGCATCATCCCCGGGATGCGGGTGGCCGTGCGCAGCATCTCAAACGTGAGGTGATGAGCCGTTTCGGCATCGAGCCGGAACAACAGCGGGCGGATCAGAGAGCGGTACAGCATGGTGCAGGGAGTTTCGCCGGACGGGTATTGGCGAGCAAGCGTAGCAGAATTCGTTAGAATTCTGCCGACGATGGAAGTCGCGTGGGCTTTATCCCACGTCTTCCCACGATCTCACACCTCGCGTGGGCTAAAGCCCACGCTACTGGGACTCCCCCATGCGTCGCATTCAGATCATCGACTCCCACACCGGCGGAGAGCCAACACGCACCGTGATTTCCGGCGGGCCGGACCTCGGACGCGGCTCGATGGCCGAACGCCGCGAGATCTTTCGGACTCGCTTTGACGACTACCGCTCCGCGATCGTGAACGAGCCGCGCGGGTCGGATGTCATCGTCGGGGCCTTGCTGTGCGAGCCGGTCGACCCGAGCTGTGCCGCCGGGGTGATCTTCTTCAACAACGTCGGCATGCTGCATATGTGCGGGCATGGAACCATCGGGCTGGCGGTGACGCTCGCCCACATGGGGCGGATCGGGCCAGGGATCCATAAGCTGGAAACGAACGTGGGGGTGGTGACGTTTGAGTATCACGGGGAGAACCGGGTGACGCTGGAGAACGTGCCGTCGTACCGGTATCGGGCCGATGTGCAGATCGAGTTGCCGGAGAGTGTCGCCTTTCGCTCCGCGAAAGGCCGGTCTTTCGCAGCGCGAACGACGACTCTGACCGGGGACATCGCCTGGGGCGGGAACTGGTTCTTCCTGGTCAAGGATTATCCGGAGCCGATTGAACTCTCGCGGATCGAGCGGCTCAGCGAAGTCGCGCGGGCCATCCGGCGCGTCCTCGATACAGAAAAAATCACCGGCGAGGACGGCGGCGAGATCGACCACATCGAACTCTTCGGCCCCCCCGCCCACCCCCACAACCACAGCCGAAACTTCGTCCTCTGCCCCGGCAGTGCCTACGACCGCTCCCCGTGCGGCACCGGGACCAGTGCCAAACTCGCCTGCCTCGCAGCCGATGGCAAGCTCGCCCCCGGAGCCATCTGGCGGCAAGAGAGCATCCTCGGCAGCGTCTTCGAAGGCTCGTACCGCCAAGACGGAACCAAGATCATCCCCCGCATCACCGGCACCGCGTTCGTGAACGCCGAGGCCACGTTGCTGCTCGACCCGCGTGACCCGTTTGAAATGGGGATACGAACTGATTACCAATAGCACGATCACTGCACTTTCGGGCAAGTCTTGGGGCGGCCATGGGCAATTGATCTGGAAATGAAAGTGGCTCTTCGGGGAGAGTCCGGTTGAATTGACGGACCGAACGGAACTCACGGAGAGCCACGGATGGCAGTGTCTCAGGCACCCGAGGAATGGACCGAGCGGGCCGACTTGTTGGCGGCGGCGGGTGGCCGGTCGCGTGGGCGGTTGCCGCTGGGGATGCCGGGGATGTTGTTTGCAGGTGGCCGACGAACGGTCACGACGTGGTGGCGGGCGGGGGGATTGCAGGACGATGATCGGGGATATTATGACTTCTTGCAGGCGGTGGGGCGGGGTTGGCTGTCGTTGGCAATCGGATATCAGAACTGATAATAAGTCGTCTATTAAAAGACGAGTCGCGTGTGCTGTTGGTGATCGATGACACGCCGACCAGGCGATCTGGTCCGCAGGTCGCGGGCGCGGGGGGCATCACGATCCGACGCCGGGGCCGACGGGGAACGAGTTCTGTGACGGTCACGTCTGGGTGACGCTGGCGGTCGGTGTGCGGCACTCGGTGTGCGGCACTCGTTGTGGGGGGCGATTGGTCTGCCGATCTGGTCGTGGCTCGACGTGCGCCAGGGGGATGTCGAGAAGCTGCCGGAGGAAGCGCAGTGGACGTTTCAGACCAAGCGGGTGCAAGCCGCCGAGTGGGTGTTGCGAGCCGCCCGCCCCATCCAGGCTGCGGGGAAACGGGTGGGGGTGGTGGCCGATGGAGCGTCTGCGAAGCAGCCCTTCGTGCGTCCGCTGAGGGAGCAAGACCTCACGCGGGTCGGTCGCCTGCGGAAGGACGCAGCTCTGTACGACCGGCCTCCGGTGGTGAAGCATCCCGGTCGCGGACGACCTCGCAAGTACGGCGTGAACCGCCTCTCACTGGCGAAGCGGGCGGCTCATCCACAAGGCTGGAGCGAGGTCACCGGCTCGGTCAATGGACCGGAAGTGATTAAAACCGTGAAGACGTTCCTGGCCACCCACGAAACCTTCGGAGGCCCGGTCCGCATGGTCATTATTCCAGAAGACCACGGCCCGCAGTTCCCTACGCGGGTCGGAAATGATCGGACTTGCCACCCGGGATTCGTTGACGCGGATGCGGCTTCCGAGCCGCCGCTTGTTGTTCGCGGTCGCGATCCATTTCTTCCAGCTTGTCGCACAAGCCGTCCAAGCCCCCGTGTTCCCGCAAGAGTTGCTCGCGGACCGCGCGGGATTTTTCGACCAGTGAATCAGACATCGGACTTTCTCCGGATCGCTTGGTTCAGACGCTCTTGCGGGATGGACTCGGGCGAAACTAACAGCGGACTCCGCAACGACCATTTTAGCAACAATCGACCACGGGTTTACCGTCGATCGTTTCGAGGGTCTCGATCGTGTGTGCGTCCCAATCGTCGGTACTCTGGGTCAGAGCTTCCAAACCCTCGGAGTGGAACCACGAAAGTCACGAAACACACGAAAAGGAAGACCGAGGA
>JAYWFM010000077.1:0-2383 GCA_043778825.1 Planctomycetota bacterium | reverse complement strand
CGCAGGGCCGCTCATCAGACCAGAACGGGCGACGGGACCAAATGCAGGCACCGCTCCAATCCTCACAACCACAACCGTTGACCGCATCGGTATTAACTGTCGCGAGTCCGTCCAATTCGCAGAGGGCCACCGGGATGTGTCAGTTGGTCTCACGCTCTCCCGGGCAAGTGTCGAATTCATCAGCATGGCATCGTCCTCTCGGTGGGGACAACAGGTGCTGTAGTTTCGATTCGGCAAGGATGCCCTCTCATGAAGCGGTTTGTGCTCGCGACGCTGTCGTTGTTGGCTTGCGGTCTGGTTTCGGACCCCGCCTCTCTGTATGCCCAGGCACCGGACCTGCTTCAGGACGCCCCGGCCACCGTGCCCACCCCGGTGACGGACACCCTGGATGCCCGGCTGAAAGCCCTGGAGCTGGAGGTCCAAGCCCTGAGGGCTCGTCCGGTGCCGGAGATCAAGCCCGCCCCCACTCCCGATCCACTCGGCATGTCGGCCAAGTGGAACAACGGGCTGGAACTCAACAGCAATAACAAGGCGTTCAAGATCCACATCGGGGGACGCACTCAAGTCGACTCGGTCTTCTATCAAAACAGTAATTCGTTCAACAACACGGGGGGGGTCACGGACCAGGACTCGGTCAACCTCCGTCGCGCCCGGTTCCGTATGGACGGAACGATGTATGAGATCATCGACTTCGCGTTCGAGTATGACTTCGCCAATCAGTTCAACGTCAACCCGCCCGCGCCCTCTTCCTCGGAGGCCAACTACGCGGCGGTGCCGGCCGTGACAGATCTGTGGATCAACTTCAAGCAGGTTCCGATTGTCGGCAACATCAAGGTCGGCAACTTCAAAGATCCACTCGGGATGGAACACCTGACCAGTAGCCGGTACTTGGAATTCATGGAACGGTCAGTGATCCAAGACCTGTTCACCGGATCCTTCAATAACGGCTTCACCCCCGGCATTCAGGCGTGGGATACGTTCGACGGAGAACACGGAACGTGGGCCACCGGCTTCTTCAAGAATAACACGAATATCTTCGCCAACGGACAGGGCGATGGCGAATACAGCTGGACCAGCCGTTTGACCTATCTGCCGATCTACGAAGACAACGGAGATGTCCTGCTGCACGTGGGCATCGCGGGCAGCATCCGCGATCCGAATAACGGGACGCTGCGCTACCGGGCTCGCCCCTCACTGCGAAACGGCCCGCCGAGTGGACTCAACCCGATCTTCGTCGACACGGGAACCTTCGCGTGCAGCCAGCAGGATCTGCTCGGTGCGGAACTCGCGGGTAACTACGGGGCTTTCTCCTTCCAGTCGGAGTACATGAATTCGTGGTCCCAGAACACGATCTCGAACGTCGGCCCGCTGGCCGGAATGAATGTGGGCACCGCGTCGGTGAACTCATGGTATGTCGAGGGACTCTACTTCCTGACCGGAGAAACTCGTCCCTATGACCGCAAGGCGGGGGTCTTCACCCGCATCGTCCCCCAGGAGAACTTCCAGTTCGGCAAGGGGACCGGAGCCTGGCAGGTCGCTGCCCGCTACAGCCGCGCGAACCTGAACGACCCCGGCATCAATGGCGGTCAAATGCAGGACGCCACGCTGGGCCTCAACTGGTTCCTGAATCCGAACGTGAAGATTCAAACGAACTACGTCTGGGCCTATGGCAATCAACCAATCTATGGAACGGCCCGTGGGTTGAATGGAGTCGCCCACGGGGTCGGCACCCGGCTGGCGATCGACTTTTAGTCCACGCTCCGGTTGGCAAACCATCACGGTCAGACAAGCCATCCGAGTACCACCTGTTTCATTCGTGAGAACCGTCTACGCAGCCGATCTCTCTCCGGACATGAGTCGTTCGTGCTGACCAGACCACCGGAGGCAAACCGTGGTGTGATGGATCACCCCCCGCGTTCGCTCGTCGGGTTCACCCAAGCATGGAGGCTGGGGGCATGTCGGATCTTCCCCGAGTTTACTTATTGACGCTCCTGGCCCTGCTGGGCATGGGATCTGGTCTCCTCGCGCAAGAGGGGATCGGACTCGCGAACGTCTTTGCGGACATGGGTGACTCACCCGTCGTGGCAGCTCCGGTGGAGGCTGCCGAACCAGAGCCAGCTGGTCCTGCGGACGAGGTCCAGGTCCTGCGGGCCCGGCTCGATCTGCTCGAAAAGGCGGAGAAGAAGCGTGCTGCGGGCGAGGCCAAAAAGTCCGCTGACGAGCAGGCCAAGAAGGAGGCCGAGGTCGCCAAGGCCATCGACTGGGTCGATATGTCGACCGACAAATGGACCGTCAAGCTCGGTGGCCATGTCCAATTGGATTACATCAACTGGGCGCACGCCGATGACGCCATCGTGGGGGCCGACGATTACTTCGCCTACCG
>JAYWFM010000076.1:0-32680 GCA_043778825.1 Planctomycetota bacterium | reverse complement strand
GAGTGTGCCACCCCTTCAGGGTGGGAATCCCCGGGCGACGTTTCCCAGGGTGCGCTCCTGCGTCGCGACCCTGGGCTATGGTGTGCAACCCCGTTGGGGTACATGAGGTCTTCAGGCCACCGAGAATTTGTGCAACGTGAAAAATTCTCTCACGACACGCAAGCTTGAATGGTTTGCAGTGCAGATCAGAGCGGGGCCCAGGGATGGGAGTCGCTGCCCCCCTGATCTGTGTCCATCGGCGTTCATCTGTGGCTCAAATCCCTCTGGTGATCGAGAACAACCCGAGAGTCCCTCTTGTGCCTTCGTTACCCAGATGTTCAAAGCAATGTCTGGGCCACCCCGCGTTGCCCTGTCGCACTTGACCGGTCGATCTCCATCCGAGCCTCTGGGTATGACATTCAATCAGGGATACCGTTATCGACTTGAGCTGGGCCCCGAAGCCGCAGGGCACTCGACTCTCTCGTATCTCACTCACCACTTCCCGCATTCGAGCGAGTCCGAATGGAAAGCCCGGATCGAGGCGGGCGAGGTGCTTTTGAATGACAAACCAGCGCAGACTTTGGAGCCGTTACGAGCCGGAGTGGTCCTGGTTTGGAATCGGCCCGGCTGGGTGGAAGAGGAGACACCACAGAACTACGGGGTGATCTTTCAGGACGAACATTTGCTGGCGGTCGACAAGCCCAGTGGGTTGCCGACCATCCCCGGAGGCGGGTTTTACCTCAATACGTTGTTGAGTCTGGTGCAGACCGATTTCCCAGAGGCCCGGCCGCTGCATCGCCTGGGGCGGGCCACGTCCGGCTTGGTACTGTTCGCTCTGAATGTCCAGGCAGCCTCGACACTCAGCCAGCGCTGGCCTCAAGTCCAGAAGCAGTACCAAGCCCTCGGCAGCGGGGTGGCCTCGCAGGACATGTACGACATCCAGACCCCCATCGGTCCGCAGTCACACCCGCGACTCGGTGACGTGCATGCCGCCAGCCCGACCGGCAAGCCCGCCCGCAGCCTCGCTCGGGTTCTGCAACGCCGCGCGGACAGCACCGTCTTCGAAGTCGACCTGCTGACCGGGCGTCCGCATCAAATCCGCATCCATCTCGCCTGCATCGGCCATCCGCTCGCGGGCGACCCGCTGTACGCAGATGGGGGCCAGCCGCGACTCGACCAGCCCGGCCTGCCGGGTGATGCCGGGTATTGGCTGCATGCCAAGCGCGTGCTGTTGGAGCATCCGGTGAGTGGCGAACGACTCGATCTGAGGGCTCCGTTGCCGGAAATTCTGTGTGGCGACTGACAATCTGAAGGCATGGGGGAGATTCGATCGTGTATGCTGGTCTTGTCTCAGTGTACTTGTCGCGTGTTCGGGAGAAAGAGCATGACCATCGCGAAGGTTTTCCAGAGCGGAGCCGATCAAGCGATTCGGCTGCCTGACGATTATCGGATGAATGTTGAGGAGGTCTACCTCAAACGAACTCCGGAAGGATTCATGGTGATCCCTCGCGACCCGTGGGAGGTCTTTTTCGAGGGCGTGGAAGAACTGTCGGACGGGTTCTTTGGTGAGGGCCGCGTGCAACCTCCCGTCGAGCGACGGAACTGGAAGTCATGACCTACCTGCTCGACACAGACATCTTGATTTTCATGATCCGTGGGATGAAGTCGTCCAACCGTCAGCAGGCCAGTCGAGATCGAGCCCAGAAACTGGTCGATCGCTGCCGACAGGCACAGGCTCATGGGGACAACGTGGCGGTCTCGGCGATTACAATCGCGGAGTTGGAATTCGGAGTGCAGCAAAGTGATCGCCCCGAAGATGAACTGAGGGCCATCCAGAAAGTCTTGTCCCCGTTTGATCGTGTCGACTTCGATGCGATCCAGGCACCAGCCAAATACGGTGAAGTGCGTCACGTCCTCGAATCCACGGGTCTACCGATTGGAGCAATGGATCTGTTGATTGCCGCCCACGCATTATCCCTTCAGGCCACACTGGTCACGAACAACGCAGGTCATTTCTCCCGCGTGAGTGGTCTGGTGATCGAGAACTAGTCCTGAGAGGACGTTCCTCCTGGCCGCACCTGCCGGGAGGGGCAGGCTGAAGTCCGGACTCCCACTCATCCCATGCAGAAGAAATGATGCGACAATTGCTCCTCTGCGGAGATCGGCTATAAATCATCCCCCGTCTGGAATTTGTTCTGGACTTCTCCGATGAACATGGCGCAAGAACGCAGAAAGATCACCAATGATGATCCATCGAAAAATCATGTGGGTTTCTGCCCTGCTGTGGCTGCTGACAAATCTCGTTCACGTCGCTCAAGCCGCCGAGCCAGCGCTCAAACTGCGCAAGGGGGATCACATCTCCTCCATCGGCAACACGCTGGCCGACCGCATGCAGCACTCGGCGTGGCTGGAGACGTACATCGAGGCGCTCTATCCCGAGCTGGAGATCACCTCGCGCAACCTGGGTTACTCGGGTGATGAGTTGAAGCTCCGCCAGCGCGAGGAGAACTTCGGCAGCCCGGATGAGTGGCTGACCAAGACCCAGTCGAGCGTGGTGTTCTGCTTCTTCGGCTACAACGAGGCTCTGCGCGGGGCACCGGCCTTGGACGGCTTCCGCAAAGATCTGGCCGAGACGATCGACGGGATGCTCCAGCAGAAGTACGACGGGAAAGCGCCGCCGCGGTTGGTGTTCTTCTCGCCGATTGCGCACGAGAACCTCCACAACCCGAACCTGCCCGATGGCACCGCGAATAACGAGAAGTTGGCGCTCTACACCAAGGCCATGCAGGAAGTCTGCACGGCGAAGGAAGTCCTGTTTGTCGATCTGTTCACCCCGACACAGAAGCTGTACGCCGCTGCCGACAAGCCGCTGACGATGAACGGAATTCACCTGCTCGACAACGGGGATCGGGCGGTGGCTGGCGTCATCGTGAAGGCTCTGTTCGGGGTCGAGAAGCTCTCGAAGGATGAGAAGGAACTGGAGCGACTGCGGCAGGCGATCCTCGACAAGAACTACCACTGGTTCAGCCGCTATCGCGTGGTCGACGGGTACAACGTGTTCGGCGGCCGCTCGAAGCTGGCGTGGTTCGGGCAATCGAACGCCGACGTGATGATGCGCGAGATGGAGATGTTCGATGTAATGACCTCCAACCGGGATCTCCGGGTGATCGCGGTGGCCAAGGGCGGCGACATGGCGGTCTCGGATGGGAACCTGCCTCCCGCCCTCGAAGTGAAGACGAACATCCCCGGCCCGCTCGAAGGGGGCAAGCATCTGTACCTCGGCGGCAAAGAAGCCATCGAGAAGATGAAGATCGCCGAGGGGATGCAGGTCAATCTGTTTGCCTCGGAAGAGATGTTCCCCGAACTGATCAAGCCGGTGCAGATGGCGGTCGACACGAATGGCCGCCTGTTCGCGTCGGTCTGGCCGTCTTACCCGCACTGGAATCCGGCGGAACCTCGCCGCGACAAGATCGTCTGCCTGCCGGACGATAACGGCGACGGCGTGGCCGATCGCTGCGTGACCTTCGCCGACGAACTCAACAGCGTCACCGGCTTTGAGTTCTGGGGCGGCGGAATGCTGGTGGCTGCGTTGCCGGAACTCTGGTTCCTCCAGGACACCGATGGCGACGACAAGGCCGACCTCAAGATTCGCATGTTGCAAGGGATGAGCAGTGCGGACTCGCATCACTCGGCCAACGCCATGCTGATCGGGCCGGATGGCTGGGCCTACTGGTCGCGCGGCATCTTCAACATGGCGGCGATGGAGACGCCGACGCAGACGTTCCGCTCGGGGGCCAGCGGCGTGCATCGCTTCAACCCGCGCACGTTCGAGATGGAGTTCCACTTCCCGATCGGCCCGAATCCGCACGGCGATGTGATCGACCAGTGGGGGTATCAGTTCGCCAACGACGGCACGGGCGGCAGTGGTTCCTACGTCAACATCGGCCACGGGATCGGCAACAAGCCCTGGTTCAAGATGCGAGTGCGGCCTGTCGCCGCGACCGGCATCCTCTCCAGCAGCCACTTCCCCGAGAAGAACCAGGGCAACTTCCTGATCTGCAACTGCATCGGAGTCCTCGGCGTGTTGCAACACGAGGTGACGTACGACGGGGCCGATATCCGCGCCACGGAGGTCGAGCCGATCCTGGTGTCGAGCGACCCGAACTTCCGCCCGACCGATGTCGAGGTCGGCGGCGACGGGGCTCTGTACGTCTCGGACTGGAGCAACGCGATCATCGGTCACATGCAGCACAACATGCGTGACCCGAATCGCGACCATACCCATGGCCGCATCTATCGCGTGACCGCCAAGGACCGGCCCGTGTTGAAGCCGCTGAAGCTCAAGGGGAAGCCGATGGCCGAAGTCTGCCAAGCCTTCCTCACGAAGGAAAACAGTAATCGCTATCGCGCTCGGTTGGAACTCAGCGGTCGCGAGACGAAGGATGTGGTGGACGCCGTCGGCCAATGGGTCAGTACACTCGACCCGGCCAAGCCCGACGATGCGCAGGCCCTGCTCGAATGCCTGTGGGTGTTCGAGGAACACCGCGTCCCGAACTTGGATCTGCTCAAGCGGGTCTTCACCGCCGCCGAGCCGCGCGTCCGCGCTGCCGCCATCCGCACGCTTGGTCACTGGGGCACGCGGGTCACCGATTGGGAGCCGACGCTCCTGGCTGCTGCTCGTGACAACTCCCCGCTCGTGCGGGCCGAGGCCGTCAAGGCAGCTGTCTCGTTCGAAGGGGTCGCCGCTGCGGAGGCCATCTTCGAGGTGGCCAGTAAGCCAACCGATCCGGAACTCGACACGGTCCTGAATTACGCACGCGGGAAGCTCAACGTCGACAAGCTCGTGCAAGACGCCGTGGCTTCCGGCAAGCCGCTGTCGAAGGCGGCGCAAGGCTATGCCCTGCGGAATGCCAGCGTCGATGATCTGCTCAAGCTCCCGCGTACGGAGGCGGTGTACGAGGCCATCCTCAAACGGCCCAACGCTTCGGCCACGGCGCTCCGCGAATCGCTGGGCGGACTCGCTGAGATGCGAAAAGCGAGTTCTCTGCCTGTACTCCTCTCGCTCATCGAAGAACGCGACGCCAACAACCAGGCCGATGCCCTCGGCGGTCTCGGACAGTTGCTCGGTGAGCAGCCCGCTGCCGAACTGAAGAAGGTCCATGCGCGCATCGAGAACCTCGCCACCAAGGCGACAGCGCCAGCGATTCGGCAACTCGGCTACGTGGCCTGGATCACTGCCGATGGCTCGGGCGATGCCGCGTTCTTCGCCGCCTCGAAGAGCAAGGAGAGCCTCCGCGATCTGCTCGCAGCAGTCCCATCGATTCCGGATGAGAAGCTGCGCGGCAGTCTGTATAGCGCCGTCCGCTCGTTGATGTTCGAACTGCCGCCGAACCTCCAGGCAGAACCGGGCGGGGCGGCACTGCTGCAAGCCGGGATTCAAGTCGACTTTTTTCACCCCACGCCGAAAAACGTCGCTCTCGAAACGCTCGCCAAGCTCAAGCCCAAGGCCAGCGGCATTGTGCCGGAGATCGTGATGAACGTGCCGCAGCGATTGGAACCGGACGAGTTCGCTCTCCGCTTCACCGGCATGATTCAGGTTCCGAAGACCGGCAAGTACACGTTCTTCATCGCCTCGGACGATGGCTCGCGGGTCTACCTCGACGACAAGCTGCTGATCGACCACGATAGTCTGCATGGCATGACCGAGAAGAGCGGGTCCGCCGAACTGCTGGCCGGTTCGCACCCGCTCATCGTGACCTACTTCGACAACGGGGGCGGCGACGGACTCGAGGTCGCGTGGTCCGGCCCCGACTTGCCGAAGCAGAAGATTGCCGCCAGCAACCTCACTGTCAGTGGTGGCGGAGAGACACTGCACGATGTGGCCATCCGTTCGCTGGCAGCGATCCCGGGTCACGAAGCGGAGAAATTCCTCGATCTGGCTTCTCTGGTCAAAGCCGATCGGAGCCGGGCAGCTGCCATCAGCGTGTTGCGGACGATTCCCGAGCCGCACTGGGCCGCGAAGGAAGTCCCTGGGCTGGTCGACAACCTTGTCGGCTACCTCAGTGGCATTCCCGCCCGGTTCCGCACTGCGGGGCCAGCGCTGGATGCGGTCGCCCTCGCCAAGTCGCTGTCGGCCAAGCTCCCCGCTGATCAGGCGAAGGCCATCGCGGATCGTCTGGGCAACCTCGATGTCCGCGTGATCGCCATCGGCACGGTCGTCGAGCGCATGATCTACGACAAGGAAATGATCGTTGTCCAGGCGGGCAAGCCGGTCGAGTTCCGGTTCTCAAACACCGACAACATGCCGCACAATTTCGCGATCGTACAGCCGGGTTCATTGGAAGAGATCGGCCTGCTGGCGGAAGCCACCGCCCGCGATGCCGACGCCAAGGACCGCCACTTCGTCCCCAAGTCCGCCAAGGTGCTGGTCTCCAGTCGCCTGATCGAGCCGGGTCAGACGCAGGCCCTGAGCTATGAGGTGCCCAACCAGCCCGGCGTGTATCCCTATGTCTGCACCTACCCCGGACACTGGCGGCGGATGTACGGGGCGCTGTATGTCGTGGCCAACCTGGAAGAGTACCAGGCGAATCCCGATGCCTACCTTGCCGCCCATCCGCTGCCGCTGGCTGACGAGTTGCTGAAGTCAATCGGTCGCAACACCGAATGGAAGTTTGACGACCTGATCGGCGACGTGAAGGAGTTGCCGCATGGCCGCTCGTTCGAAGTCGGCAAGAACCTGTTCAAGGTCGCCAACTGCGTGGGCTGTCACAAGCTGAACAACGAAGGCCGCGAACTGGGGCCGGACCTGACGAAGATCGATCCGAACAAGTTCTCCACGGAGCTGCTGCTGCGTTCGGTCTTGGAACCGTCGAAGGAGATCAACGAGAAGTTTCAGTCGCACCTCTTCGTGCTCAACTCCGGCAAGGTGGTCACGGGGATGATCGTGTCAGAAACCCCGACCGAGATCAAAGTCCTCGTCGATCCCCTGTCGAAGGGCGAGCCCGCCGTGCTGCTGGTCGCGGAGATCGAAGAGCGTCGCAAGTCGCCGACCTCAATCATGCCGCAAGGGCTACTGAGCAAGCTGACTCGCGAGGAGATCCTGGATCTGATCGCGTACCTGTACGCTCGGGGCGACAAGAAGCACGAGCTGTTCGGCGAGCATCATCACCATTGATGCCGCTCTCCCCGATGACGATGCCCGCGAAGTCGCGGGCCGCTGCGGTGTCGTCTGCTTTCCACATGCGTGACGTGTCCGGCAACAGTTCGGCTGTTGGAGTTCAGGCTTTAGCCTGTCTTCGGCCTTGCTGTGCCGATCGCCGAACTCGGGCGAGGCAGCCTACAGGCTGAACTCCAACGCCGATTCCGAAACACCCCTAATAGTGCGGCGGGCGTTCGTCGATCGGCGAGGGCTGCGGGTCGGACCATTCGGCGGCCAGCGACTCGATGCGCTTGACCTGCGACTGGATGCCGTGGAAGTCCTTCTGCTGATTCAGCAGGGCTTCGTTCAGCAACTCCACATGCCGTTGCAGCTCCATCAGAGCCGACTCGATCTGGACCAGTCGATCTTCAACATTCATGGGAAACCGATTCCGTCGGGTAACACAGGGGGAGAGGCTTCTCAAGCACACGGTCAATCTATACCACGTTCAGCTCCCACGAGACAGCGGACAGTGTCGTCTTTCGCTCCGCGAAAGAACGTCCTTTCGCGGAGCGAAAGGCGACAGACTCAGCTTCGCGCCAGCAGGGCCTCGGCCAAGTCCAGATCATCCTGCGTCGTGATCTTCAGGTTCGACGCCCATCCGGTCACGACCTCAACAGGTAGTCCCAGCCGCTCAATCAACTGAGCCTCATCAGTCGGTTGGAATGACCCGCGTTCGGCGAAGGCCCGCTTCAGCCAATCGTGCCGCACGATCTGCGGTGTCTGAGCAGCCCATAGACCCGCCCGCGAGACGGTTTCGGTGATGAGCTGCGAGCCATCCACGCGTTTGATCGTACTGGAGATCGTGGTCGCCGGGATCGCCGCACCTGTGCGCCGGGCGGCTTGCACCACGGCTTCAATCGTCTCGTCACGGATGAGCGGGCGGGCCGCATCATGCACCGCGATCAACTCGACACTCTCCGGAATCTCGCGCAGGGCCGCCTCGACGGTATCGGCTCGCTCGGCACCGCCAGCGACGACCTGCACCCCTCGCAGGTGGGAGAGTTGGGATGCAAACCGGGACCGGAACCAGTCGAGATCCTCCGGCGAGACGGCGATGAGGACTTGCACCACATCGGACCGACGCAGGAACGGGACCACCGACCGATACCAAACCGGTTCCCCCCGCAGCGTGATGAACGGCTTCTTGCGCGCCGCCGGATGATCGGATGCCGAGCCGCTGGTTCCGCCCGACGCGACCGAGCCCGCCGAACCGACGAACCGCGAACTCTGACCCGCGGCGGGAAGAATGACTGCCATCATGGTCATGATTGGTTCCGCAGAGTGTTGAGGTTCGGGAGTGGATCGGCATATCCCCATCCCGGAGGGATGACAGAAATTAGCCGGTGGTTGAGCGAAGCGACACCACCGGACACGGTCCCCTGGAAAAGTCACGCATCCCGGAGGGATGCCAGAGGGCTTCAAGGCGGTTCGTGGGTTGCCGGAGGCACTCTCGTCGCAGACCTCCGTGACACGGGAACCCTCTGCCATCCCTCCGGGATGGGGTGTTCGATTGCACGCTTTCCGGTGGTGTCGCTTCGCTCATCCACCGGCTAATTTCTGTGACCCCTGCCGGGGGCGGACTCTTTGAAGCCGATTTGGCGCAAGGACAAACCGTTGCGGATGATCCCGGCAGAAGTGGTATTGCGGATTGTGCTCTGACAGTCCATCCGGCGAACGGCCCCTCTCGTCTCGGCAGTCAACCGCACCGCCGGGCCACAATCGCCCGCGCCTTGCCCGCCACTCTCGCAAACAGCAACACCCCCGGTTCGTTCCCCGGCAGCGGCAGCTTGCGGCGGATGGCGGCGGCGTCGATGCTCATGTGGCGGCACTTGATCTCGACCTGACCGAAGGACGAGGTCCGGAAATGGTCGCGGATCTCCTTGGTGTTGTTAGTGAGGTCGGCCAGCACTTCAAAGCCTCGCACGAACGGCGAATCGACGAGCGTGTCGCCGGTCAGGTACTCCTCCGCATCATCCAGCCGCCGCAGATCCAGCGAATCCCCCACGCAATCCACCAGCCCCGCTCGCACGACCGCTGGATCGGGATCGAACAGATACCTCTTCAACGGTTCGATCCGGGGCCGGTACTCCCACGGGTCGCCGGAGATCGTCGCCCCCTGCGGCAGGATCGTGGCTCGAAACGGAGCCGGTTGCCTGAGCTGGCCGAACCAGATCGTGGCCTCTTTGCACTCGCCGCTGACGCTGACGAGTTCGATCTCGCAGTCGGTGAACTTGCCGCCGAAGTTGCTGGCCGGGGAAACCTTGATCGCGCCCCCGGCTGCGGTCTTGGTGAGGTCTTGCAGGTACGGCAGGGCGGGGGAGCCGAACTCCAGTCGCACCTGCCGCTGGCCCTGGGTTCGTCGATCGGGGTCGAGGTGGACGAACCGGCCCGCGACGGGGACGGACTCGACCGGGCTGATGAGTGTCTCGATGTGCGAGGCCACGCCGTACGCTTCCGCGTTTCGCTGGGTAAACCATGTGGCGAGCGGCGACAGGTCGACGGCCTGCACCTTCGCATGCCCCGCGATGGCGATAGCGTCCGCCCCGATCCCGCAGCAGAGGTCGAGGACCGTCTGCCCCGCACAGGCCGCGAACCGCTGAGCCTTGTGCCGAGCGACGACCTCTTGAGTCGCCTGTTCCAGCCGGGTGCGGTCGAACCACATGGTGTCCGCTCGCGAGAAGCGAGGGCGGGCCTGAGTACGGAGAGCCGCGAGAGTCAAGGCGGCACGCACAACTTCGGGCGGGTACTCTTGACGCAATGCCGCCTGCAGCGCCGCCGAGTGCTGATCACCCGAGGGAATGCGGTCCCAGATCGCGGGGGTCAGTCGCAGCTGTTCCAGCACGGCGATGGCTTCGAGGTCGGGTTCCAAACGTCACCGTCCTCGCGAGCAATGAGCCAAGTGCAACGACATTTCCAGCCACTGCACCTCGCGAGCGGCGAGGTTGGCCGGGGACTCTTCGCGTTCGACCCGCTCGCACAGATCGACAAACCGGGCGGCGTCCCATGTGGTTTGCGAGAATCCGCTGATCCCGGAGCGAACAAGGATGGGTACCGCCTGGGCCACCAGATCTCCGAAGATCGGATGCTGTGCCACGCGTCGGCACCAATATTTGGCGTTGCCATAATCGGGCTCGCGGCGGTGCATGATCGCATGCCACAAGTCGGCGTCCCGGTCCCCTTCCATCGATTGCGACTGCGAGTGACTCTCCTCCAGAAAATCGTGCAGCAAGTACAACCCCGCCCGCAGCAGCGTCGTCTGCCGAGGGGTGACGCCCTTGACCTTGTGAATCGCTTTGGCGAGCCAGGAGAGTTGAGGCCGAGCCGGGGCGAGCGCGGGCCACATGGTGCGTTCGGCGGGCCGGACTGTGGGGAGTGAGCCGGTCCAGACCTCGCCCGGAGTGGCCTCGATCAACCGCCGCCACAGGCTCTCCGCCGTGCCGCTCACTCGCTGACACACCACCGAGGTCCGAAACGGAGCCTCCAGCAACCGACTGGCCGCTGACGGAAGATTGTGCCCCTGATGCGTCCCGGTGGTGTCCTCCCCCAGGGCGAGGTGCAAGATCGCCGCCGATTCCGGCCATGTCGCAAACGCGGGCGACGCGGCGATCTGCTCGACAGTCACCACTGAATCGCACACCGCGACGATCCCCTCCACTGGTCCCATCGAGGCCAGTTGATCGGAGGTGCAGAGGGTGATGACGGGGTGGGACATGAGTGGGGGGATCAAGACATGGCGTGTGCCACGGGCGGACGACCTGGATCGCCAATGTCTTCGAGCGGGGCCATGGGAGTCTGGCCCAGACGGTGGGTTGTATGTCCTGGAGACACAGACCAAGAGGCTATCAGGGAAACGCGAACACGGGAAGGAGCCTCGTGTGCCGTTTGCAAACCAGCCGTGGGAGAGGTGGCACACCGTTCGACGAACGACCAGCAATGCTTTAGACTCACTCCCGTTCACCTACCAGACATCTCCTGCGGCTTGTGAGTCACATTCACGGGTCGCATCTCCTTTTTCAGAAGGCTCCACCCCATGAGCGAAGTCAGCATCACCACCCGCCTGAATGGCCCGCTCCTTGTGGAGGGGCCGGTCAAGCTGTGCGACCATGAAGGGAATGTCTACGACCTGCAGGGCAAGGAGAAGTTCGCTCTCTGTCGTTGCGATCACTCGCAGAACAAGCCGTTCTGTGACGGGGCCCACAAGACGTGCGGGTTCACGGCGGACCTGAAGGCCCGGTAGAAGTTTTCAGTCGTCAGTTTTCAGTCGTCAGCCGTCAGCCAGAGGAAAGCCCACCGGTTGCAACCGGTGGGCTTTGATACAGCTCGCTCAATCCACCTCCTTCTCCTCGGAGCATTCCATGCGTCGCTCGTTCTTGTGTGCTTGTGCAGTTCTGGTTGGTCTCGCATCGACGAGCGCGAGGGCCGCTGAGCCGACGGAAGTCCTCGATCTCTGGCCCGCAGCCGCACCTGGTGAGCCGAGCGGCGTCGGCGAGGAGACCTCGGTCGTCGGCAAGCCCGGCGAGAAGAACCCGATCATTCGCATCGGCAATGTGACCAAGCCTACGCTGTCGATCTTTCGCCCGGCAGCGGACAAGGCGAACGGCACCTCGGTCATCATCTGTCCGGGGGGCGGGTACAACATCCTGGCCTGGGACTTGGAGGGGACCGAGATTGCGGAGTGGCTCAACAGCGTCGGCGTGACCGGCATCGTGCTCAAGTACCGCGTGCCGCGCCGACCGAATGCTCCCAAGGACGAGGAGCAGCCGGTCTGCTCGCACCAGGACGCTCAGCGCGCGATGCGGCTCGTGCGGAGCAAGGCGGCGGAGTGGAAGCTGGATGACAAGAAGATCGGCATCCTCGGGTTCTCCGCCGGCGGTCATCTCGCCGCCCGGACCTCCACAAATTACGAGACCCTCAGCTACCCGGCCATCGACGAGGCCGACAAGCTCTCGGGCCGTCCCGACTTCACGATCCTGATCTACCCGGCCTATCTGGTAACGAAGGAGATGACGGCCCTGACGCCGATGATCGCCGTCAACGACAAGACCCCGCCCGCGTTCCTGGCCCATGCCTACGACGACGGCGTGACCGCCGACAGCAGCGTGCAATACTTCCTGGCCCTCAAGCGGAACAAGGTCTCCGCTGAGCTGCACGTCTACAGCAAAGGCGGCCACGGGTACGGCATGCGTCCCAGCCCGAACGCCGTCGTCACCTGGCCCGCTCGCTGTGAGGAGTGGATGCGAGCGAGCGGGTTGGTGAAGTAGATTGGACTTTAGTCCAATCCTCGTATGCCGGGCTTTCCAGCCCGACCTATGCCCCGAGTCGGCCTGAAAAGGCCGTCTGACCCGGACGGGCCAAATGGGCTCGTCCTACGAGAATGGCTACGTAGGCGATGTCGCTCCGCGACTCGCATTCTGATGGCGAGTGTTCGCTCGGAGAAGGGGAGACGCTCTCCGATCCGACCGTGTTGGCAACTCGTGAGTCACCCTCCGCACCGAGTCGGCCTGAAAAGGCCGTATGACCCGGACGGGCCAAATGGGCCCGTCCTACGAGAATGGGACACCCACTTGTCCTCCCCGCCCCTCCGCATCCCGGCTCTCAATTCTGTCGACGAGTTCCGCTCGGCGTTAGTCGCGCTCGGTCTTAATCTCCCGGTCGACGACCGCTCCTTGTCCGCAGCCGAAGGCAGCCCGCTGGCGGCCGCTCTGACCATCGGCACCTTGCGAATTGGCAACCGCTGGTGCATCCACCCGATGGAGGGCTGGGACGGCACAGCTGAGGGGCGACCGAGCGAACACACGCTTAGGCGGTGGCGGAACTTTGGTCTGTCGGGGGCCAAGCTGTTGTGGGGCGGCGAGGCGTTTGCCGTGCGGCCCGACGGGCGGGCGAATCCTCGGCAGTTGTGTTACCGCCCGGAGACTGTCGACTCGCTGCGCGAGTTGCTGACGGCGGCGACATCGGCACATACCGAAGCGTACGGTCCTGGCGCGACGGACGATCTCGTGATCGGCCTGCAACTCACGCACTCGGGGAGGTTCTGCAAACCGAACCGCAACGACCGGTTCGAGCCGCGCGTGGCCTATCACCACCCGGTGCTGGATGCCAAGGTCGGAATCGCCCCCGACGATGATGCGTGTCTGTGGACCGACGGTGAGATTCGCAAACTGATCGAAGCGTATGTGGTCAGTGCGAAGGCTGCGCACGCCGCCGGGTTTCAGTTCGTCGACCTCAAGTGCTGTCACGGCTACTTGGGGCATGAGTTCCTCACCGCGTTCGATCGCCCCGGTCCCTATGGCGGCGACTTCGCGGGACGCACTCGCTTCATCCGCGAGATCGTCTCAGCAGTTCAATCGGAGTGTCCGGGGTTGGAGATCGGGGTGCGGTTGTCTCTGTGGGACACGTATGCGTATCGCCCCGATCCGGCGCTGTCGCAGCCCGGAAAACTGGGTCCGGGGATTCCGGTGATCCCCGAGGGAGGTGGCCTCTACCCCGTGTTCGGAGCCGACCGCGCGAACCCGCACCGGATCGACCTCACCGAGCCGATCGAGTTGATCCGGTCGTTGTGGGAGGACCACGAAGTCGGCCTGTGGAACCTGACCGCCGGGTCGCCGTACTACAACCCGCATGTGCAGCGGCCCGCGATCTATCCGCCGTCGGACGGGTACGCACCGCCCGAGGATCCGCTAGTCGGGTGCGTCAGGCAGATCCAAGCCGTGCGCGAGGTGTGTGGGTTTTTCCGAGAACAGCAGCGAGCGGCGGACGTGAGTCCGCCGTGCTGTGCGACGCCCGAACGCTCGACATCTTCTGGCGATGCGGGAGCCGCTCAACACGGCGGACTGACGTCCGCCGCTCGCTGGCCAATCTTTGTCGGGACCGCGTATACCTACTTCCAGGAGTACCTGCCGCACGTCGCGCAAGCCTTGGTGAGAAGCGGTTGGGTCGACAGCATCGGCCTGGGACGGATGGTCCTCAGCGACTGGCAACTCCCGGCCAAGATCCTGGCCGGGAGCGACTTTGCCGCCGACAAGAAACTCTGCCGGACGTTCAGCGACTGCACCACCGCCCCCCGCAACGGGATCATCTCGGGGTGTTACCCGCTCGACCTGTATTACAAGCAGATGCCGGAAGCGGCGGAGTTGAAGCGAATCAAGTCGGCGAAAAGCCCAGGGGTTGCAACCCCTGGGCGTTCGAGCAATCCGAATGAGTCGTCGGGTCGTACGGAGCAGGCTTGCGAACGCGATCAGATTCCGACCCATTTCGGCAGTTCCGGCTGATCTCCCCGAGAGTGACTCGGCGGTCGGACGATGAACAGAACGGGCGGCCTCTCCCGTGGGGCACACCCGCTCCGTTC
The DNA here is from genome assembly GCA_043778825.1 of Planctomycetota bacterium. Taxonomy (GTDB): domain Bacteria; phylum Planctomycetota; class Planctomycetia; order Planctomycetales; family Planctomycetaceae; genus TH-plancto1. Next base: position 18,152 of record JAYWFM010000076.1, on the reverse strand, counting down.
GTCTTGCCCGATCGCGAAATGGCTCACAACAGTCACGACCCGTACGATGCTCCCCCCCTGCGCGGGCTCGGCCCCGTGCAGGCCACGCTGCGCGTCTTCGTCGCGCTGCAATGCTGGGGGTACGCTGCAGCTCATCTGCACTTCGGGGCCAAGTCGGCTTTGGCTCGCGTGTTGGAGTCGGAATTCTATCTCTCTTCGGGGGAGACAGCTCTGGTCGATCAAGGGGCGGCGATCGTGCTGGCGATGTGCGGGATGATGTGTCTATTGCGCCCCGCGTGGCCCGTGCTGCTGGGACTGTGCTTCGGCGAGGCGGCGTTCGTGGCCTCGAAGGCGTGGCTCGGTGAGGGGGGGCATCCGGTGATCATCGTGGCCCGGCATGCGGCGATCATCCTCTCACCGCTGATTCTCGGCTGTGCTGATTTCTGGCCGGGTCGGCGTAAGTTCTCGCTCGGGTTCTGGATCGCGATTTCGGCAATGATGCAATTCGCGATCGTTGTGAGCTTCATCGGCAACGGGTTGGAAGGACTCATCGAGAGTCACCAGGGGGGCGACCTCGTGCGGGTCGCGACCGGAACCATCGAGAAGTTCACCCGCCAGACCCCCGGCCCCGAGCACGCCCAGATCGCCCTGGCCATTGCCAGCGCGATTCAACTGGGCGCGGGTCTGTCGCTGCTGCTGAATCGCTCGCGCCAGGCTGCCGGGGTGGCCGCTGTGGTGGGAGTGTTGATGGCGGGGAGTTACTCGCTGGGTCTGGGGATGGCCGGCTACCCGCGTACGCTGACGCACATGATCCACGGGGGACTGGCGGCGGCGTTGTATTTGTTCTGGTCGAACGCGACCCGTCATGGCGAGATGAGTTACGTTCCCGACTTGCCGGAACAGAAAGCGCGCGGCGGTCACTGACCGGGGGGCATTCGACATCGAGGGAGCTGGATGGCATCTGGCCACCCGTGACGGATCCAAACCTGGCAAGCTGCGCTGAGCCCGAGACAGACGACACGAATGATCTTGTCCGACGTGGATAGGTTCCTTTGAGCGATCAGGAAGTCATAGAGTCGACGAAATATATCGCGGAGTTTGTCGTCAGAATCAACCCGCCACCAGCTCCCCCTGCATCGTGGCCAGTTCCATGATCCGGTGTTCCGTAAACTCCCCGCGCTGCAGTTCCCCGGTCAGACGGCCTTCGCATAGCACCAATATCCGGTCGCACAGTGTGATCAACTCCGGCAGTTCGCTGCTCGTCACAATCACCCCCAGACCGTCCCGCGCCAGCTTGTCGATCACCCGGTACAGCTCGGCCTTGGCTCCGACATCGACCCCGCGCGTGGGGTCGTCGAGCAGCAGCACATCCGGAGTCGTCTTCAGCCAGCGACCGATGATGCACTTCTGCTGATTGCCGCCGGAGAGCGTGGTAATCATCGTCTCGGTACTCGCAGTCTTCACGCTCAGCTTCGCGATGGTGTCGGCGGCTGCGGCGCGTTCGGTGCGGGAGCTGATGATGCCCAGGGAGGTCGATTCGTTGAGCGTGCAGAGGGTGATATTCTCGCGGACGGTCATCTGCGAAAAGATGCCGACCCGCTTGCGGTCCTCGGTGACCATCGCGATTCCGGCCTCGACGGCTTGTGCCGGGTGCGTGAACCGGACCTCTGTTCCCTTCAGTAAGATCGTCCCCTGCGGCGGCACCGCGGAGGCTCCGAACAGGCACTCCAGCAGCTCCGTCCGTCCCGCCCCCATCAGCCCCGCGATCCCCAACACCTCGCCCCGCCTCAGCGCGAACGAGATATTCTCCAGCCGCCACTTCCGGGCATGTCCATAACGTGGCAGCGACAACGACCGCGCCTCCAGCACCGTCTCGCCCGGCGTGCGGTTGGCCGACAGATGCGTGTTCTCGATCTCGCGCCCGACCATCAGATGCGTGATTTCGCGCGGCGAGGTGGCCGTCCGATCCAACGTCTTCACCACCTGCCCATCGCGCATCACTGTGATCCGGTCCGACAACCGAAACACCTCTTCCATCTTGTGCGAGATATACAGAATCGTGACCCCGCCCGCCCGCAGCTTTTGAATCACCCGGAACAGCCGCTCGACCTCCGTCTCGGTCAGGGCACTCGTCGGCTCATCCATGATGAGGATCTCCGCCTTCCGCGACAGAGCCTTCGCGATCTCGACCAGTTGTTGATCGCCGACGCGGAGTTCCCGGACCAGTTGGCTCGGAGAGATGTGCGAGTCGAGCTGTTGAAACAGCCCCGCCGCCTCGACCTCCATCTGGCGATCATTAAGCAGTCCCCACCCGCTGGTCAACTCGCGCCCGAGGAAGATATTGGCGGCCACCGTCAGCTCCTCGACCAGATTCAACTCCTGGTGAATGATGCTGACCCCGCGCTCCTCGGCGTCGCGTGTCCCGCTGAAATTCACGACCGACCCGTTGAGGAGAATCTGCCCCTCGTAGTCGGCATAGACCCCCGAGAGGATCTTCATCAGCGTACTCTTGCCCGCTCCATTCTCGCCGCAGATCGAGTGGAACTCCCCGCGCCGGACATCAAACGACACGTCCTGGAGCGCCACCACACCGGGGAATCGCTTGGTGACCTGCCGGATTTCGATCAGGGGAGGGGAAGTCATGGCAGGTGGGGCATCTGCAAGGAGGATGATCCCGACGTGGGGAGTGGCGGAAGCAGTCTATGCTACCCGCGAAACGGTTGCACGAGTGTGGGTAACGGATGCACCGCAGAGTCCCGGCGGCGATTCATGCGGCGGCGGCCCCATCCCGGAGGGATGACAGACATTAGCCGGTGGTTGAGCGAAGCGACACCACCGGTACGAGTATACGAGAGGGATCGCATCCCGGAGGGATGCCAGATGTCAGTACGGGCAGCATCACTCACCAGCCACGACCTCTGCCATCCCTTCGGGATGGAATGATATTTGGCCCACCTCATCCGGTGGTGTCGCTTCGCTCAACCACCGGCATATTTCTGTGACCCCTGCCGGGGTCGGTTTCGCTCGCCTCGCAAGTATCGACAGCTCCCCGGCGATGCCCCGCCTTCACTCATAATTCACCACTTGCCCTTCGTCTTCGACATCCTCGTCGAGTCGTCTATGATCCTGCAACTGCTCGCGACGGTGACACGGTTGGAATCTCGCGAGGCAGTCCACGGAAGGCAACAGCGATGGCCGCAAATTCAGAATCGACCTCTCCCACTTCGACCCCAGAGGGCCTGGGTACACAGCCGAGACTCTGGTCGCGGGTTTGCCGCTGGGCCACTTGGGGGATCTTCGGCGCGATCGGGCTGTTCGCTTTGAGCCAGCCCTTCTTGTGGTATGTGCTGGAATCTCCGGTGGGTGATTCGCTGCCGACAATGATTACCGAGTCGATGGTGATCGTGTCGATCGTGCTGACGCTGGTGTGGGTGGGGTGCTTCTCGCAGTGGCAGGGCCTCACGAAAGCGGTCGTGCTGATTCCGGCGCTGGCTTTGATCGGCGGGTTCCTCGGCTCGATCCGCAATCTGGACCTCAACGGCGACATCGGGATCAACTTCGAATTCCGGTGGGAGCCGACCCAGGCCGAGCGGATCGCCGCCCATCAAGCTCAACAGGCCACCCTCTCCGCAGTCGCCCCGGTCGCCGAGTTGCCGCTGGTGACGCCCGAGGACATGCCCGCCTATCGCGGTGTCCACCGCGATGGCGTCGTCATTGGTCCCGAGATTCGTACGAGTTGGGTCTCGCCTCCGAAGCCGCTTTGGCAACAACCGTGCGGGGGCGGGTATGCCTCGATGGTCATCGTCGGCGATCGGCTCGTGACCATCGAGCAGCGTGAGGACAACGAGGCCGTGATCTGCTACCAAGCCAGCACCGGCCGCGAACTCTGGACGCACCAGTACCCGGCCCGGTTCTGGGAGGCGATGGGCGGTCCCGGTCCGCGATCAACGCCGACGATCGATGGCGATCTCGTGTTCGCTCAAGGAGCCCTGGGGGAGTTGGTCTGCCTGGAACTGGCCACGGGGAAGGTCCGCTGGTCGAAGAACTTGCTGACTCTGTTCAAGCTGCCGAATGCCGAGTGGGGGCTGACGAGTTCGCCGCTGATTGTCGATCACCGCGTGGTCGCCAACGCGGGGGGCCGGCGCGGCGACGGGCTGGTGGCGTTTGACCGCTCCAGCGGGGAGCTGCTCTGGGCGGGGGCGGGGCTTGTGCCCGGTGCCGTCTCTGCCGCCCCGACCGCGGATGAGACATCGACACCGCCCCCTGTCGATGAAGCGGGACACGTCACGGTCGCCGAGGCCCAACGCAACCGCCCCGGCTACAGCTCGCCGACCCTCGTCACGATCCAAGGACAGCGTCAGATCCTGAACTTCGATGGCACCGGCCTGTGGGGATGCGATCCCGAGACCGGCCAGTCGCTCTGGTTCTACCCTCACGAAAACGGCCCCGCCGTCAACGCCGCCCAGCCGATCCTGTTCGATGAGGGGCGGGTCTTCATCTCTTGCAGTTACGATGTCGGCTGCGCGATGGTGCAGGTCACTCAGGAGGCCGAGAAGTGGGGCGTGAAGAAGCTGTGGGCGAATATGAACATGCGATGCAAGTTCTCCAGTCCGGTGCTGCACGAGGGTTTCATCTACGGTCTGGACGAGGGGATTCTGGTCTGCCTTGACCCGCAGACCGGCGACCGCCGCTGGAAGAAGGGGCGTTATAACCACGGTCAACTTATGCTGACGAACGGGATACTGGTGGTCCTCACCGAAGATGGCCGCTGCGTGTTCGTGAAGCCGAAACCGGAACAGCACGAGGAACTCGGCCAGTTCCCGGCATTGTCGAGCGACTTCAAAACCTGGAACCCGCCGGCCCTGGTGCGCGGGAAGCTGTATGTCCGCAACCACCACGACATGGCGTGCTACGATCTCAAGCCGTAGTCCATTGTGGTACGACGCTCCGCGTCGTCTCTCACGACGCGGAGCGTCGTGCCACATTCAGCCTACATCGGCGGCACGTACCCCGGCGGCGGCGTCACGACCTCGAAGTCCGAGCCCTTCACCTGGCGCAGCTCGTCGTGTAGCACCGGGATTCGCTCATCCGGAGCAACCGAGACGGCCCAATCGATGCCGTTGTCGGCGTTGAGCATGCCGTAGTGTTTCAGGGCTTCCAGGATCGTCTTCACCTCCGGCGTAAACTTCGAGGTGTCGAAGTCCTTGCGCAGGCGGAACCGCTCGCCCATGCGTGGCAGATTCTCATCGGTGTGCCGACTGGCGAAGTGCGTCGCCGGGTACACATACGCCCGTCGCGTCTTGGAGAACGTGGCTCGCAGGGCGTGCTCGATCTTGCCCCGCTTCAGTTCGTCGTACCGCACGATCGACGGGAAGATCGGCAGGCCAGCAGCATCGGAACTCGTCCAGCCATCGGGCCGCAGCTTGTTCGAGGAGAGGTCAAAGACCGACGCCTGCTCGGCCTTCCAACCGGTATCAGTCTTGGTGAGTCGGTAGAACTCATACAGCTTGCGATTGACCGGGTCGACGACGATCCCATGCCGGTCCGAGTCGAGGTTCGGCTTCCCGCGCTGGACATCTTCCAGCGTGAGTTTCTCGGTGGCCGAGTCACGCTGGAAGTTTGCAGGCCAGCCCTCGATCACGGCGTTGTCGGGCACCGGGTACGGCCCCTTGTCGGACTCCTCGGCGTAGGTATCGAGTTTCACATCGACCATTTTCTGATCGGGCGGGACGAGTACGAAACTCATGTCCGGGTTGTACCGTAGCGGCTTGTTGCCCCCGATCATGTCGATCATGGCTTTGGAATTCGGGTGAAGTGGCCACTCATCGACCGGGATGTTCCAAGGGTTGTCTACGGGGAACACTTCCAGAGCGGAGAGAATGGCGTCTGCACTTTGCGTGTTAAATGGAACCGCACGATTGAACGTCGGCATCGAAGTCCTCTTGAGCCGCACAATCCGCTCCAGGTTGTAGATCACTCCGGGTGGATCTGCAGGTTTCTCCGGCGGTGTTGTCGCACCACCCCCAATGGAGGGCTGGGCCATGACGACCGAAGTGGACAGAAACAGCAAAAGGACAGTCAGGATTCGCATCGCAAGGGGGCCATTCTGGAGGAGGAGGTTGAGTGACGTGCGACATTACTTCTCTCGCGATAACCGATACAAATCGCTGCCCATCTTCATGAGATACAACGTGTCGTGCGTCGGGTCGTACTCCAGCCAGCTCAATCCGCCGAGGCCCTTCATGTCGGACGGGGGAGCCAGCGGGGCCGACCAGGTGGTGCCGCCGTCGGTGCTTTCAACCGGACCGGCCTTGGTCAGCACGAACATGTGCTTCGCGGTCTTGCCGAAGATGGGGCCGAACTGGGCGTCCTTGACCTCGCCGATCTTCTTCCAGGTTTCCCCCTTGTCCAAGGTGGCCATCAGCCCGCCCTCGGTCAGCCAGTACAGCGTGCCAGCGTTCCACTTCGGCAGGGCCTGTGCGCTGTTCCCTCCGACGGGGCTGAAATCGCCGCAGGGGCGAAACGTCTTGCCGCCGTCGGTCGTGCGCATCAGTTGCGGCTTGGGGTGTTCGTTGCTCTTGGCCTGAGCCACGACGGCGGTCTGATTGTCAAAGACCCAGCCGGTGCCATAGCCCTGGCCGACTTCGGTGAACGACTTCCCCGAGTCGTCAGAGGCCAGCAGCAATCCCCCCGCTTCGTGCTTGAGGGACAGCACGAATCGCAACTCGGGATCGGTCCAATCGACCGCGCACCAGTCGATGTGGCCCGACTTGCCGTCCATCGCTTTCCAGGTCGCGGCACGATCGCTGCTGACTGAGATCGGATCGCCGTAGACCAAGGCTGCCACCTGACGATTGGTCTTGCCGGTCGGGTCGAGCAACCAGCAGCCGGGAGTTTCGGTGCGGCCCTTGGGCTGAGTCTCGCTGGCACGCTTCCAGGTCTGCCCCTGATCGCTGGAGAGGAACATCCCGCGATCACTGAGGTTCGCCCAGACATCGCCGGATTGGTGATCGACGACCACGCCGCACAGCCCGCCGAACCCGGTCTTTTCGGACTTCAGCAACTCGGTGGTGACCGGCACCCAGGTGGGGTCGGCGGCTTGCGTGTGCGTTCCGAGACAGAACAGAAACAGAATGCAGAGGAGCTTCGTCATGAGGGGTCTCCAGAGACAAGTCAATGAAACGTAGCTGCAACTCGCCAGAGTGCGGGCAGCCCGCGTTCTGGCGAACGCAGCTACGGGAAGCTACTTTATGCCGATGCAATATAGGAACCGTCCGCCCTTGATGTAGAGCCGTCCGCCCGCCACAGCGGGTGAGGCCGCACTCGAATCCCCGAGGTCATTCGTAGCCAGCACCTCGAACGCGGGACCGGGGCCGATCACGGCACTCACGCCACCGCTGGCAAAGTACAGCTGGCCCTGCGGCGTGACGATCGGGCTGGACACATGACTCACGCCGTTGGGCAGCCGCCCCTTGTGGATGACTTCGCCGTCCGACACCTTCCAGGCTTTGAGGACGCCGGGGTTGTGTGCGCGGCAGATGTACTCCCCCGCGAAGATCGGCGAGGCGTACCCCTCGGGCACGGAGTCGGTCTTCCACTTCACTCGCGTCTCGGTCACGTCCCCCTCGCCCGACGGATCGATGGCGATCCCCGCGCCGCCGCGTCCGTCTTCGCTGTAGACCAGTCCCTGACTCAAGATCGGTGTCGGCACGTCTCCCTTGTGATTGACCCACCAGATCAGCTTGCCATCGGCGGGGTCGAGGCCCTGCACCGCGTTCGAGGCACTCACCAGCAGTTGCGGTTTGCCATTCACCTGCACCAGCACCGGCGTGCTATGGCTGAACGAGGAAGTCGGTCGCGGCTGCTCCCACTTCACATCGCCGGTCCGCCGGTCGAACGCGATCAGCCGCGAGGTCTTCGACTGCGTGCCATCCGCCAGTACGAGGACGGTGTCCTGGTATAGAACTGGGCTTGTCCCAATCGCTACGTCCCACGCATACGGAGCGACATCCTTCCGCCACACAATCTTCCCCTCGAAGTCGAGGGCCACAAGCACCGAGGAACCGAACAGCACATACACTCGCTCGCCATCGGTACACGGCGTCGGAGCGCTGTACCCGCCCCGCAGATCGCCCAGCTGCCACGGACCGGGCGGCACCTTGACATCCCAGAGCTGCTGGCCATCCGTGGTGCGATAGCAGGCCACGTGATGTTCGGGAAACTCCTTCGGGTCGACGCCCTCGGGCCAGTAGACCATGAGGAGGAACACGCGGTCCTTCCAGACGATGGGGCTCGACTGATTGTGGTCGAACTTCGGCTTCCCCTCGCTGCCTGGCAAGGGGGACTTCCACAGGACGTTTTCGTTGCCCTTCCCGCCCCACGTCAGCGGCAACTCGCGTTCGGTCGTGATCCCCATCCCGGTCGGCCCGCGCCAGCCCGGCCAATCCGGACTGGCCGGGACATCATCCGCAACGACCAGTCGTGGGACATGAATGAGGGCCAGGCACAACACAACAGTTCGCAGAGAGTGCAGCAACATGAGGCAGTTCTCAGGGGGTAAAACATCGAAGAGTTCGTGGTCACCCATCCCGATGGACCCAACACCGGGAGTCTAATGCTCTACGGGGTGGATGGCGACTGGCCCGGTGTCGGAGAAACAGCGTCGGTATAGGTGTCGATCTCCAGGGTGAATTTCGGCGAGTCTGGCAGTTGAATGCGTACCGTCCAGCCGTCATCGATGCTGCGATCGGGGACCACGCGGAGGGCGAAGCCGTGGAACTTCGACGGGTCGACGAGAAGCGATCGCAGATGACGGGTCACGTCGATCGTGAACTCTTTCGGCGGCGACCAGTTCGGGTCTGCGTCCGCCAGAGTGGGGATGTTGACGGTGCCCAGGAGATCGCCCAACTGGCCGAAATCGTAGGGCTGATTCGCGTCAAACGGAGACTGCAAGGAGACCGCCCCCACTTTCGTCGGAGCCTTCTCATGCGAGCGAATCACCGGGAACTTCAACCGCGCCGCCGCCAAGTCCTTCAGAGCGGGCAGCCCTTTCAATTCCCCGCTCACCACAAACGCGATGGGGTCGATCTGCTCCTGGGCGTTCTTGGGCCACTTGAGCTGTCCCAGTGCCGGGGCTTGGCCGGACTTCGTGATGTAGCGACCAGCCTTCCAGTCGATCGAGACCGTCTTCACCGGTCGCACGGGTTTCGGCGGCGGCGGTTGCGTTCCGGTGAGCAACGGGTTCGGCAGCGTCAAGAGTGTATCGCCTGGACTGACCTGGGGCGGCTGGGAGTTCGCGGGCCAAGGGAGCGGTTTCTGATTCGGTGCGAGGACCTCGCGCCGGACGAACAACATGCGGGGATAGACCGGATGCAGGCCGCGCGGCGTGGGGATGTCGATGTCGAATTTCGCGGGGAGGTCTTTGGCTCGGAACGTCTTCTGCACGATGGTCGGGGTCGCCTCCCACGAGGCGTCATGACCGCGTCCGATCTCCTTCCCCTCCAGGCACAACTGCTCGTAACTCTTGCGTCGCGATCCGGTGCGATAGGCATACGTCACGACCAGTGTGTTCTCGCCGAGTGCGGCGGGATCGGCCACCGAAACCGTCACCGTGTTCTTGCCGGGCGAGAGATACGGCAGCGAGAACGGATTGTTCTGCACGGTCGCCTGGAGATGCATCTCGGTCAGCCGGTCCTTGATGGTGAGCCGCGCGAGAGCTTGAGTCTGCCCGCCAACTGCCGGGCCAAAGTCTTTCAAGTCGGCGGTCTTCCACGTTTGACCGCCATTGACACTGATCTCGAACGTCTCGAATTCAGTCGCCGAACCGCTGGCTTGCGTGAGGAGGTACGGCGATTGCAACAGCACGGTCACGCGAGCGGGCTGACCGGGTTGGATGGGGACCAATCCGCCATCGGCCAGTTTGACGTTCTCCACAGCCGCGAAAGACTTCAAGCAGTCGCGGTGTGACAGGTTGGGATGGAAGTCGATCTGCCCGTTGGCGTAGCTCTCGCAGTTCCAATTGGGACCGAGATACGGTTCGGCGATCGGCCCTTTCTCGGGTGAGTTGCGAATCTCCTTGTCGCCGCAAGTGTGGCACGGAGCGACCTGGGAACCCGACCAGTACCACGCTCCCTCGGCTTTGTCCCAGGTGTTGGTGAGCGCGAACCCGGGAGCCAGATTCACGTCGGCGGAATAATCCCCGCTGGCGTGCAGCATGCCGCCCCAGCCCGGTTCGGCCCCGATACGGTTCTTGTGCGTGACACCGTGGATGATGCTTGGAATGTCGTCGCCGCAGAGGAGGAATGCCGGGGCTTGCCAGTTCGCTTTCTCCCCGATCAGTTCGAACTGGTGGCCCTTCGCATACATGACATTGCGGGATTCATCGAGTACGAACGCATCGAGCAGGAGTTCCTGCGGATTCGCCGCCAGGTCGTCCTCCCCCGCGATCGTGCGACCGCCCGGATGATTCGGGTCGGGCATCCAGGCGTAGAACTTCAGAAACACATCCAGGTAATGCCAGCGTCCATCGTAAAACGCCTCCACAGTGGTATGTCCCGGCCACCCCACAAACCGCCACTCCCATCCCAGCTCGCGCCACAGCGCCGACTGCTCCGCATGCAGCCCACCGCACAGACTCCAGCCGTAACAATTGATTTCCTTGAGCACGGGAATGCCGCCCGGCTCACTGGGGTACGCGCGGTGATAGTGCGTCAGCCGCATGAAGTTGTAAACCGCGATGGCCTTCTCATCGTTCGTCTTGCAACCGCGAGTGAAGCTCTCCACGATTGTCTTGAGCGAGGTGCAATCCGGAGCCTTGTCGGGCAAGACTTTGATGCCGGGGACCAGGCCCGCGAGTGGCTTCGGGTCGGCTGCGAAGAGCGGCGAGGCCACGAGCAACAGGAGAGCAACGAGAGCGTGAGGCTTGAACATGGACGACTCCCCAAACTGGATTGACCATTGTGGTACGACGCTCCGCGTCGTCCCTCACGACGCGGAGCGTCGTGCCACAATACCGATGTCTGATGCGTTACGCCAGAATCTCATGGATCACGCGGCACTCGCCATCGACCTGGGTCAGGCGTTGCTGGAGACCCTGGAAGTAGAACGTCAGTTGGTCGTGCTTCAGGCCGAGCAGATGCAGAATCGTGGCGTGCAGGTCGCGGACTTGCACGGGGTTCTGTTGGGCCTGGAACCCAAACTCATCGGTCGAGCCGTACACCGTGCCGCCCTTGATGCCGCCCCCGGCCATCCAGACCGAGTAACCGTACGGGCTGTGGTCGCGGCCGGAGGAACCCTCCGAGGTCGGTGTTCTGCCGAACTCGCCGCCCCACAGGACGAGCGTCGAATCGAGCAGGCCGCGGGCCTTGAGGTCGGTAATCAGTCCCGCGATCGGCTTGTCGATCTGCTTGCCGTTTCGCACGTGCTTGGCATCGTTGTCGCCGTGAGTGTCCCAGCCATCGCCGCCGCCTCCGTGATACAGCTGGACGAAGCGCACGCCGCGTTCGACCAGTCGCCGCGCGTTGAGGCATTGGGTGCCGAAGGACCGCGTGTCATCCTGGTCCAGGCCGTACAGCGTCTTCACCTGCTCGGTCTCCTGGCTCAGGTCGACCGCTTCCGGGGCTGAGGACTGCATGCGATACGCGAGTTCATACGCTGCGATGCGAGCGGAGAGAGCGCTGTCCGCGTTCTGCTCGGTCAGATAATGGTGGTTGAGCTGTTGTGAAAAATCGAGAATGCGGCGCTGGTCGCTGTCGCTGACGCTGTCGGGTCGATTGAGGTACAGAATCGGCGCACCGCTCAACCGCAACTCAGTCGCCGAGTAGACCGCCGGGAGGAACCCGCTGCCATAGGTGAGCGGGCCGCCCTTGAGCGGTCCGTCCCGCAGCACCACATAACCGGGCAGGTTCTGCGACTCGGACCCCAACCCATACGCCGCCCACGCCCCCAGACTCGGGCGTCCCATGAGGCCGGTTCCCGAGTGGGCCAGATACAGCGCGGGGGCGTGGTTGAACTCGGTGTGGTGGCAACTGCGGATCACAGCCATCTCGTCGGCCACACGGGGGAGATGTTCGAACAGGTCCGACATCTCGATCCCGGATTCGCCGCACTTCTTGAACGTCCGCTGGCTCGCCAGGATTTTGGCCTCGCTGGCTTTGGTGAACTCCAGATTGAGGTTGGCGAAGCTGGCCGGGAGCGTTTGTCCGGCGTACTTGGCGAGCAGCGGCTTGGGATCGAACGTGTCGACTTGGCTGGGCCCGCCGTGCATGAACAGCGAGATCACCGCGTTGGCTCGCGGAGCATGATGCGTGGTCTTGGGAACCAGTGGGTTGTCGGCAGCAGCGGACTCGCCGCTCAGCAAGTCGAGCATGGCCAGAGCGCCGATGCCCATGCCCGCTTGGGCGAGTAGCGAACGTCGGGAGAGTGATTGGGTCATGGTGGATTCCATTGTAGCACGACGCTCCGCGTCGTGACTCACGACGCGGAGCGTCGTGCGACTATGTGTCAATGAATTCGGACGTGTTCATCAGGCCCAGACAGAACTCCACCAGCGCTGCGGCACATGGGTCCGCTGTGCCCTTCTTCGTATGAGCGGCCTCCGACTCGGCGAGGAATCGAAGGGCGAGTTGGAGTTCGGCGTCACTCGCCTCCCGGCTGAAGGCCAGCATCCACGCGAGTCGCACGCGATCATCGAGGTCGGCACCGGCCTCGCGGGCGAGGCGTTCGCTCATGGCTTTGGCCTGTTCGGCCACCCGGCTGTTGTTGAGTAGCGTCAGGGCCTGGGCCGGGACGGTGGTCATCTGCCGGGTCGGGCAACTGGCCCCGCTGTTGGGCGGGTCGAACGCCTCGAAGAACGGGAACCGGAACGAGCGGCGATTCAGGATGTAAATCGCCCGGCGGTTCTGCTCCTCGGTCACGGGCCACTTCTTGTCCGGCTTCTGCTCGATGTCGTACAGTCCTTTGAGTTCCTCCGCCGACAACTTCGGCACAAACGGTGGACCGAAGCTCTTCGTGTCGAGTGTCCCCGCAGCTGCATGCAGATGGTCCCAGACCTCTTCGGCTTCCATTCGCCTTCGGGGAAAACCCGCCAGCCAGAGGTTCTGCGGATCGGCTTGGAGGGCCTCTGGTTCGCGGACTGCGGACTGCTGATAGGTCGACGACAGCACGATCAGACGATGCAACTGCTTCAAGCTCCAGCCACTCTCGACCAACTCGGACGCCAGCCAGTCGAGCAGCTCCGGATGCGACGGCGCGTGACCCATCGTGCCGAGATCGTTGGGGGTCGACGCCAGGGCTTGACCGAAGTGCCATTGCCAGACGCGGTTCGCCATGACGCGCGCGGTGAGGGGGTTTTGCGGCGCCACCAGCCAGCGGGCGAGTTGAGCCCGGCGCTGCTGGCTCTCCTCCGGCCCGCTCGGCAACGTGCCCCCGCCGGGCAGAAACGCGGGCAGCCCCGGAGAGACCAACCCGCGCGGCTTGGTGAGTTCTCCCCTCGCTAACAATCGAATAGGAGTGGGTGACGGAGCATGCCGCAGGATGCGAAAGTGATTCCGCTCGCCCGAGGCCCACGCCTTCTTGTTCGTGTTCTGATCCCACGTTTCGCTGGCCGCGAAGATCGCCTCCAACCCGAAGTAATCGCGCTGGCTGATCGGGTCGTACTTGTGATTGTGACAGTTCGCACAGCCGACCGTGATCCCCAGCATGGCTTCGCTGAAGGTCGTCACCTGATCGGTGCGTCGCGTGTACTCGAGCAGGTCCGGGAACTTGTCGAGCGAGTTCGGCCACTGCCCCAGCGTCCAGACCGCGACCGCGTCCTGTAGCGTCTCGGCTGGATCGGGCCAGAGTTCATCCCCGGCCACTTGCTCCATCAGAAACCGGTCGTACGGTTTGTCGTCGTTGAAGCTGCGAATGACGTAGTCGCGGTAGCGCCAGGCTTGCTCGTAATAGATGTCGGTCTCGTAGCCGCCGGAGTCGGCGTACCGCACGACATCGAGCCAGTGCCGCGCCCAGCGCTCGCCGTATGCGGGCGAGGCCAGCAGCCAGTCGACGACTTCCGCGTATGCCTCCGGGCGAGTGTCGGTCGTGAATGCTTTGATCTCGTCAGGCGAGGGAGGCAGGCCCGTCAGATCGAACGACACGCGTCGCAACAGGGCCGCTTTCGTCGCGGGCGGGGTGGGTCGCAGCGGGGCCGCGTTGAGCTTGGCGAGGACGAACGCATCGACCGGCGTCTTGATCCAGGTCTTCTGGGCAGCGTCATTGATCTGCGGCAGAGCGGGTCGTTTCAGCGGTTTGAAGGACCAGTGATTGGCGGCCTGGGTGACACGCGGATCGACCTCATCGGCAGTCGCGGGCCAGACCGCTCCCTGATCGATCCAGGCTCGGATGAGTCCGACCTGGTCCGCGCTCAAGCGATCCCCCTCGGGCGGCATGACGGTCTCCTCATCGAGCGCGGCGATGCGCGGGACCAGCGAGCTGATGGCACTCTTGCCGGGGACGATCACGCGGCCACTCTCCCCGCCGTCCAAGGCCAGCGAACGAGCGGCGAGCGACAACCCGCCCTGGTCCTTCCCCGGCCCGTGGCATTCGAAGCAGTGCTTCTGAAACAGCGGCTGGATGTCGCGCACAAAGTCGACCGACCTCTTCGCAGGCGGCGGCAACCGGGAGGCGACACCTCCGGCTGCGAAGTGCGACTGCACGCGGTCTTCGGTCAACACATGCGAGTAGATCGCCAGAGCCGCCAGCGAGCCGTTGAGGAACTTCCCGTTCGGTTCCAGCTGTTCGCCGCCGACTTGAATCGCTCGTGTGTTCGTGATCTTGTTGCCGTTGTCTTTGGCTGAGGCGCACGAGGCTCCATCGACATACAGAGTGTTCTGCCCATCGCGGGTGCGGGTCCAGACGACATGATGGAACTGCCCATCGTTGAGGCCCGGTCCCGATGCGAGTACCACATCGCCGCCGCCCTTCGGCCCCACTCCGACGAGAACTCGCCCTTCGTTAACGCCCTCTGTCAGGCTGCCGCCCAGGATGCCCCAGTCGCTCGACCCCCAGCCGTACGTGAACTTCGAGATCAACGTAGCGCTGCCCGGCCAATACTTCTGGTCCCAGGGTTGGGAGCTGCGAACCCAGAACTCAACGGAGAGTTCGTCGGCGTCAAAGACCGCGTGATGCGGGATCTCGACATAGCCGGTCCCCTCGAATCCCGCCGCCCGCCCGCTGCCGCTCGGCCCGTCTACCAGTTTCACTGCCGGGCCAAAGACGCCATCTGGTCCCGGCTGTTTGGCCCGCGAGGCATTGCGCGCCACCGTCCCGCCCGTGGCCTCGCCGTCCTCGAACCGGTAGTCGCACAGCGGGTCATCGGCGAAAACCTCAGCGGCATACGAACCCGCCTCTGGCTCCGCCGCCGTGGCGAACGAACACGCAATGAATGCTAAGCAGATCGCGAAGCAAACCCGGAATATCGAATTCACATCGACTCCTCGATCTCGATTGAATGGGCAGGCTTCCCATTGTAGTGCGACGCTCCGGTTTGCAAATCACAACACGGAGCGTTGGGCATCTCCGGTGTGTGCATCATAAAAGTAGGCAGGACAACATCCAGCAACGGCATTCGCGAGAAGAACCTCTTGCTGTGCCAATCGAGGACTCGCGACTGGCCGCTGATCTCTGCATGATTTTGTTCATCATGATTTTGTTCATCTCTTCCCGCTCCAAACCTCCAGAAGACTCCGAAGAGAATCACAAGATCATGGTCACAAGATCATGGGGAGACGGGTCGGCGCTGGCATGGACCTGGGCCGGTTGAGATGTCCTGCTTCTGGGTGATCTGAGGCGGTGAGATGTTCCCGTGCCTACTTTTGTGATGCACACACGGAATCTCAGCGGAGAGTCCCGAATGTGACCAGACAGAAACCGTACAAACCGTCATGGCCCATTTCCTGACGATGACACAGGTCAGAGGCACCGGATCGCTGTTTTCGGAGAGGCTCTGCGGGTATGTTGGCGAGCCTGATCGACGACCACGCTCGCAATTTCGGGTGAACGTGGCGATGGCGATTCCCAGTGGGTAAACCAATCCCGGTTCTGGAGTAGTGCATCATTGACCTTTTCCGTGTTTGGCTCGGGGTTTGTCTGGGGCTGGCTCTGTGGGGGTGCGAATCCGGCGGGCCGTCGACGGTGACTTGCACCGATCCCCAGCAGTCGAAGACCTGGCTATTGGGGGAGGTCGACCAGCACCTCGAAGACGACTCCTCCGGGGTGTTCCTGTTTCCATTCCTCAACGCAACCCACCATCCCGTTCAGATTCGCGTGCGATCGATTGGGTGCAGTTGCTACGCCGTCCGGCGGGGTGAGACGCGTCTGAAGGTCGGGGATCAGTTCGAACTCGGGGCGGGACAGACCCAGACACTCACCCTCCGTCCGCCCCGGCCCACGACTGACCGCGCATCGGACTATCAGTTCTCCGTCGAGTACGAACCGGCCCCCGCTGCCGCCAAACAAGTCATCGAGTGTCAGGGGACGCTCGTCACCATCGCAGAGTACCGCATCAACCCCGGACTCCTGAGTGCCGAGTTCACGAAGGACTCACCCCCGCAGACGGTCCGCCTGGAGATCACGCGCACAGCCAGATATCCACTGTCCGCCGACCAGCCCCCTCGACTGACCGGCTGGCCCGAGGGGGTCCAGAGCGAGACACCCTCTCCTCTCGGACCGGCTGTCGAACTGGGGACGCAGCTGTGGAGGAGAAGCTGGCAGGTGTCCGCAACCATCCCCAGGCCGGAGCCATCCGCGACGGGGATCGACGATTTCCGGACAATCCACGTCTCGGGGGCGGAACCGGGATCGCCGACCGCCGAGGTGAAGCTGGCCATCGGATTTCGCAGCGGGCTGAATGGGCCACGGATCGTCCACTTTGGGGATGTCCCGACGGGGCGCTCCGTCTCCCGCCGAATTCAGATCCTGGCTCGGGATCACCAGCCGTTTCGGATTCTGGGGCCATCGGAGACTGACCTGGCGGTGTCGATTCAGCCGGAGTCCCCCGACCCCGTGAAGTCCCACTGGGGCAATCTGACCTTCACCTCTGCCACAGAGGGGGAGTTTCGCGAGGTGCTGCAAATCGCCACCGATCACCCGGAGCAGCCGACGCTGGAGATCGAGGTGCGGGCTCGGGTGGTGCCGGGAGGGTGAGTCGGGAGTCGGGAGGGTGAGTCGGGAGTCGGGAGTCGGGAGATTTCTCACTTTGCACTTTGCACCTCCCCCACCCCAACTCCAGCTCCGCCCACTCCCCACTCTCCACTCTGGACTTCCCCTCGGACTTCAACAACCGTAACCTGATGGGTGGCCATTCCACGGACCGACACGCTTCTCCGCATGACGACTGAACTCCCCATTCCGATGACGCGCTGGCAACGCTGGAAGTCGTTTCGAATCCGTGATGGGGTGAGGGTATTGATTTCACCCGAGGACAGTCCGCACGAACTGGCGCTGGGGACCTCGGTCGGGGTCTTTGTCGCGTTGACGCCGCTGTTCGGTCTGCACACGGTGATCATCATTCTTGTGGCGTTCGCGTTGCCGAGACTGATGCGGTTCAACAAGGCCCTGGCCATTGCCGCCTGCTACGTCAACAACCCGTTGACGTTTGCTCCGATCCTGTGGGCCAGTTACCGGGTCGGGCGCTGGCTGATGCCTGCGGCTCCCGGGGAGATCCATGCGGGGTTGCAGCCTCCGAAGCTGGACTGGCACGGCGGGATGCGGTCCCTGCCCAGTCTCCTGTACGGGATTGGGTGGCCGATGCTGATCGGCTGTGTGGTGCTGGGAGCTGCACTGGCCGCGGCGGTCTATCCGATGACGTACGCCTTTGTGAAGTGGTATCGGCGGGGTGGAGTGCAGGTCGGTCCGGACGCGACCGACGATTCCGCCATCAGCGAAGCCGCCGCTGCCACTCCCGGCCCCTGTGTGTGCATCACAAAAGTAGGCAGCCCTTCTCCTCTGCCCCCTCTCCCCACTGGCGATATGGATTTCTGTGCGGAGGTGACTGTGGGGAGAGGGCCGGGGTGAGGGGGCGAAAGTCTTGCGTGTGACCCCCTCACCCCGACCCTGGCCTGGTGAAACGGGGTTTTGGCGGCTGTCGAGTTTGTGAATGCGAGGGCTCAATCTGGCGTGGTCTGCCAGCCTCCTAC
>JAYWFM010000075.1:0-5821 GCA_043778825.1 Planctomycetota bacterium | reverse complement strand
TCTGGGGGTCAGCTGAGCGCAACAGATTCGCTTTCTCCCCGCAAACCCAAGCCCCCCAACTTCCGCCCGTTTCACCAGGCCACCCCGGCCCTCTCCCCACAGCCACGCCCACCCCTCAAGTCATGCCGACCGTGGGGAGAGGGGGCAGAGACTCGCCACCGCCTACAATTCTGATGCACACACGGGAGCGACCAGACGATGCCGACCTCTTTACTGTCTCCCGGTGCTCAGCGCGTGATGGACCGCCTGACGGCGAGAGAGTCCTGTTCGGCCTTCGACCTGATCGAGGCACTGTGGACGGATGAGAGCCGGGCGCACGATCTGCTCTGCGGGGCCGGGGTCACTGCGGGGGCGATGCTCGATGCCGCTGTGGTTCTCAAGCACGCCGACGCCCCGGTCTGTCCGCTCCGAGAGTTCCTGCAGAGTGCCCGGCAACTGGTCGCTCACGAAGGCATGGCCGCCGAGATTCGCACCGAGCATCTGCTGCTGGCGGGACTGGAGATCGACTCATTCCGCGATGTGCTGGAGCTGCTGAGTGTCGATGCGGCGGCTCTGCGGGCGCGATTGCAACAGCCGATCACCGTCAGCTCCACGCCTTTGGAAACAGATATTCAACTGCGGGCGGCCCCGGTGTTGCGGAGCGAGTCGGTCTCGGTGGCCCGCATTTTGGATGCCTCGGCGAATCGCTGCCGCGAGGGGCTGCGCGTGGTCGAGGACTACGCGCGGATGATCCTCAACGATGCCCACTTGTCGCGGCAGATCAAGGAGACGCGGCACGCACTGGTCCCGCTGCTGTCGAGACTGCACCTCGACGAAGCGGTGCAGGCACGCGATACCGAGCACGATGTGGGCACCTCGATTCACACGGCATTCGAAATGGCCCGGCCCTCGGTCTGGTCCGTCGCCCTCGCCAACATCAAGCGGGTGCAGGAGGCGCTCCGCACCCTGGAAGAGTACGGCAAGACCATCGATGCCATCGCAGCTGCGGGGATCGGAGGGCTGCGATATCGGTTCTATACGATCGAGAAGGGGCTGAGCGCGACGCAGGGGGCGATTGAGAAACTAATGGACTGCTCTCTGTATTTATTGGTGACGGACAGTCTCTGTCCGCAGGGGGCCGGGCCGGTCGTGAAGGCCGCGTTGCGGGGCGGCGTGGATGTGGTCCAGTTGCGAGAGAAGGGGATGCCCGACCGGCGGTTTCTGGAACTGGCGAAGTGGATTCGCGAATGGACCGCTGAGGCCGGGGCGTTGTTCATCGTGAATGATCGCCCCGATCTGGCGTGCCTGGCCGATGCGGATGGGGTGCATGTGGGGCAGGGGGATCTGACCGTTCATGAGGCCCGCCAGATCATCGGCGGCCAGAAGCTGGTGGGGGTCTCGACGCATGCGATCGGACAGGCCGAGCAAGCAGTTCTGGACGGGGCCGATTACCTCGGAGTGGGGCCGGTGTTCTCGTCACGGACGAAGATCTTTGAGGAATTCGCCGGGTTGGAGTATGTGCAGCAGGTGGCCGCTGAAGTGTCACTCCCGGCCTTCGCGATTGGCGGGATCGGGATTGATAACGTCGAGCGAGTGCTGGCGGCCGGATCTCGGAGAATCGCGGTCAGCCGTGAGATCTGCGGTGCCGAAGAGCCTGAACGGGTGGCGGCTCGACTGAAAGAGGCGCTGCAGCTGGTCCAGCCGGATCGGTTGGGCTAAAGCCCAACCCATACAAACGAGGCCCAGGGCCGGGTCCGCAGAACTCAGCCCTGGGTTGAATCTCAACATCTGTCACTGAAATCGTGAGACTTCTGCCCCACAACTTCCTTACGGATTCTTGGGGGTTTCGTTGGCCGGGGCATCGCAAGCGATGTGGCACTGATTGTTGTCGCAATCATCGCGCTGATCTTGGAAGACCGAGCCGTAGGTCGCGGCATGGATGGTGAACAGATGGAAGAAGTGACGACTGCTGAACCCACTCCAGTAGTAGCTCTGGTTCACTTCGCCGATCGCATCGGCAACATCGTTCAGTTCGGACACCATGGCGTGCTGGACTTCGCTGAGGCCAACAATCAGCCCGATCACGAGCAGCGTGGCGATGAGGACGAGTTCCGCACTCACGATGAACCCGGACTCATCCTTCAGGAGTTTGTTGAACATGTTAACCTTCCTTCCGGCGGAAGCAGAAAACGAGAGTCCGTATCGAGAATTGCGACACCCCCTGATTCGGGAGCGGGCCGACACGGTTGACTCGGAAGCCTGCGGTATCGCCTACACAAAATTGCTGCACAGGTCATGCCGAATGTCGTGGTCGTTCCAGTTGCAGCGGTTCGACAGGGACTTGAGTTTGCATCCCGTGATGTAACTGCTTTTCATGTTGTGGGATCGGATGAAATCCAGCAAGGGACTCGTGAGTTGAGAAATTCGGAAGATGGAGGACAGGCAGACTCCCTGATACGAGATTGATACGTTCGGGAGACGCGAGTTGTTCAATCGATGAAGCAGGCCAGCTGGAGGCGATGACGCTACGGGACTCGCATTCCGATGCAGGCCGGATGCTCTCGTCCGTACCCGCTCGCTCGCGTCTTCCAGAATTCACCCCACTGGGAAGTCTGAACGGCTTCCCCTCTCCGGGGTCGAGATGCTCTGCGATGATAACTGATGGACGGGCAAATGTGCCCGTCCCACAATGTGCCCGTCCCACGGAGAAGAACGGAATGAATTCCGTTCTATGGGGGACTCAACTCATCCAGCAGCGCCTTAAACTTCGCGACCATCTCGGGCCCGTTCAGTTCGGGAGCCAGGGCCAGCGTCCCCTTGAGGAGCTGAATCGCCTGCTTCTTTTTCTCGGCGGCCGTCTTCTGATCGTTGGCCGTGCGCGCCTCCCCGGCGAGGCACAGGCCGATGTTGTAGACCATGTCGTAATAGGCTGCGGGTTTCTTCGGCGCTCGCTGGTATAAGTTTCGCAGCTCGCTCCAGGCTGTGGCGGCTTCCTTCCATTTGGAGGGGTCGGTATCGGCCATGCCTTGCAGGATGCGTGCCCGCTCAATTTTGGGATCGAGGGCCTTCGGATTGGCTGCGATCAGGGCGTTGACCTGAACCAGGGCCGCGGGAAACTGTCCACCCGCTCGCAAGAGTCCAATCAGTGCCGCCTGCACCCGCGTCAGGGCCGCGACCGTCTGCGGAGTTTTGGTCGTCAGTGCCTGGCCTGCTTCCAGGGCACGCTGATACATCGACTGGGCGAGATCCTGCAGACCCGCATCGGCGGCGAAGTCTCCCAACGCAACCATTTCCGGCAGGTTCAACTGCTCCCGGGGGGCCAGCTTGTTCAGGATGTTGACGAGGGCTGCCTTCGAGGCGTCGGCTTTGATGTTCGCCGCGAGGACAGTCGCCTGGTCCGGAGACTCCATGTTGGCGAGTTCCAGAAGTTTGCCCTGGTCGGCCTTGTAGTCATCCCGCATCAGTCGGGAGACGCTGACCAGAGCAGAATTGACCTGCGGACTTTCAGTCGTTTTCTCCAGCAGCAGCAGGCCGCAGGCCAGGGCACCGGCCAGGTTTTTCTTGACGCTGTGTCCCCGGATGGCGGACAGCAGCGTCCGGAGTTGGGCGTTATCCAGGGACTCCGGATTCAACTCGCGAATCTTGGTTTCCAGAGGGGTCAACATTGCAATCGCCGCATCGACCTCCCCGGCCTCCAGGTGCATCTCTGCCAGATTCAGCCGGCATTCCGAAACGACCAATTCATCCTCGGGTTTGGATGATTTGCTGGCAGCAGCCAGGGCTTGCTCAAACTGAGTTCGCGACTGTGTCTGATGAGCTTTGGCCGCATCATCCAGCTTGTTGGCCTGCCGCGCCATGGCATAGATGAGTCGATGAGCTTTGGCCGCCAGGCTCTGCGACTTGGCAGCCCGTTCCGAGGCGGGATTGACCTTGTCGTACGCGGCGATGGCCCCCTCGGGATCCCGGTTCGCCATCTTGAGGCTCCCCAACGCGATGCGGGCATCATCGGCCTCCGCCCGATTGGGCCACGTATCGAGCGTGAATTTGACGATGCTGTTCAATTGCTTCTCCGCCGCCGGACGGTCTGCCGCAGTGGCTGAGGAACACAGGAACAACGAGCCGTTAATGGCCAGCACCGCCGCGGGCGGGCCCAGCTTGGACTTGGGAAACTCGCGGGCGAATTTGTCGGCATCGAGGACCGAGCCGGCGACATCCTCGGACAGATACTTGGCGAGCGCCAACTGGTATTGCACGAACTGGAGTCGCTCCGGATCTTTCTCTTCCTTCTGCAGCACGATCGCCCGCTCGAGCTGGATGACCGCATCGGCGGGCTGCCCGTTTTTCATGGCGGTATCGGCGTTCGCGAACGCCTCGTCGAACGTCTTGGCCTCCTCCAGCTCTTCCCCATTCGCCTTGGCGTACAAGCGGATCAATTTGATGGCTTCGTTCTGGTAAGGACTGGTGATCTTTGCCATGCCGCGCAGATCCCCGACGACCTTGGCCATGGTCTTGGCCTTTTCCGCGGCGGGCTGCCTTTCGGCTTCGGCGGCAGAGGCTTTCGCCAATTCAACGACGACACCGTAGTAGGAGTCACTCTTGCGACCGATGTTATCCTTCAGCCAGTCTTCGGCATCTGCGAAGAACTGTTCATCGTGTTTTTTCAGTTGACCGGCAACAGACATGCGCCGTAGGAAATTCTCCCCGTAGAAGTTGAGTATTTCCTGGGACAGGTTCACGTCTGAGTTCGGCTCGCTTCCGGTGACTTCTTCATAGATATCCTTGGCCTTTTCCAGATTCCCCAGTTGTTCGTTGATGCGACCGCTCCAATAGAAGGCCAGCAGGCCGGGGAGAGCGTTTTCATATCCCTGCCGAATCGAATACAGGGCTTTCTCGGAATTTTCCAACAGCGGCTTCACGTCTTTGTGCTTGGGATCGGTGTAGGTCTGGGCCACGAAGTAATCGACCTTGGCCAGATTGTAGCGCGCGTTCAGCCAGTCGTACTCCGCGTTGAACAGTGCCTCCTCCTGGCGTCTCTTGGATGTCTGGACCTTGGCGGTGCGGGTTTCGCCTTCACCCCCTTCCGCCGCCGCTTTGAGGGCTTCGTAATGGGCCTGGAAGAGCTTGGCCGCCTCGGTAAGGCGGGGTCGGGATTCTTCATACGCGGTCTTCGCCTGGGCCATGAAATCCTCCTTGGCTTTGGCGTCTTTCTGAGCATGCGCCTGCTGCAGGAACGAGTTCCCGATCGTCAGCGAGAGGACACCGTAAGTATCGAACGCCGCCCCGGCCTCGGCGTGCGTCGGGTGCTCCTTCAGGAACTTGTCGAGCTGAGTGCGGGTCTGGTCTCGCAGCTGTTTGGCTTCGCCGATGTTCTCCGTGAACAGGGCGGCCACTTGCATGCAGCGGGCCAGTTCCAGATCGAACGTCTCCGTCATGCTGGCGGGAACCTTCTTGTCCGCCTCCAACTGCTTGAGGTAATACGTCCCCAAGTCGCCGAACCCCTGCTTCCGCAGGCCATTGACGAACTCCTGCTGCAACTCCACAGCCGCCAGCGGGAGGGTGGGGACCAGCAGCAGAGCTGCACACACAAGCGTCCGGAAACAACGACTCATCGACAGATCCTCTGTGCCGCAACTTCACTCAGGAGGGGATGGCTCCATTGTTGCCGATTGATTCCAAAAAATGTAGCACGACGATCCGCGTTGTGAATTCGGTAGTTGGAGATGTCGCACTGCGACTCGCTCGCTGATGCTGTGGCCTACTGCGATCAGCCGTCCCAGAACAGGCGAGCCGGGCGGCGTCAGCCCCCGGACTCTGGAGACCCTCGAAAGAGTCCGGGGGCTGA